>NZ_KQ961025.1:2500-6662 GCF_001562555.1 Agrobacterium bohemicum
AGATTGTGCCTGTTCTGTCTGCATTGTGAAGAGAAGATATGTCTGGAAGCTTCCAGGTGTTTTGAGCCATTGGTTCAAGACGTCCGAGCCCAGTCTCAGTGAAACCATGTGATGGCTTAGTCGGCCGGAATTGGTGGAGGGATTGGAGTAGGTAGGAAAGCTTGTCCTGAGGCATTTTTGTTGTTTGATAGCTTCGGTTATCATCTGATGGGGATGCTGGATTGATGTTGCCTGACCGCGCATCACCGGATGATATCTCGAGAAGCTGGTCTTAATGATACGGCCTCGAAGTGCACCGGCGTGCCTTCAAAGAGGACTGTATCGACACGTCGATGTCATCATGAAGTGGCTTGATTGTAAAAGGTAATCAGGTCGTCGCTTCCTTCGGAAGCGACTATGGATGAGCATAGACAATGAGAACGAAGAAGTGAATTAAGGGCATTTGGTGGATGCCTTGGCATGCACAGGCGAAGAAGGACGTGATACGCTGCGATAAGCCGTGGGGAGCTGCGAATAAGCTTTGATCCATGGATTTCCGAATGGGGGAACCCACCTTAGATATCTAGAAAATCTGTTTTGCTAGACACCTTGATGTTTTGAACGGTTTGCATGGGACTTCCCATACAGACCGTTAGGTCGTCGCCAACAGTTTGGCGCGCCGTCCGCAGGCCTTTGGCCGTGAGGACAGAACAAACCCGGCGATACCGGGTTCGAGGGTTCAGCGAAAGAGGTTTCTAGATATCACAATAAGGTATCTGCATCTGAATACATAGGGTGTAAGAAGCGAACTCAGGGAACTGAAACATCTAAGTACCTGAAGGAAAGGACATCAACCGAGACTCCGTAAGTAGTGGCGAGCGAACGCGGACCAGGCCAGTGGCAATGATGAATAAAGTGGAACGCTTTGGAAAATGCGGCCATAGCGGGTGATAGCCCCGTACACGTAGAACAATCATTGTCCTTGAGTAGGGCGGGACACGTGAAATCCTGTCTGAACATGGGGAGACCACTCTCCAAGCCTAAGTACTCGTGCATGACCGATAGCGAACAAGTACCGTGAGGGAAAGGTGAAAAGCACCCCGACGAGGGGAGTGAAATAGAACCTGAAACCGGATGCCTACAAGCAGTCGGAGCTCGAAAGAGTGACGGCGTACCTTTTGTATAATGGGTCAACGACTTAGTGTAGCAAGCAAGCTTAAGCCGGTAGGTGTAGGCGTAGCGAAAGCGAGTCTGAATAGGGCGTTTAGTTTGTTGCATTAGACCCGAAACCGAGTGATCTAGCCATGAGCAGGCTGAAGGTTGGGTAACACCAACTGGAGGGCCGAACCCATATCTGTTGCAATAGATTGGGATGACTTGTGGCTAGGGGTGAAAGGCCAATCAAACTCGGAAATAGCTGGTTCTCCGCGAAAACTATTTAGGTAGTGCGTCGATCGAATACCCTCGGGGGTAGAGCACTGGATGGGCTATGGGGACTCACCGTCTTACTGATCCTAACCAAACTCCGAATACCGAGGAGTACTAATCGGCAGACACACGGCGGGTGCTAACGTCCGTCGTGAAGAGGGCAACAACCCTGACCTCCAGCTAAGGTCCCCAAGTCATGGCTAAGTGGGAAAGGATGTGAGGATCCCAAAACAACCAGGATGTTGGCTTAGAAGCAGCCATCATTTAAAGAAAGCGTAACAGCTCACTGGTCTAAATAAGGGTCTTTGCGCCGAAAATGTAACGGGGCTAAAGCCATGCACCGAAGCTGAGGATAGTACAGTTATAGTGACTGTGCTGTGGTAGCGGAGCGTTCCGTAAGTCTGTGAAGGGGGACCCGTGAGGGCCCCTGGAGATATCGGAAGTGCGAATGTTGACATGAGTAACGATAAAGGGAGTGAGAGACTCCCTCGCCGAAAGACCAAGGGTTCCTGCTTAAAGTTAATCTGAGCAGGGTTAGCCGGCCCCTAAGACGAGGCGGACACGCGTAGTCGATGGGAACCACGTTAATATTCGTGGGCCTGGTGGTAGTGACGGATCTCGTGTGTTGTACATTCTTATTGGATTGAATGTGCGGCGAAGAGGTTCCAGGAAATAGCTCCACCGTATAGACCGTACCCGAAACCGACACAGGTGGTCAGGTAGAGTATACCAAGGCGCTTGAGAGAACTATGTTGAAGGAACTCGGCAAATTGCACGCGTAACTTCGGAAGAAGCGTGACCCTGTTGTACGCAAGTATGTCAGGGTGGCACAGACCAGGGGGTAGCGACTGTTTATCAAAAACACAGGGCTCTGCGAAGTAGCAATACGACGTATAGGGTCTGACGCCTGCCCGGTGCTGGAAGGTTAAAGGGAGGGGTGCAAGCTCTGAACTGAAGCCCCAGTAAACGGCGGCCGTAACTATAACGGTCCTAAGGTAGCGAAATTCCTTGTCGGGTAAGTTCCGACCTGCACGAATGGCGTAACGACTTCCCCGCTGTCTCCAACATAGACTCAGTGAAATTGAATTCCCCGTGAAGATGCGGGGTTCCTGCGGTCAGACGGAAAGACCCCGTGCACCTTTACTATAGCTTTACACTGGCATTCGCCAAGGCATGTGTAGGATAGGTGGTAGGCTTTGAAGCGGGGACGCCAGTTCTCGTGGAGCCATCCTTGAAATACCACCCTTATCTTCGTGGATGTCTAACCGCGGTCCGTTATCCGGATCCGGGACAGTGTATGGTGGGTAGTTTGACTGGGGCGGTCGCCTCCGAAAGAGTAACGGAGGCGCGCGATGGTGGGCTCAGACCGGTCGGAAATCGGTCGTCGAGTGCAATGGCATAAGCCCGCCTGACTGCGAGACTGACAAGTCGAGCAGAGACGAAAGTCGGTCATAGTGATCCGGTGGTCCCGTGTGGAAGGGCCATCGCTCAACGGATAAAAGGTACGCCGGGGATAACAGGCTGATGACCCCCAAGAGTCCATATCGACGGGGTTGTTTGGCACCTCGATGTCGACTCATCGCATCCTGGGGCTGGAGCAGGTCCCAAGGGTATGGCTGTTCGCCATTTAAAGCGGTACGTGAGTTGGGTTCAGAACGTCGTGAGACAGTTCGGTCCCTATCTGCCGTGGGTGTAGGAATATTGACAGGATCTGTCCCTAGTACGAGAGGACCGGGATGGACGTATCTCTGGTGGATCTGTTGTCCTGCCAAGGGCATAGCAGAGTAGCTATATACGGAATGGATAACCGCTGAAGGCATCTAAGCGGGAAACCAACCTGAAAACGAGTGTTCCCTATCAGAGCCGTGGAAGACGACCACGTTGATAGGACGGGTGTGGAAGTGCAGTAATGCATGAAGCTTACCGTTACTAATAGCTCGATCGACTTCTTCGTTCCCATTGATTATGTTCATCGAACGCAGTTCGATGATGACTTCTGTCCTCACGGCCAAAGGCCTGCGGACGGCGCGCGCCACAAGGCGCGACGGACTATCGTCCTGTATGGACGCCACGCTCAAGCTTGAGCAAGTGTGAAATACGGACAGGTCAAGTGAGACGTGTATATTAAGACAAAAAGTGGCTCTGCCACCCAGCTTCTCGAAACAACAGTTTCCATGTGAAAACATGAACTTTGTTGCTTTGGTCAACGTGTCCTCATAGCTGAGGGTGCCGTACTAATCAAAAGCAATCATATGTTCATGCGTTCCGCATGAACATATGTTGCGTTTTGCCGACCTGGTGGTTATTGCGGGGCGGCTGCACCCGTTCCCATTCCGAACACGGCCGTGAAACGCCCCAGCGCCAATGGTACTCCGTCTTAAGACGCGGGAGAGTAGGTCGCTGCCAGGTCTGCAAAACGCAACACATGAAAAACAACAGTCTTCTCAAACAAAAACAAACTCGGCCCAGCCGATACAAAAGGGCCGCGAAAGCGGCCTTTATGCGTTTAAGCGCACTGCTCATAAGGCATCTGTTCAGCCCTCTGAGTTCAATAACGGTATTTTGCCAAGGCAAAATACCGGACCAAGACGACATTTTGCCTCCGGCAAAAGTCGGGTAGAGACGCAAACCTACACAGGTTTGCTTTGTCGCGACGAACCAAAGGTTCGCGCTGGTAACGCGGGGTGGAGCAGCCCGGTAGCTCGTCAGGCTCATAACCTGAAGGCCGCAGGTTCAAATCCTGCCCCCGCAACCA
>NZ_KQ961025.1:44620-258643 GCF_001562555.1 Agrobacterium bohemicum
TCAAAAAACAGACACACATTAGTGTCAAAAAAAACCAACCAAAACCCCTCAAGGCCATGATCTAAAAGACTAAACTCATTCGCTCAATCTTCACTGTTCTCATGAACGAAGGACATCGTCGCTAGCAGCGCCGCCGCCCTCGTCAGTGAGCGGACTTATAGAGGACACCCAACGACATAGTCAACAGTGCCTCTGTAAAAAAATAGACATATTTTATAAATTATTGATTTCAAAAAGTATTTTGGATTAACCCCGCCCAACCACCCCGCCCCGCATAAAAAAGCCAATACTGGTCCTTCCCGATAAAACATGCGATAGGGTGATCCCATACTCTCCGGCACGTCTGAGCCGGTTATCGCCTTATAGAAAGAGATTGGACAATCCCGTGCGCGTTCTAGCAGAAGCCGTCATTCCTGAACTTCCCCAGTATTATCGTGGCAAGGTTCGCGAGAACTATGACTTGCCCGACGGCAATCGCATTATTATCTCGACGGATCGTCTCAGTGCTTTCGACCGTATTTTGACGTGCATACCCTACAAGGGCCAAGTGCTGACCCAAACTGCGCGTTACTGGTTTGAACAAACGAAAGATATCTGCCCGAACCATGTCGTCTCTTACCCGGATCCGAATGTCGTGATCGGTAAGCGACTTGATATTCTGCCAGTCGAGATCGTGGTGCGCGGATATATGGCCGGAACAACCGGCACCTCCATTCTGACGCTCTACAAAAAGGGCGAGCGCCAGATGTACGGTGTTACCTTCCCGGATGGCATGAAAGACAATCAGGTTTTGGTTGAGCCTATCATCACGCCCACCAGCAAGGAGTTCGATGGCGGTCATGATGAACCTCTCACCCCTGCCGAGATCATCGAAAAGGGTTTGCTGACGCCCGCGCAGTGGGAGAACCTTTCGGCTTACGCATTTGCGCTGTTCAAACGTGGGCAGGACGTTGCTGCAAGCCGTGGCCTCATTCTGGTCGATACCAAATATGAGTTTGGCACCGACGAGAATGGAACTATCATTCTGGCCGATGAAATTCACACACCGGACAGCAGTCGTTACTGGATGGCAGATACCTACGAGCAGGCTCTCCAGAACGGTACACGCCCGCAAAGTTTCGACAAGGACTTCGTCCGGGCATGGGTTGCCGAACGTTGCGACCCTTATAAGGACGACGTCCCCGAAATCCCGCAGGAGTTGGTTGCCCAAACGTCCAAGGTCTATATCGAAGCTTTTGAGCGGATCACCGGAGAAGCGTTCAGGCCCGATGACAGCGAGGCATCGCCCCTGGAGCGGGTACGGAAGAATCTGGAGCCATTTTTCCAGGGAGTGTAACGTGGCTAAAGCAAGCGTCCAGACATCCGCGTTGTCGAAAGCCGAAACGAGTGGGCGGCAGGTCCGTCCCCGTCGCTCGGGTGAGGAAACGCGCCGTGACATTCTTGTCATGACAGAGCGGCTTTTCCGCGAGCGGGGGTTTGGCGCCGTTTCTATCGCAGATATCGCCGCCGCGCTGACCATGTCGCCAGCGAACGTCTTCAAACATTTCAGCTCCAAGAATGCCTTGGTCGATGCTATCTTTCTGCAACAGATCCGATTGCTGGAAAACAAGCTCGATCCGCTGGACGCAACTCACTCCCCGTTCGAGAGGCTTCGGCATCTGGCGCATAGTCTGATGGAAAACCATCGACGTGATCTGAATGACAATCCGTATATTTTCGAAATGATTTTAATGACCGCCAAAAGAGAACTTGCGTGCGGCCGACATTATGAGAATGTGATAACAGAGCTACTCGCCAAGATCATTAGCGATGGAATAGAAGACGGAACCTATTCTGCGACGGATATCGACAGATCATCGCGTACTGCGCTTTTTGCTTTAACGAGTGTTCTGCATCCGGCTTTGATTGCACATGAAAACGTGGACATTTTAGCAACACGATGTGATGAACTCGTTCGCCTTCTGGATGCTGCACTGCGATATGGGATTGATAAGTGACGATATCGGCTGTACGTCACTTTGCTGAAACTGCCTGATCGTGTCGTGTCCGTGCATTCAACCAAACCGACTAAACATTGCAGAACCTGTATTTTCGTCTGCAACCGAATAGCAACCGAGATTTGACCGCTGATATGAGAAAAACGATGAAAAGACGCCTTACCCCTCTCTTCACCACATTGCTCATGGCAGGCATTCTTGCCGGTTGCAGCGACAGCGAAGAAAAAAAGGGAGCCGAGGCGCAGAAAAATCAACGTCCTCCCTCACCCGTTAGCGTCGTGACGATGAAGACGAGCGAATACCCGCTGACAACCGTTCTACCGGGCCGCGCCAGCGCATTCCAGACTGCCGAGATCCGTCCCCGTGTAACCGGCATCATTCGCGAGGTTCCTTTCAAGGAAGGCAGCGAAGTCAAGCAGGGTGACATTCTCTATCAGATCGAAGACAACACCTACATGGCCGAAGTTGCGCAGGCAAGCGCCAGCGTCGCCAAAGCAGAAGCCAGCATTCCAAGCGCCAAGGCAAACCTTGCGCGTTACGAGCGCCTCGTCAACAGCGGCGCGACGCAGATCGAATATGAAAATGCCAAAGTGACACTGCTTCAGGCGGAGGCAGATGTTGCGCAGTCCAACGCGGCGCTCGAGACGGCCGAAATCAATCTCGACCTGACAAAGATCCGCGCGCCGTTCGATGGCATCACGTCGTCAACAAATGTCAGCATTGGTAACGTGGTGACGGCCAACCAGACAACGGCCCTGACAACGCTTCGTCGTATCGATCCTATCTATATCGACCTGATCGAATCCAGCGCCAACCTCCTGCGCCTGCGCAATGCGGTGGCGTCCGGACGGCTGGCAGGTGAAAAGAACACCGACATTCGCCTGACGCTGGAAGACGGCACCGAATATTCGCAGACCGGTAAAGTCGATATGTCGGACATGGCGGTCAGCGAAACCACTGGCACCTTTGCCATCCGCGCGCTGTTTGAAAACCCGAACGATCTCATTTTGCCAGGCACCTACGTGCGCGCTACGCTCACAATCGGCAAGGAACAGGGTTTCCTCATTCCGCAGCGCGCCGCAACCCGCAACGCGGCCGGCGAACTCGAAGCAAAATTCGTTGGCGCGGAAAACAAGGTTGAAACCCGCGTCTTTCCGAAGAGCCAGCAATCCAACAATGCGTGGCTCGTCACAGAAGGCGTCAAGGACGGCGACAAGCTGATTGTCGACGGGTTCCAGTGGATTGCCAATGCTGCAGTCGTCAATCCCGTTGAAGCGACGATTGACGAACGTGGCATTGCCGTTCCTCAGCAGCAGGCGCAGCCGCCCGCTGCTCCATCGAAGTAAGCGTGTCCGTACCCGTGTCCGTTAGAGCTCGCAAAAAGTAAGGCGCAGACTTTCCATGGCCCATTATTTTATCCGGCGCCCCGTTTTCGCGTGGGTTATAGCGATTGTCATCATGCTTGGTGGTGCGCTGGCAATTTTCACGCTGTCCATCTCGCAATATCCGGAAATCGCGCCGACCACCGTGCGCATCAATGCGAGCTATAACGGTGCGAGCGCTGAGACGGTCGAAAAATCGGTTACGACCATCATCGAAGACGGCATGACCGGTCTTGACGACCTGACATACATGACATCGACGTCCTCGACCGGCAGTGCGTCCGTCACTTTGACATTCGGCAACAGCATCATGCCTGACATCGCTCAGGTGCAGGTGCAGAACAAGTTGCAGCTGGTCGAGTCCCAATTGCCGGATGTCGTTCAGCAGCAGGGCATCGAAGTCAGCCGTTCGACCTCCAGTATCTTGATGGTCGGCGCGCTGATCTCCACGGATGGCAAACGGACATCCGCAGATCTGGGTGATGTGTTTTCCACACAGGTCGAAGACCAGATCAAGCGCCTGGAAGGCGTCGGCAGCATCAATGTCTTCGGTTCGGAATATGCCATGCGGGTTTGGCTCGACCCGTTCAAGCTCAACAAATATCAGTTGACGACAGCAGACGTGACAAGCGCCATCGAAAGCCAGAACACTCAGGTGTCCGTCGGCTCTCTTGGCGCATTGCCAGCCGTACCGGGCCAACAGCTCAACGTCACCGTGACGGCGCAAAGCCAACTCACCACCGTTGCGGACTTCGAATCCGTCATTCTCAAGGTCGAAAAAGACGGGGCGGCGGTCCGCCTCAGCGACGTTGCCCGTATCGAGATCGGTCAGGAAACCTATGGCGGCGACTCGCGATCCAACAGCCGTCCGTCTGCGGGCTTTGCCGTGAACCTGGCGGTTGGTGCGAACGCTCTCGATACATCATCGCGCGTAAAAGCAGCGCTTGCCACAGCGGCTGGCGGTCTGCCAGAAGGCGTTTCGATTGAGTATCCCTACGACACGACGCCCTTCGTCCAGCTTTCCATCGAGAAGGTTGTTCACACGCTGATCGAAGCGATCATTCTGGTTTTCGTGGTTCTTCTGGTCTTCCTCCAGAACCTGCGCGCCACCCTTATTCCGATGATCGCTGTGCCCGTGGTTCTCCTTGGGACCTTCGGTATTCTGGCCCTGACGGGGTATTCCATAAACACGCTGACCATGTTTGCGATGGTTCTCGCCATCGGTTTGCTGGTGGATGACGCCATCGTCGTCGTGGAAAACGTCGAACGCATCATGTCCGAGGAGGGCTTGTCTCCGCTTGAGGCAACCGAGAAGTCGATGCACGAAATCACCGGTGCCATTATCGGCATCGCGCTCGTGTTGACGGCGGTGTTCATTCCGATGGCATTCTTCGGCGGATCGACCGGCATCATCTATCGTCAGTTCTCCGTCACCATCGTTTCGGCCATGTTGCTGTCGGCTGTCGTCGCCATCGTGCTGACACCAGCGCTCTGCGCCACGATGCTGAAGCCAGTCGATCATAAAAAAGAGAAGCGTGGTCCAGGAGCGTGGTTCAACCGCGTGTTCGGCCGCACCACGAATGGTTACGTCTCCAGCATCGGTTATTTGCTGAAACGCCCGGCACGCGTGATGATACTTTTCCTCGTCGTCATCGGTGGCTGCGCATGGTTCTTCACAAGACTACCAAGCTCATTCCTTCCACAGGAAGACCAAGGCGTCCTGCTGACAATCGTGCAGACGCCGACCGGTTCGAACATCGAACGCACGAATGAGGTGGTCAAACAGGTCGAGAAATACTTTCGTGAAAAGGAAGGCAACAATGTCGAATCCGTCTTTGGTGTTCTCGGCTTCAGCTTCACAGGTTCCGGCCAGAACAACGCGATGGTCTTCACCAAACTGAAGGACTTCTCGCTGCGCTCAGAACCTGAGCAACATGCTGCGGCCATCGTTCAGCGGGCAATGGGCACGTTCCTGTCCTTCCGCGATGCGCAGGTCTTCCCGCTGTTGCCACCGGCAATCCAGGGTCTTGGAACATCCAGTGGTTTCTCGATGTATCTCGTGGACAGTGGCAGAACAGGTACCGAAGCCCTAAGCGCCGCTTCCAAGCAGTTGATTCAGGAAGCGGGTGGAAACCCGAACATCAGTTCTTTGCGCTCCAACAGCCGAGACGAAGAATCGCAGATGAAGATTCTGCTCGATCAGGAAAAGATGGGCGCGATGGGCGTGGACCTTGCTTCCGTCAACCTCATGCTATCGACCATATTCGCGGGCCGCGACGTCAACGACTTCACGCTGAATGGAGAGTTGAAGCCCGTCTATGTTCAGGGTGACGCCCCTTACCGCATGCAGCCGGATGACCTGAAATACTGGTATGCCCGCAATACCAGCGGCGAAATGGTACCATTCTCGTCGTTCAGCGAAATCACCTGGGTCAACAGTCCGCCAACGCTTGCGCGCTTCAACGGCACAAGCGCTATCTCCATGGAAGGCGCGGCGGGTGCGGGCGTTGCGTCCGGTGATGCGATGAACGAAATGGAACGCCTGACAGCTGCACTGCCCGGTGGCTATACCGTCGCATGGCAAGGCATTTCCTATCAGGAGCGTCTCTCGGGTTCGCAGGCACCGATGCTGTATGCGCTCTCCGTTCTCATCGTCTTCCTTTGCCTGGCAGCGCTTTACGAAAGCTGGTCGATTCCGTTCTCTGTCATCATGGCAGTTCCGGTGGGCGTGCTTGGCGCTGTGGTCGCGGCTCACGTCTTTGGTCAGTCCAACGACGTGTATTTCAAGGTCGGCTTGCTGACGACCATCGGCCTTGCCGCCAAGAACGCGATTCTGATCGTGGAATTTGCCAAGGAGCGAATGGAGCACGGACTGAGTTTGATGGAAGCGACATTGGAAGCAGCAAAGCTTCGCCTGCGCCCGATTATCATGACGTCGCTGGCATTTATCTTGGGGGTTGTGCCCTTGGCAATCGCTACCGGCGCGGGCTCCGCTGCGCAGAATGCCATCGGTATCGGCGTTCTCGGTGGTATGCTTTCTGCAACACTCCTTGGAATTTTCTTCGTTCCATCGTTTTTTGTCGTGATTCGGCGGCTATCTAAACGTTAACAAACCAAAAATATGCTAGCAAAGCCGGGAGACGCTGTTAGAAATGTTGGAAATTACGAACCGCATTTTTGTCAGCACGCAGCAGTGCTCAGCTCGTTTCGACTGGTGTGTCACTTGCACCAAAATATTGGGATAACTTCATGCTGTCTATTCGCGCTACCATTCCTCTGACCTTGCTCCTTCTTTCTGGATGTGTTGTCGGGCCTGACCACAAGGAACCGGAAATCCAGCTTCCAGTAAAATTTGCGGAAGGTGGCAAAGCCAGCAATGGCGACGTCGCAACTGTCGCATGGTGGAACGCTTTCAACGACAGCCGTTTGAATGGCTATGTCTCAACAGGTCTTGCGCAGAACCTGACAGTTCTCCAGGCTATCGAGCGTATCAATCAGGCTCAGTCACAGATTACGGTTGCAGGTGCGGGCGCGCTCCCAAGCCTCACAGGCTCCGGCAGCCATACGATATCGGAGACGAAGGGAAGCCTCGCAACCGCGGACCGTCCTGTTCAGAACACGTCGAGCGGTGCGCTTGACGCGTCATGGCTGCTGGATCTTTTCGGCCAGTACCGCCGCTCCAAGGAGAGCGCCAGCGCGTCGCTTGACGCCGCTTATTCCACGGCGGACGTTCAGCGCCTGACGCTTATTTCGTCTGTCGTTTCCGCCTATATCGATGCCCGCTATTTTCAGGAACGCCTGGCGATTGCCCGCGCCAACCTGAAGTCTCGTCGCGAAACACTTGACCTGACGAAGCTGCAGCTGGAGGCTGGCGCCGCATCACGTCTTGACGTTGTTCAGTCTGAAGGTCTGGTCAACTCAACACTTGCTGACATGCCGGGTCTCGAAACCAGCTTCCGCCAGGCTGCGCATCGCATTGCCACACTTCTCGGCATGCCCGCATCATCCTTGGTCCTGGAACTGCAACGCGGCGCTCGTCAGCCGGTTGCCCGCAAGGCGCCGCTCACTGGCATCCCGGCTGATCTTATCCGTAATCGTCCAGACATCCGCGTTGCAGAACGCAACCTTGCAGCAGCGGTCGCGCAGATCGGCGTTGCCGAATCACGTCTTTATCCAAGCATCACGATCAGCGGTTCGATCTCGCCAAGCCTCGTAAACGTCGCCAATAATGGTGCGCGCGGAACATCGAACTCCTGGTCCTTCGGCCCAAGCCTTGTGTTGCCGATCTTTGATGGTGGCAGCCTGCGCGCCAATGTCGATATTGCTAAATCCTCGGCTCGCGAACAGTACCTGGCCTGGAAGGAAACGGTACTAAACGGTATCGAAGAAGTCGAAAATGCACTTGCCGCTGTTACGCGCGACAAGCAGACGGAAGACGCGCTTCGTAGAACCGTCAGGTCCTACCAGGAAGCCCTGTCGCTCGCGACAGCCAGCTACCGCGACGGCGCTTCATCCCTGCTCGACGTCCTCGATGCCCAGCGTCAGGTCTCTACCGCGCAGGCCAATCTTGCAACTGCGGTTCAGACGACGGCTCAGGACTATGTCCGTCTGAGCGTTGCGCTGGGCGGTGGTTACGCAGTGGGCGGCCCGACGACATCCTCAAACACCGTGATTGCAGCCAACACGCCAAAGCGCAGGTAGGCGAGGCGATCGCTCTGTAGAAGACATCAATCCCGCAACGAAAGTTGCGGGATTTTTTTTGTCTATGCAGCCAATAAAAAAGCCCCGGATCACTCCGGGGCTTTCTTCAAAGGACGATGGTCGCAAAAATCAGCTCTTTGCGCGCTCTACATAAGAGTTGTCTTCGGTTGCGATAACAACGCGGATACCGGCATCGATATGCGGCGGAACCATCGTGCGAATCCCGTTGGAAAGGATCGCTGGCTTGTATGAGGAGGAGGCCGTCTGGCCCTTCACGACCGGTTCGGTCTCCATGATTTCAAGCGTCACATGGCGCGGCAGAATAACGGCCAGCGGCAAACCTTCATGAATGGAAAGAACGCAGGTCATGCCTTCCTGAAGATAGGCCTTCTGGTCGCCCATCGTTTCCACGTCCACGACAACCTGGTCATAATTTTCCGGGTTCATGAAATGGAAGCCTTCACCATCTTCATAAAGGAACTGGAAGTTCAGGTCTTCAACGAAAGCGCGCTCGACCTGCTCGGTCGTGCGCCACCGCTCGGCAACTTTCACGCCATCCGAGATGCGGCGCATATCAACCTGCGTTACAGGCGTGCCCTTGCCAGGATGAAAGTTATTGGCGTTGAGAACGACGTAAAGCTTGCCATCGACATCGATAACATTGCCCTTGCGCACGGATGAGGCGATAACCTTGACCATATGATTTCCTTGTAACTCAATGAAATGCGTCGTAAAGGACCGCGCGGCAGCACTGACCCGATGGACGTTTTGTATGTTTTATGGGGCGCAACTACCTTAAATCCACGGTAATTGCCAGCCTTCAAAAGCCTCGGAGCGAAAACAGTGCCGTGGTTTTCGAATAAATCGATACCAATGCGGGGACTGCGGCAGTCCGAAATGTCTAATTTCGCCCGCTACTCGACACAAGTGATCGGAAAGAAAGCAGCAGATGGGCTCCAGTCTCGACACGACGTCTCCTTGGTGGACGCCCGATGTGCATCAGGATCGCCGCCCGTTTCTGATTGGGCGAAACGCCATCCAAGCTGCCATGCGCGGCTTTTTTGCCGCCAATGGTTTTCTTGAGGTCGATACATCAACCTTGCAGGTATCCCCTGGAAACGAGGCCCATCTGCATGCGTTTGCAACAACCGCCATAACAACAAGTGGCGAGCAGACACCGCTCTATCTGCACACGTCCCCGGAATTCGCCTGCAAAAAATTGCTGGCCGCCGGCGAAAAGCGGATCAACTGTTTTGCGCATGTTTATCGCAACCGCGAACGTGGACCTCTGCACCACCCCGAATTCACGATGCTGGAATGGTATCGCACGGGCGAGACCTATGAGACGCTGATGCGTGACAGCTGGCAACTGCTGGCGCTGGCCGCCGAAACCGCCAAGACCAAAACGCTTACCTATCGCGGCCACAGCGTCGATCCGTATCTTGAGCCGGAAAGGCTCAGCGTTGCAGAAGCCTTTCAACGCTATGCGGACATTGATCTGCTGGCAACGATAGAGGCTGATGGTGCAACCGACCACGAGCATCTGGCGACAATGCTCAAAGCGTCGGGCATCCGTGTTGCGGATGATGACAGTTGGGCGGATATGTTCAGTCGCGTCATCGTTGAGCGCGTGGAGCCGCAACTGGGCTTCGGACGCGCGACCATTCTGGACGAATATCCAACCAGCGAGGCTGCCCTTGCCCGCCGCTCGCCAAGAGACAACCGTGTTGCCGAACGATTCGAACTCTATGCCTGCGGCGTGGAGCTTGCCAACGCTTTCGGTGAACTGACGGATGCCGAAGAGCAACGTCGCCGTTTCGAAGTCGAAATGGCGGAGAAGCAGCGCGTCTACGGCGAAACCTATCCGATAGACGAAGACTTTCTCGCAGCGCTCGACGTCATGCCGGCAGCCAGCGGTATCGCACTCGGCTTTGATCGGCTGGTGATGCTGGCAACAGGCGCACCCCGCATCGATCTGGTGATGTGGGCGCCAGTCACGGATTATGGCCCATGACCGCACACAGCCTGAAATCCGCAGAAGACCTCTTCGATGCAGGTCTTATCGACGGCCCTACGCTGGAGCGCATTCGCCCTGTAACCGAACGTTATGCCGTGGCGGTAACACCTGCCATGGCCGATATCATCGATAGAACCGATGCCGCCGATCCTATCGGATTGCAATTTCTTCCACACGAGGACGAATTGCGGCAGACACCCGAAGAGCGTGCCGATCCGATCAGTGATGAGGCCCATAGTCCGGTCCACGGCATCGTGCATCGCTACCCCGATCGTGTTCTGCTGAAAGCCGTGCACATATGCCCGGTCTATTGCCGCTTCTGCTTTCGCCGCGAAATGGTCGGGCCGCAAGGCAACGGCACCATGACCAGCGAAGAGTTAGATACTGCCTTGGCCTACATAAAGGCACATCAAGAAATATGGGAAGTTATCCTCACGGGTGGCGATCCGCTGGTGCTTTCGCCACGACGCCTGACGGTGATCATGGAAGGCTTGAAGGCCATTCCGCATGTCAAAATCGTGCGGTTCCACACGCGTGTACCGGTCGTTGACCCTGATTGCATCAATGCAGCGTTGGTCGAAGCCCTGAGATCAAGCGGCAAGACAACCTATATCGCGCTTCACGCCAACCATCCGCGTGAACTAACAGAGGATGCGCGGGCCGCCTGCGCACGCCTGATCGACGCCGGCATTGCCATGGTCAGCCAGTCGGTGCTTCTGAAAGGCATCAATGACAACCCTCTCGTTCTTGGCGCCCTGATGCGCGCGTTTGTGGAGACGCGGGTAAAGCCCTATTATCTGCATCACCCGGATCTGGCACCCGGCACCAGTCACTTCCGGCTGGATATAGAAGAAGGGCAGCAAATCGTTGCCGCCATGCGTGGACATATTTCCGGTCTTTGCCAGCCGATCTATGTGCTGGATATTCCAGGCGGACATGGAAAAGCCGCCATCGGTCAGAATGCGGCGACGAAACATGCCGATGGTTGCTACTCGGTTTCCGATTTCAACGGCAACGATCACCTCTATCCGCCATCGACCGAATGAAAATCTCTAATAAGCGCAGTTTCCCAGAGCATTGACGGCGACCTGGCTAAAGAAACAAAAATTTCACAATTCCGCCCCTGTCCTGTCATCATAAAGAAAAATATTCTACCTATATTCATAATAATTGATTACGCCGCGAATCCGGAGTATCAGTGATTCAACTGGAGAGCGATTCTCTCCGGTATTCCGGGTCCACACCAATGCAGGGAGAGTGACATGTCAAAAATGAAACGTATTGCCGCGATCCTTGATCAGCGGTTTGTGAGTGCCGGACACACATGCACGTGTTCCCGCTGCTGTCGAATGTGACTTAACGGTCAACCCATCTTTAAAAATTCGATTCGACGAAATGCTGTGTGCCAAGCCACAGCGGGAGTATGTATGATGCAAAAGCAAGTTATTGAATTCGCTGGTGAACCCGTAGGCATCGTCGTACCCGACGATAACAGGCTGAAGTTCATTGCTGTAAAGTTTCACGTCCATGATCTTGATGAGCAGCGTTTCGACAGTGCCGACGATGTGAGGCTGGCTATTCGCAACCTCGTGCGCAGCCGCAAGATTGCTGAACTGGTCTGACAAGCGCTGCCAAAGACCCGATAAAAACAAAGGCGTTGCCCCTGATGGGACAACGCCTTTTTTAGTCAAGGTGGAGAGTGGCTAGAACGCGGTGAATGTCAGCGTCGTCAGCGACCGCACGATGCCCGGAATACCAGCGATATTGTCATTGACGAACTTGCCGATGTCATCGTCCGTGGAGAGGTAGACCTTCAGCAGGAGATCATACTCCCCACTGGTCGAATAAAGCTCCGAAACCAGTTCGGTTTTGTAAATGGCATCGGCAACATCGTATGTCTTGCCGGGTGCGCATTGAAGCTGAACGAAGATAGGCTTCATGATCTTTTCCCGTCATAAATTAGATTATTGGCCAAGGGTCATCATCCCCCGTGCATGTGATGCAGTATTGTCCGAGGCAGGCGCATGTTTCAAGCCTGTGTCTCGATTGCAGGTGAAACCGTCTTCCACAATGCCTGTGGAACCAATTGCAGGCCACATTCCACGCCAGCATGACGTGATCACGATATGTCGGTATTCATAGGGCCGACACGGTTGTAAGCTGCTCGTCATACGGCGCACCGCACACGACCTTTCCGCTTCCTGGTGATTACGATGTACAACGATCCACGCTCTCATGGCCTTTGGGAAAAAACCGCGCCACAACCGCCAGTCACATCACCGCTGGAAGGCCGTGAGAAGGCTGATGTTGTGGTCGTGGGCGGTGGCTTTACCGGGCTTTCCGCAGCACTGCATCTGGCTGAACGTGGCATCAAAGTCATTGTTCTCGAAGGCAAGGAGATTGGCTTTGGTGGCGCTGGCCGCAATGTTGGCCTCATCAATGGCGGCATGTGGGTCATGCCTAAAGAGCTGCCAAATGTTTTAGGCCCCATCTATGGCGAACGCCTGCTCGACCTTCTCGGCAACGCGCCTTTTCTGGTACGCGAACTGATCGAAAAGCACCAGATCGAATGCCAGCTTGAAAAGAACGGAACACTCCATTGCGCGGTAGGAGAAAAGGGACTGGCCGAAATCCGCGAACGTTGCAGCCAATGGGCCGCACGCGGAGCGCCTGTCCGGGTTCTCGACGCGCAGGAAACAGCCGACCGTATTGGCTCTTCGGCCTATAGCGGCGCATTGTTGGATGAGCGTGCAGGCACGCTGCAACCGCTTGCCTATGTGCGCGGCCTGGCACACGCAGCCCAAAAGGCAGGTGCAACAATCTACACCTCCAGTCCCGTCACCGACAGCCAGGCAAATGGTGACGGCTGGGTGGTCAAGACCGCAAGCGGATCGGTTCATGCTGACTGGATCATCGTCGCGACGGAGGCCTATAGCACTGGCCCCTGGAAAATCATGCGCGAAGAGCAGGTCTACCTACCCTATTTCAACGTCGCGACCAAACCTCTAGGCGACAATGTGCGGAAAACCATTCTGCCGAATCGTGAAGGTTGCTGGGACACGAACGAAATCCTCTCCTCCTTCCGCATGGATCAAGCAGGACGCCTCGTTTTCGGCAGCGTGGGCGCGTTGCGCAACACGGGTGCTGCCGTTCACCCCGCCTGGGCCAAACGTGCGATGAAACGATTATTTCCGCAATTGGGTGACATCGAATTCGAATGTGAATGGTACGGCCAGATCGGCATGACCGACGATTCGGTGCCACGTTTCCACAAATTCGCGAAAAACGTCGTTGGTTTTTGCGGATACAACGGCCGCGGTATCGCACCCGGAACAATATTCGGTAAAACGCTTGCAGCGCATGTAGCAGGCGATCTCGCAGAAGACGCTCTTCCTTTGCCGGTCACAGACCCGCAGGCCCGCAGCTTTCGCGCTTTGAAAGAAGCCTATTATGAAGTCGGAGCACAGGTCGCGCATTTCGCAGGAGAGCGCATCTAGGCATCAGCAGATTCAGGCTCATGCGAATGTCCTGATCGCGCCCATCGATATATCCTTGAAAATATAATGCCCGCCATCTAAACAGTTTCGATATATTCATGAAAATATTTCGCCAAAAGGGGCTAAATGGATGGGAATTCTTCGTAGCACTCTTATCAGAACCACTCTGGCAGCCATTATCGGCTCCGTCGTGGCGACCATTGGTCCATCTACACCGGCATCCGCGCAGGACAAGGTCACAGTGTTTGCCGCAGCCAGCATGAAGAACGCGCTTGATGCGGCAAATGCTGAATGGGCAAAGGAAACCAGAAACGAAGCCACCGTCTCCTATGCCGCAAGCTCGGCGTTGGCCAAACAGATCGAAGCAGGTGCGCCTGCCGATCTCTTCATCTCCGCAGACCTCGCCTGGATGGACTATCTCGCGAGCAAAAAGCTGATCAAGGAAGACACGCGTACAAACCTGCTCGGCAACCGCCTAGTCTTGGTTGCCCCCGTCGACAAAGCAACGCCCGTCGAAATCAAGCAAGGTTTCGACCTTGCAAAGCTGGTGGGTGACGGCAAGCTGGCCATGGGTGCGGTCGATAGCGTTCCAGCTGGTAAATATGGCAAGGCGGCCCTTGAAAAGCTCGGCATCTGGTCTTCCGTGGAAGGCAAGGTTGCCGGTGCGGAGAGCGTCCGTGCAGCGCTGGTTCTCGTTTCTCGCGGTGAGGCGCCTTATGGCATCGTCTACCAGACCGATGCCGCTGCCGACCAGGGCGTGAAGATTGTCGGCACCTTCCCGCAGGACAGCCACGAGCCGATCATCTATCCGGTTGCTATCTTGGCTGAATCCAAAAACCCGCTAGCTGCCGCCTATCTCGAATTCCTGAAATCGGCCAAGGCTGCGCCCTTCTTTGAAAAGCAGGGCTTTACCATTCTGAAGTAAGATCGATTTTCACGATCCTCATGGCTCCGGCAATCGTCTGAGCCATCCTATAATAACGGGAAATGGCATCTTGGACTGGCTCACTCTCAGCGCGGAAGAATGGACTGCGATACGCTTGAGCCTCTGGGTTTCCAGCATCGCGATGTTCGCGAGCCTGCCACTCGGCATCTTGATTGCGCTGGCGCTGGCGCGCGGCCAGTTCTGGGGCAAATCGCTGCTCAATGGCATCGTGCATCTGCCGCTCATACTACCTCCGGTCGTCACCGGCTTTATACTTCTGGTTACCTTCGGGCGCCGCGGCGTCATCGGCCAGTTTCTCGATCAGTATTTCGGCATCGTCTTTTCCTTCCGCTGGACGGGCGCCGCACTCGCCTGCGCCATCATGGCCTTTCCGTTAATGGTGCGCTCCATTCGCCTCTCGATAGAAGCCGTGGATTACAAACTGGAGGAAGCGGCAGGCACGCTGGGCGCTAGTCCTGTTTGGATATTCCTTACCGTTACCCTGCCGCTCATCTTACCCGGCATTATCGCAGGCACGATCCTCGCTTTTGCCAAGGCCATGGGGGAGTTCGGCGCAACCATTACTTTCGTCTCCAATATTCCCGGCGAAACGCAAACCTTGTCGGCGGCCATCTACACCTTCACCCAGGTTCCGGGCGGTGATGCGGGTGCGATGCGGCTGACACTGGTTGCCATCGCTATTTCCATGATAGCCCTGCTCGCCTCGGAATATCTGGCGCGCATTGTTGGAAAAAGGGTGAATGCGCAATGACACTGACGCTCACCGCCAAACATCGGCTGGGTGCCTTTACGCTGGACGTGGACTTCACCGCTGGCAAAAGCGTGACAGCCCTTTTCGGCCGCTCCGGCTCCGGCAAAACCTCCATCATCCGTATCATCGCCGGGCTGACGAAACCCGATCATAGTAGACTGACGCATGATGGTAAGGTGCTGGTAGACAGTGCAAAACGCCTGTTCACGCCATGCCACAAGCGTCATTTCGGCACCGTCTTTCAGGAAGCGCGCCTGTTTCCGCATCTCACCGTCGAGCAGAACCTGCATTACGGTCGCTGGTTTTCTGGCAATGCAAGCAGCGCCGCAGAAAGCGCAAAGATCATCGAGATGCTCGGCATCGGAGACCTGCTGAAGCGCCGCCCGGAAAAACTGTCCGGCGGGGAGAAGCAGCGCGTGGCGATTGGCCGTGCGCTTCTGTCGTCACCCCGCCTTCTGTTGATGGATGAACCGCTGGCCGCACTCGATGAGGCGCGCAAGGCCGAGATCATTCCCTATCTGGAACGGCTGCGCGATGAGTCGAAAATTCCGATCATCTATGTCAGCCATTCTATCAGCGAGGTATCGCGTCTTGCAGACCAGATCGTGGTGATGAAGGACGGCAGGATAGAGGTCGCAGGCCAGGCAGCGGACATCCTGTCGCGCACAGCTTTCACAGCCCAACTGGAACGCCGCGAGATCGGCAGCATTCTGTCCGGCAGTGTGGGAGGCTTCGATGCCGCTCACGGCCTTGCCACGATCAGACTGAGCAGAGTGGCGTTGCAAGTTCCCGCACCATCGGCGGAAGTCGGGCACCGCGTTCGCGTCCACATTCCAGCCCGCGACGTGATGTTGGCGACGGTCAAGCCCGAGGGGTTGAGCGCGCTCAACATTTTGGAAGGCCGCATCGCAGACATCGTGCTGTCGGAGGATGGCATGGCGATGGTGCAGGTGGATTGCGGTGGCGATATCGTTGCGTCGCGCATCACCCGCCTCTCGGTCGAACGGTTGGCGCTGGAGGCTAGACAGCCGATCTTTGCCATCATCAAATCGGCAGCACTCGATCCTTACTGATCGGAATGTCTGTTCGTCTCGAGCCAATCGAGGTCGGCTTTCAGTGTATCGTTCAGGCGCCGCTGCATGGCTCGATAGCGTTCAAGCAATTCCTGACCGAAGGCAGTCAAGCTTGCCCCGCCCCCTTGGCTGCCGCCGCGCTGGGATTCGATCACAGGCTCCTTGAACATATGGTTCAGCGCATCCACCAGCAACCAGGCACGTCGATAGGACATATCCATGGCCCTACCGGCAGCAGAAATGGAGCCGGTGGAGGCGATCAGTTCCATCAGCTGGATTTTTCCCCGCCCAAGTCTATCGCTCGGCGGAAAATCTATCCGTAGAACCGTTTTCAGCGGCAACTTCTGTTTTTGATCGCTCATTCGGCACCGGCTCCGAAATGATCATGCCAGGATTTTTGTGCGCCTTCATATGGCAATGCCGTCGCCTGATAAACACCCCGTGCGATGGCGCGGCTGACGACCATGCTAGCCAGGTGGCAAAGCTCTGCAAAGTCACTCGCAGCGCTCATGGATTTCTTGCAGGTCGCCGCCACCAACATGGTATCGCCATCACTGGCAAGGTGGGACGGCAAGATCGCACGGGCGAGCCCACTATGCGCCATGATCGACAGCCGGTGCGCCTGCGCTTTCGTCAACACGGCATCCGTCACCACCGCGCCGATCGTTGTTGCCGTCAGCGTTACGCCTTTGATGCGCATGGAAGTATCGGTGGATGAAAATTGCGGCGGCAATCCAAACCCGCCAAACTCGTTGTTACGCTCAAAGGGTGCCGCCCAAAAATGCTGCCTCGTTCCAACTGTCGCGGAGCCCATCGCGTTGACGGCAACTATGGCCGCGACCCTATGGCCGCCCGAAGTTACGGCGCTGGCAGAACCCAGCCCACCCTTGAGTGTTGCGGTCGTCGCGCCGGTGCCAGCCCCTACGCTGCCAAGCGCAAAGGGCTGGTGAGTAGCGGCCTTGAAGGCGTCATAACCCATCTCACGATAGGGCGAATGCAGGCCCCAATCCTTGTTGCCGCCATTCAACAAATCCATCAGGATCGCCTGCGGCACGATGGGAACGCGGGTCGAGCCAACGGCAAAGCCACGCCCAATGTCGCGAAGCCCGGATTGTGCGCCACCTGCCGCATCCAGACCAAAGGCCGACCCGCCAGATAGGACAAACGCATCGACCACCTCCACCGTCATGGACGGGTCAAGCAGTGCCGTATCCCGCCCTCCCGGTGCACCGCCAAGAACGGAGCCGGAAGCGATGGCAGGCTCGTCAAAGATAATGGCAGTAACGCCCGACCCGAGTTGGAGATCGGTGGCATGGCCGACAGCCACACCGTCGATATCGGTTAGCAGATTGTGCATGTCTGGGTACCTCGTGAGGCTCATCCCTGCCGGTATCCCGCCGTCATCTCATCTTGTCAACGGCTCAGGAAAACACCGCCGTACCGATAACGGGCGTTGAGGGCACCGCCATGTCGCGCGGTTCCAGCATGCCAGCAAGATAGGCCTCACGCCCCGCCGTCACCGCCTTTGCAAAGGCGCCAGCCATGATGACCGGATTGCCCGCACCGGCCACCGCAGTATTGAGCAGCACGGCGTCGTAGCCCAGTTCCATGACGGTCGCGGCATGAGATGGCCTTCCAAGACCGGCATCGACAATCATCGGCACATCGGAAAAATGAGCCCGCATCGACCGCAAGGCGGTGATGTTCAGTGGCCCCATGGCGCTACCAATCGGTGCGCACCAGGGCATCAGCACCTTGCAACCGGCATCCACCAGCTTTTCCGCCACCACCAGATCATCGGTCGTATAGGGAAAAACCTCGAAACCGTCGTCGCTGAGAATACGGGCGGCCTCCACCAGCGCAAAAACATCCGGCTGCAGCGTATCGTGATTGCCGATGACCTCCAGCTTGATCCAGTTCGTCTTGAACACTTCCCTTGCCATCTTGGCCGTCAACACGGCTTCCTTGGCTGTGTGGCAACCGGCGGTGTTGGGCAGAATGTTTCGGTCCAGTTCGCGGATCATCTCGAAGAATTGCCCTCCTTGCCTGCCGCCCGCCGTTTCGCGTCGCAGAGAGATCGTCAGAATATCCGTTTTACTGGCCCGCACCGCATCCGCCAGCACCGCAGGAGAAGGATACCGCGCGGTACCGAGCAGCAGTCGCGATCCGATGTCGCGTCCATAAAGTTTCAACATCGCCTACCCTCCCTGCATTGGTGACAGAACTTCGATCCTGTCGAATTCCTTCAATCGAAAATCATCGCGATCCTGCGCATGGACGAGATCGCCGTTGACGGCGGTTGCCAACCATTCGCCTTCAAATTCTAGCGCGGCCAGCAGGTGGGAAAGCCTTTCCGTGGCAAGATCATGCTCTTGCCCGTTGACGAGAATTTTCATGGGAAACCTCCTTTGACATCATGATATCGACAGCCTGCCGCGCCATGGCTGGCGAAAGCAGAAACCCGTGCCGGTGGGCACCGTTGATGAACAGCGTGCCGTTGTTCTCTCTGATAGCGGGCAGATTGTCGGCAAAGGCGGGGCGGATACCTGTGCCCGCTTCTATGATCTGCGCTTCACCGAAAGCGGGGTGCAGCGCATAGGCAGCGTTCAGCAGTTCCATCATCGAGCGTGCCGTGATCGGTCCCGCCTCATCCGTCTCGAGCATCGTTGCTCCCACCATGAAACGCCCCCCTTCTCGCGGCACGATGTAGAGCGGAATGCGTGGATGAAGCAGCCGAACGGGGCGGGACAGCGTGACCTCGCCGGTAGAGAGATAAAGCATTTCCCCACGCACGCCGCGAAGACCAGTAAGCTTGCCGGTCTGTGCCGCGCCGGTGCAATCGACGACGTGATCGAATGTGGTTCCATCTGGCGCGTCACCGCCGAAATGGAAGCCGGTACCCATCAAGACAACGCGTTCATAAAGTGCCAAGAGAGCCAAGCGTGGATCGAGATGCCCCTCGCCTTCGAAAAACAGCCCCTTACGGAAACGCCCCGCGAGATCGGGCTCCAGCGTAGCAATCTCGTCCTCATCAACCCATCGATAACCGGTCGTGCGAGAAGCAAACCGCGACAGTTCCGCCTTGTCCCGCGCAGGGGCCACAACCAGCGTGCCGTTGCGTTTGACCAGCCCCGGCGTCGCCTCATCCCACCAGTCGAGCGCTGATTGGCCAAGCGTCAGCACGGCTTCCTCGGCGCTTTCGCGCTCGCACCAAGGCGCCAGCATGCCGCCCGCATACCAGGACGCACCGCGCCCCGGTTGGTTGGCAAGATCGCAAACCGCGACCTCCATCCCATGGCGGACAAGTTCCAGAGCAGCCGTCAGACCGGCAACGCCTGCCCCTTTGACGAGAATGCGCATCTCATTCCCCCGCGACCGGCTTTTCCAACGGCATATAGAGATCGCCGCCCTGCTGGAATTTCTGCGCCATAACCTCCAGACCTTCCTTCTGTGCCTCGGCGCGGATGTCGTGCGAAATGCGCATGGAGCAGAATTTCGGCCCGCACATGGAGCAGAAATGCGCGACCTTATGCGCCTCCTTCGGTAAGGTCTCGTCATGGAACGACCGTGCCGTTTCCGGGTCGAGCGACAGGTTGAACTGGTCTTCCCAGCGGAATTCGAAGCGGGCGCGCGACAGCGCATTATCGCGGATCTGCGCCGCCGGATGCCCCTTGGCAAGATCGGCAGCGTGGGCGGCAATTTTGTAGGTGATAACACCGACCTTCACGTCATTACGATCCGGCAGACCCAGATGCTCCTTCGGTGTGACATAACAAAGCATCGCGGTACCAAACCAGCCGATCATCGCCGCACCGATGCCGGAGGTGATGTGGTCATAGCCCGGCGCAATATCGGTTGTCAGAGGCCCAAGCGTGTAGAAGGGCGCTTCGCCACAGACCTTGAGCTGCTTGTCCATGTTTTCCTTGATCTTGTGCATCGGCACATGGCCGGGGCCTTCGATCATGACCTGACAATCTTTAGCCCAGGCGATCTGCGTCAACTCGCCCAGCGTTTCGAGCTCGGCAAATTGTGCCGCATCGTTTGCATCGGCGATAGAGCCGGGCCGCAGCCCATCACCCAGCGAAAACGACACATCATAAGCGCGGCAGATGTCGCAAATCTCTTCGAAATGCTCGTAGAGGAATGATTCCTTGTGGTGATGCAGACACCACTTGGCCATGATTGAACCCCCGCGCGACACGATGCCGGTGACACGGTTGACGGTGAGCGGGATGTAATGAAGCCGCACGCCAGCATGGATGGTGAAGTAATCGACACCCTGCTCAGCCTGCTCGATCAGCGTATCGCGGAAAACCTCCCAGTTCAGGTCTTCCGCAATACCGTTCACCTTTTCCAGCGCTTGATAGAGCGGCACGGTTCCAATCGGCACCGGCGAATTGCGGATGATCCATTCGCGAATGTTGTGAATGTTGCGGCCGGTGGAGAGGTCCATAACGGTATCGCCACCCCAGCGGATGGCCCAGACCATCTTGTCGACCTCATCCGCCATGGAAGACGTGACGGCCGAGTTACCGATATTGGCATTGATCTTGACGAGGAAGTTACGTCCAATGATCATCGGCTCCGCTTCAGGGTGGTTGATGTTGGCAGGGATAATCGCCCTGCCCGCCGCCACTTCCTGACGCACGAATTCAGCCGTTACGAGATCGGGAATATGTGCGCCAAAGCTCTCACCATCGCGGGCCAACGTTTCCTTGGCTGCTTCGCGTCCAATATTCTCGCGAATGGCAATAAATTCCATCTCAGGCGTGATGATACCCGCCCGCGCATAGGCAAGCTGCGTGACAGCTTTGCCGTCCTTGGCCTTCAAGGGCTGGTGGCGGAGGGAAAACTCCGGCGTCAAACGCTCGCCGGTGGCAAAGCCGTTGTCTTCAGGTTTAACATGGCGGCCCGCGTAAGCTTCGACATCGCCACGCGCAACAACCCAGTCATGACGCACACGTGGCAAGCCACCGTCGATGCTGACTGTGTGGGATGGATCGGTGTAGGGACCGGAGGAATCGTAGACTGTAACCGGTGGTTCGCCCGCCGTGGGATGCACGGCGATTTCGCGCATGGGTACGCGGATGTGAGGGTGGATGATACCCGGCTTGTAGACCTTGGTCGAAGCGGGTAGCGGGCCGGTGGTAACGACAGGGGTAGGATTTTTAGTGGCAATGTTCATCGTGAGGCTCCAAAGCAAAAACAGTGGAGACCCAGTTCGAGCATGAAGACGAAAAACCACGTGAACGAATAACGACGCATTTCGGCAAAGCCGAACTGCTGTTCCCGCGTTTGCACCGTCCCTACGCCAGTATGAACTGGATCAGGTTCAACGGGTCACTGCGCGCGCTAGCAGTATCTCAGCCCCTTGCCGGGACTCCCCTGGTGAATGCCGCAATCAGAAACCCGACGCAGAAATTTGTCAAGTCATCTGTGGATGGTTGTCGAAAAACAGAAAGTTACACTAAGTTAACCCATCCATTTATTCGAATGTTATTTTTTGGAGCGTAACTCCAAGAATGCGTTATGATGACGCGCTGTGAAGGGAGACTACTCAGAATGAATTCAACTATTCGTGAAATACTGTCGAAATTCGGCCAACTCCCGGTGCCCGTCGATACCATCGAAGATGAGGCTGACCTTTACGCAGCTGGACTTTCTTCTTTTGCATCCGTGCAACTGATGCTTGGCATAGAAGATGCATTCGACATCGAATTTCCCGATAGCATGCTCAACCGGAAGTCTTTCGCCAGCATCAAGGCCATCGAAGACACGGTCAAAACCATTCTTGATGGCAAAGAGGCCGCGTGATGAACGTCTCCGTCGCCCCGCCTGATGCGACGCTCTCGGCGCGCGCCTCCCGTGTCGCGTCGATCGCCGCACGGCATGCCGACGATGTCGATACCGCCGCACGTTTTCCAATAGAAGCCGTTGATGCGCTTCGTTCGGAACGGCTTTTAGGCATTCAAGTACCTGTTCATCTGGGCGGTGAAAGTGCAAGCATCGCGCAAATTGCCGATATCTGCTGCATTCTCGGCCAATCCTGTTCCGCAACGGCGATGATCTTCGCGATGCACCACATCAAGGCCTCCAGCCTTGTGGAACATGGCGAAGACAGTGAATGGCATGTTGCCTTCATGCGCCGCGTGGCATCAGAACAATTGCTTTTGGCGTCTGCCACCACCGAAGGCGGTATCGGCGGAAACATGCGCAATTCCATCTGTGCCATCGAAGTTAACGGTCCCGACTGCACCTTGGAAAAAGACGCCACCGTAATTTCCTATGGCACGCATGCCGATGCCATTCTGATTACCTCGCGTGCCAATGACGCAGCGGCACCCAGCGATCAGGTCATGACCGTTTTCCTGAAGGACCAGTACACGCTCGAACGGACCCATATTTGGGACACGCTCGGCATGCGCGGAACCTGTTCCGATGGCTTCCTGTTCAAGGGAAGCGCACCTTCCGAGCAGATTTTCTCCAAGCCTTTCGCCGAAATTGCAGCGCAATCCATGCTGGCGACATCCCATCTTTTGTGGAGCGGCGTCTGGTATGGAATTGCCTCTGACGCGGTTTTGCGTGCACAAGCCTTCGTTCGTGCAGCGGCGCGCAAATCGCCCGGCGTCACGCCACCAGGTGCCATTCGTCTGGCAGAAGTGTCGAGCAAGCTTCAGACCGTCAAATCGAACGTCATTGCTGGTCTCAAAGCCTATGAGGCCACCAAATCCGATCCCGACAAGCTGATGTCGATGGGGTTTGCCATCGCCATGAACAACGTCAAGATTTGCTCGTCGGAAACCATTATCGAGATCATCAATCACGCCATGCTGATCTGCGGCATCATGGGCTACAAAAACGGTACGCCTTATAGCCTCGGTCGTCACCTGCGTGATGCGCATTCGGCGCAACTGATGATCTCCAACGACAGAATTCTCAGCAACTCCGCCAATCTCCTGCTCGTCCAGAAGCAGGACACCAGCCTTTCGGGATAAGATCATGGACATGCAAACATCTTTTCTCGATCGCCTGTTTGACAAAGGCCTGCTGATCGATACCGGCGTCGATGGCCTCTATGGTCGTAGCGGCCAGTTCGAAGACGTGATTGCCGGTTTTGAGCGCCTGATCGGAACGGTCGGCGGCGCAGATAAAGCCGAAGTTATCCGCTTCCCGCCCGGCATCAACCGTGCCTATTTTGAAAAAAGCGGCTACATGAAAAGCTTCCCGCAACTGGCAGGCACCGTCCACTCCTTCTGCGGCTGCGAGCTGGATCATGTCAGCCTTATCAAAAGCATGGACGAAGGCACGGACTGGACGAAAGACCAGAAGATTACCGATATCGTGCTGACGCCAGCGGCCTGCTATCCGCTGTACCCAACCATCGCCAAGCGCGGAAATCTGCCCGCTAGCGGAGGTCTTTACGACATTCAATCCTACTGCTTCCGCCATGAGCCCTCCAAGGACCCGGCCCGCCAGCAACTGTTCCGTATGCGCGAATATGTATGCATGGGAACTGAAAGCGACGTGACGGAATTCCGTCAGCTATGGATGGATCGCGGCGTCGAGATGATGGAAAAGATCGGTCTCGATGTGAAGATCGACATCGCAAATGATCCGTTCTTCGGGCGTGCCGGCAAAATGCTGGCCAACAACCAGCGCGACCAGAACCTGAAATTCGAATTGCTGATTCCGGTAACATCCACCACCAACCAGACGGCCTGCATGAGCTTCAACTACCATCAGGACGCTTTTGGAGCCAAATGGGGCCTGAACCTCGAAAACGGCGACGTCGCGCACACAGCCTGCGTCGGCTTCGGGTTGGAGCGGATAGCACTGGCACTGTTTGCCAAACACGGACTGGATGTCGAAGCATGGCCACAGCCGGTTCGAGACGCGCTTTGGGGCTGAAGACAGCATGACGAGCATCTTTCCAGCCCTCAACGCCGAGACCTACATTCCGCATCCGTTGCATTCGCTGGAGCGGATGTGGCCGGAAACGAATTGCTATGTCGATCTGTGGATAGAGCTGCTGGCTTCCAGCGGTCTGCCGCCAGAAGCCATGCTGGGCTTTACGCTGACGCAGGATTTCGAGGGCGACCAGTTCACTTTTTTCAAGGTGCCGCTGGAAGACCTCGAAGCGCTCTATGGCATCCGCGTCACCGAACTTGCGATTTTCGACAGGCTCGAAAGACATATCGACATGCAGCTGCAACGTGGACGCATCTGCCTGATCGAGATGGACAGTTTCTACATGCCGGATACGCACGGCACCGCCTATCGCAAGGAACATGGCAAAACAACCATCGCCATCAACCGGATGGACGTGGCAAACCGCAAGCTGGAATACTTCCACAATGGCGGTTATTTTGCCCTGGAAGACGATGATTTCTCCGGTATTTTCCAGCACCATCTGACAGACGAAGACGCCCCATTCCTACCCTATACAGAATTTGCGAAATTTCCTGAAAAGCCAATGTCCGATGTGGAAAGACGGGCGATAGCGCTGCGTCTTCTGGCCTCGCATTTTGCAAGACGACCCGCGCAAAACCCGATCAAGGCATTCGCCAAGGTCTTTCCTGCGCAAGTCGAAAAAATAGCCGACCGGCCCTTCGGTTTTTTCCACAAATATGCTTTCAACACGCTTCGCCAATTCGGCGCGAATTTCGAACTGGCTGCCAGCCATCTGCAATGGCTGGGTAGCGATCAACGTTTCGGCAGCGCGCCTGCCCACGCACTTCGCATTTCGGAGGTGGCTAAAACGGTGCAGTTTCAGCTTGCCCGCGCTATCGCCCGGCGTAAGTTCGACACGCTCTTGACCGCTCTCGACCCGGCGATTGCAGCTTGGGACGCGCTCATGGCGGAATTGGAGATTTCGCTTGCCCAGACAAGCGAGGCAGCGTGACGGTCTCGGGCATCGATAAGGGACAGTCGTTAAGCGAGGGCTGGACCCTGACGCTGACAGAAGCCGATGCCTTTAAGACACCTGTCGATATTCCGCTCGACATCGAGGCGGTAACGGCGCCCGTTCCCGGGACTGTCGCGCAGGCACTGGAAGCACTGGGAAGATTTGATCGCTTTCAACCAGAGCCGCTCAATAATCAGGATGCCTGGTATCGACTGACACTGGTATCCGATAAAATCGGCCCAGCTATTTTGCGCTTCGAGGGACTGGCAACCATTGCCGAAATTTTCCTGAACGGTGAACGTGTTGCGCACTCTACCAGCATGTTCGAAGCGTTGGACGTTTCCTTTGAACCATCAGGTGCCGACGAACTTGCCATTTGCTTTCGTGCCTTGGCACCACATCTGGAAAAATCAGGACCACGGGCGCGCTGGCGTCCACAAATGATGAATTCTCAGGGCCTGAGGCTGATCAGAACAACGGCGTTGGGCCACATGCCCGGCTGGTGTCCGGAAATTCACGCCGTCGGGCCGTGGCGGCCGGTTCGGCTGATCCGCAAAGATCAGTGCAAATTCGAAATCCTGTCCTTTCAGTCGCAACTGGATGCGGATGGAACGGGATTCCTGCGTATCTCTGTTCGCAGCGATGCCACTGCAATAGAGCTGGGATGCGCCGATCTATGGACAACATTGCATCCCGCGGGCGACACTACATTCGAAGGTGAACTCCGGCTGGAGCATATCGAGCCATGGTGGCCCGCCACTCATGGCACACCGGTGCTTCACGATGTGAGCCTGCGCATTGAGGGTCAGACTCACCTCGCCGCCAGGACAGGGTTTCGGCGTATCGATATCGACCATGGAGCCGACGGAAAAGGCTTTGGCCTGAAAATCAACGGCGAGCCCGTGTTCTGCCGTGGCGCTGTTTGGACGAATGCCGATATTGTTCGACTGCCTGGCAACCGCGCAGATTACGAGCCCTGGCTTCGCCTCGCTGCTGAAGCCGGTATGAACATGACCCGCATCGGCGGCACGATGGCCTACGAGACACCTGAGTTTTTTGTACTCTGCGATGAGCTGGGGTTGATGGTCTGGCAGGATATGATGCTGGCCAACTTCGATTATCCAGCCAAGGATGAGGCGTTTCTGGCTCATATCGATCAAGAAATCTCCCACCTCCTCACCAACACCGCTTGCTCGCCATCACTTGCCGTTTTGTGCGGCGGAAGTGAAATGTATCAGCAGGGAGCAATGCTGGGGCTATCGGAACAGTTCTGGAAAGGCCCGCTGACGGAAGAAATTCTGCCCGCACATGTTCGTCGTCTGCGACCTGATATCGCCTATGTGCCGAACTCTCCGTTTGGCGGGGCCCTGCCCTTCGTCTCGAACGAGAAGATCGGCCACTACTACGGCGTCGGTGCCTATTGCAGACCGCTGGAAGATGCGCGGCGCGCGAATGTACGGTTTGCCGGCGAATGCCTCGCCTTTGCAAACGTCCCGCATCAGGTCACCCTCGACAAATACCTGCCAGTAAAACCGGTTCACGATCCGAAATGGCGCGCGCGCGTGCCCCGTGACCGAGGGGCGTCCTGGGATTTCGAGGACGTGCGGGATCATTATCTCAAGCTACTTTACGACTTAGACCCGGCAACATTGCGAAGAGAGAATGTTGATCGCTATCTCGATTTTTCCCGCGCAGCGATTGCCGAGGTCATGGAAGCGACATTCGCAGAATGGCGGCGTGTCGGCTCAAATTGTCAGGGCGCGATGGTATGGACGTTGCAGGATCTGCTGCCGGGTCCCGGCTGGGGAGTTATCGATTCAACAGGCCTGCCGAAGTCTGCCTTTTATGGTCTTAAACGTGCGTTTCGACCTCTGCAGATCAACCTTCTCGATGAGGGCACCAACGGCCTCGATATCCATCTCATTAATGAAACACCTGAAAATGCGGACGTCGTCGTGGAGATTGCATGCCTGCGTGACGGCATCCAGCCTGTCGTCAGCGGCAGGCGCGCAATGAGTCTAGCAGCGCGTGACAAGCGGTTGATTGCTGCAACCGACCTGTTCGGTGCATTCTTCGATACCACCTATGCCTATCGGTTTGGTCCCCCTGCACACGACGTCACGGTCGCAAAACTCCTGGATGCGCAAACTGGTGTGCTGCTCGCCAATGCCGCCCATTTTCCAAGGGGCCGACAGGCAGCCCTTCATCCTGTCAGCCTTCAAACTGACCTGACGATGAACGACGGGCGTTGGATCCTGCATGTAACCGCGGACCGTTTTGCCCAATCCGTTTGTATAGATGCCGAAGGTTTTCGTCCCGCCGATGATGGATTCCATCTCTCGCCGGGGGAAGGCAGGCGTATCGAACTCATTCCTGCCGGCCCCCAGTCAACGGAAATGCCCCGTGGCGAAATTCGCACGCTGGGCAATGTCCAACTATTCCGTTTTTGAGAAATTGCGCTATAAGGCGCTTCATTCATAATTCGTAAAAGAATGGTCCGCGCCGTCACGGTCGTTCCATCCCGCCATTTTGCGAGAAGAGACGCATCTTCATTCATTCTTCTAACGTTCATAACCGTTGCGCAACAGCGGCTTTGACGCAATGACAAACATCAACTACCTTCCAGTCAGTCCGGCAAGGCATAGAAGTCCTACATGGAAAAAAGTCTAACCCGCTATATCTGGAATCATACGAGGCGGCAGCAACTTTTCATTCTGCTGATTGTCGCCTTTTCGATGGTTCCCTACTTCCTTGCCTTCGATCTTCCCAAGCAGATCGTCAACGGCCCGATACAGGGCGATGGCTTCGAGGGCGTGAATTCCACACAGCTCTTCATGCATTTGACGTTCGATCTCCCCTATCTCGGAAAGATCACGCTGTTTCCGGGCGTCGAGCTCACCCGTTTCGGCATGCTGATGGGGCTGAGCCTGACGTTTCTGGCACTCGTCGTCATCAACGGCCTCTTCAAATACTATATCAACACCTATAAGGGCCGCCTCGGTGAGCGTTTGCTGCGCCGTATTCGCTTCCAGTTGATCGACCGTATCCTGTTGTTTCCCCCTTCCCACTTCAAACGGGTGAAGGGTGCGGAAATTTCCAGCATGATCAAGGACGAAGTGGAGCCTCTCGGTGGTTTCACCGGTGATGCCTTCGTTCAGCCAGCGCTTCTCGGGGGCCAGGCACTTTCAGCTCTCTTCTTCATTCTCGTGCAGAATTTCTGGCTCGGGCTGATCGCTGCTTTCATGGCCGCGATTCAGGTCGGGATCATTCCCCAGATGCGTCGCCGCTTGATCGAACTCGGCAGGCAGCGACAGTTGAGCGCGCGCCAGCTCGCCGGCAGGATCGGCGAAATGGTGGATGGCATCGGCACCATCCACGCCTACGACACCTCCAATTATGAGCGCGCGGATGCTGCTCACAGGCTCGGCGAAATCTTCAAGATCCGCTACGACCTGTACCAATGGAAGTTTATCGTCAAGTTCATCAACAATTTCCTGGCTCAGCTTACACCGTTCTTCTTCTACTCGCTCGGCGGTTATCTAACGCTGAGAGGCAGTCTCGATGTCGGTCAGCTCGTCGCCGTCATCAACGCCTACAAGGAATTGCCGGGTCCCTTGAAAGAATTGATCGACTGGGACCAGGCGCGCCAGGACGTTCAGGTGAAATACGAGCAGGTGTTCGAACAGTTCGATTCACCGACAATGATCGACTCGAAAATTCAGGCCCTGTCGCCGGAAGAAGCCGCAGCGATCACAGGGCCTATCGTTATTGCGGGGCTTGCATTGGATGACGACAGCGGCACTCGGCTTCTGGATCAGGCATCCCTGACGATCAATCCGGGAGAGACCGTCGGCATCGTGGGCGGCTCAGGAGCCGAAGCGCTCGCCGATGCGCTTGGACGGACCCTTTGGCCAACATCAGGCAAGATCACCTTTGGGGATATAGACCTGCACGACCTGCCGGAATCTGTCAGCGGCCGACGCATATCCTATGTTTCAGCCGACACATATTTCTTCCATGCAAGCCTGAGGGAAAACCTCGTTTACGGCCTGAAACACGCACCATTGAAGGCAAAAGACTATACCGGTGCCGACCTGGAACACCGGAAATGGGAAATTCGCGAAGCAAAGCTCGCAAAAAATCCTGATATCGACATCAACAGTGACTGGATCGATTACACATCCAGTCCTTTTGGAAGCGATGAAGAAGAACAGTTCCTCAAGGCCATGCTGTCAGTTCTCGACACTGTTCAGCTGTCACCCGACATTCTCGAATTCGCCTTGCGCTCCTCTATCGATCCTTCGACCGATCTGCATTTGGCAGCCCGGATCGTAGAACTGAGGCAGGCGCTGCGCGCAGAGCTGGAAGAGGAAAACCTCAGCGGCCTGATCGTGCCGTTCGAGCCCAACAGCTATAACGCCGAGGCCACTGTCGGCGAAAACATCATGTTCGGCACGATGCGCGATTCATCGATTGCAAGTCGGAAAGTTATCGACAGTGATTATTTCCGCACCCTGATGCGCAGCAGCGGACTGTCCGAAACGCTGTACGACATGGGTTATACGATTGCGGAAAACGTGGTTGAAATTTTTAGCGACCTTGCGCCCGACCACCCTTTTTTCCAGCAGCTGACCTTTATGACGGCTGACGATATTCCGACCTATCAACAGACGCTACAGCGCCTTCAGGGCAAGAGCTACAAGGATGCCAACGACGCCGACAGGCGCGCCATGCTACGGCTCAGCTTCTTCTATATCGAACCACGTCAGCGTTTCGGTCTTCTGACGCAGGAGGTAATGGACAAGATCATCGAGGTCAGACACATGTTCCATCAGAACCTGCCCGATGATTTGCGCAGCTGGATAGAGCCATACGATCCCGAAAAATATGCGGCTTCAACCAGTCTCCTCGACAATATCCTGTTCGGCAAGATCAGCCACCGCTATGCCGACGCCTCGCGCCGCATCACCAAGATCGTCGCCGAAGCCATGAAGAAGCAGGGCCTTTACGAAAAGGTCCTGGCCGTCGGACTGGAATTCAACTTGGGCGCAGGCGGCAAGCGGCTAGGCCCCTTGCAGCGGCAAAAACTCAATCTGGCGCGGGCGCTGATGAGAAAATCGGACTATTACGTGCTCAACCGCCCGTTGCCCGGTCTCGACCATCGCATGCAGCAGGAAATTGTCGATAGCGTCATCTCTTTCCTCAAGCGCGATGACGCTAATCCGGCTGTGATTTGGATACTGTCCAATGCTGCACTTTCAAAAATGTTCGACCGTGTTATCGTTATAAACCACACGACCATCGTTGCGGATGGAACATACGAGACTCTTCTGGAAGAAAACGGTACATTTAAAGAAATGATCGCCGCATAGTTGGTTTATCTTGGGTAGAACAGGAATACGGACGGGACAGGGCAATGCTTTTCAAAGACGAAATTCAAATGCTGAAACGCGTTCCCTTCTTCAGTGAGATGGAGCCTTCCAAGCTGAAGCTGTTGGCTTTCGCGTCAGATCGGGTTTCCTACCACGCCGGTGACGAGTTGTTCCGGCAGGGTGATCTTGGAGATGCCGCTTACGTTCTTTTGACCGGCAAGGTCGACGTTCTGATCGATTCCCCCTCAGGGCAGATCAAACTCACGGAGATGAGCGGAAACGCCATCGTCGGTGAAATCGCCATACTGTGCGACAGTGTGAGAACGGCAACAGTACGCGCGTCCACCTCGGTGGAAGCTTTGCGGATCGGCAAGGAGCAATTCTTCAAGCTCATGTCGGATTTCCCGGACGTAACGATCAAGGTCATGCGCGTGCTGGCCGAGCGCCTGACGCAGACAACGACCGAGTTGAGCAAAGCAAGGTCAAGTTCCAACGCTTAAAGAAACAGTCTTTTTAAACCACGTTTTTTGAAAGAAAAATAAAAGTGGTGCTATCGTCATAAAACTGAAATGCTGGCCCTACTAATGGCGGAGACATTCTTGTCTTCCTAAGGCGGGGTAACGGCAGGGCAGATAAAACGATGCCCATCGGAAGATGGCCTCAGGGCTATCCGTGGTAAATTGGGGTGTATCATGGCGTTGAATTCCGACGATCTACGTCGGGACAATAAATCAGAGTTTCGGGTAAAGATTTGGGGAGCAAGGGGAACGCTTCCCGTATCAGGAGACAAGTTCCGAAAATATGGTGGCAACACGATCTGCATCGAAGTCAGATGCGGCGAGCACGTCCTGTTGTTCGATGCGGGTTCAGGTTTGTTGCCTGCCGGTCAGTCGCTTAAGGCTGAAGGTGTTGGCGCCGTCAACATGTTCTTCTCCCACTGCCACTATGACCACATAGTTGGATTTCCCTACTTCAAGCCGTTTTTCAATCGCGAAAATGCGGTTCGCATCTGGTCGGGCCATCTGGCCGGACAAAAGACGACGCGGGAAATTCTCAGCGAATTCATGAGCCCTCCCTGGTTTCCCGCCCCGCTCGATATCTGTTGCGCCCGGATCATTACCAAGGACTTCCAAGCAGGAGACGTTCTCTCTGTCCATCCCGATTTGAGCATCACGACAGGAATGCTCAACCATCCTGGAAACGCCATCGGCTACCGCATCGATTGGCAAGGCCGCAGTCTTGCTATCATCACCGATACTGAGCATGAGGCCGGCAAAACCGATAAGACTGTTTTGAAACTCATCGAAAACGTCGACCTGTTTCTCTACGACGCAAGCTTTACCGATGCCGAGATGGAGACCTATCGGGGCTACGGCCACTCATCGTGGCAGCACGCCGTCCATCTCGCAAAGCTTGCCAATGCCAAAAGCGTCGGTCTGATCCATCACGCACCCTTTCGCACCGATGACGAACTCGATGTTATCGATGCCGATGCAAAGATAGAGTTTGCGGGTGCCTTCGCTGCTTGGGACGGGCAAACGATAAATCTTTGATATCAGTGTGCTTGCCCTAACGGACGTGATGCTTTGCACAAATGCCGATGACGTGATCGCTGATCTGTTCAGCTTTTTTAATCGTTAGAGTATAGCGGCAAACGGCTATCAACAGAGAACTCTCTGGCAATCTGCCGAATAACGAGCGCGATGCTGCAACCGGAGACGATCAACATGGCCAGGATCGTCTCGGAAACGTCGCTGAGGCATGCGCGCATGCTGTCCGGCCTCGTGATGCTGGGCTTCGTGTTCACCCATCTGGCGAACCACGCACTCGCCCTGATTTCGATTGATGCCGCCGAATATGGCCGTATGTGGTTCAGCATCGTCTGGCTCAACCCCCTCAGCAGCCTTATTCTCTATGGTTCGGTGTTGACCCATATCGTGCTGGTTTTGCGCTCCCTTTATCTGCGCCGCTCCTTCAAGATGCCTGCTCGGGAAGCGCTTCAGATTCTCATCGGCCTCCTCATCCCCTATCTGATCATCGACCATGCCACTGGTATCCGCATTTCGCGTTCGCTTTACGGGGTCGATATCGGTTACGAAACCGTGATCCATAATTTCTGGGTGCGCAATCCGCTGCTCGGTCTGCGCCAAAGCACAGCACTGGTGCTGATCTGGCTGCATGGCTGTCTTGGTATATTTTTCTGGCTGCGGTACCGGGACTGGTACAAGAAAATTTCGCCCTATCTTCTCACCATCGCCGTGTTGCTGCCCATTCTGGCGCTTCTGGGCTTTAGCGATGCGGGCCGGGCGATGGAGAACAATCCGCCGCCGCCGAGAACGCCTCATGCCAACCAGGCTGAACTCGAAGCGACGATCGATGCCGTTACGAACGGAGCGAAAGCCCTGTTTGGCGGTGCAATCGCGCTGGTTCTTGCTCTTCGCGGCGTTCGCAGCTGGCGGCAACGTTCGAACGCGTTCGAAATCCGTTACGATCACGGAGCCTTCGTGCGCGCACCTGCTGGCTTGAGCATATTGGAAGGTAGCCGCTTGGGTAACGTCCCCCATTTTTCGGCCTGCGGTGGCAAAGGCCGGTGTTCGACATGCCGTGTGAGGATCATAGATACGGAAGGACCCCTGCCGGAACCATCCACGATGGAAAAAGCTACCCTTCAGCGTATCCATGCGGATAGTGATGTCAGGCTTGGATGCCAGCTCCGCCCTAAACACAATATCAAGGTTGCTTTACTGCTCGCCTCAAAACAGCAGCGAGACATCCCCGCCAGCGGTGAGCCGATCCGGCCCGGTCGCGAAGAGGAGATTGCCGTCCTGTTTTGCGATCTTCGCAGCTTCACAGCCCTGTCGGAAGCGCGGTTGCCCTATGACATGGTGTTTTTGCTCAACAGGTACTTCACTGTTGTGGGCCAAGCGGTGGAGCAGGCTGGTGGCAGGCTCGACAAATTTATCGGCGATGGTGCCATGGCACTGTTTGGCCTTGAGGGAAACACGGAGACCGCAAGCCGAGACGCGCTGAAGGCGGCAGCACTCATTCTGCGCAACATCGAAACGCTCAACGAGGAGCTGGAAAAGCAGTTCTCAGTGAGACTGCGTATCGTCGTTGGTATCCATGCGGGGCCATCCATCGTCGGCGTGATGGGTTATGGCGCAGCTAAAAACCTGACTGCCATCGGCGACACCGTCAACGTCGCGAGCAGGCTGGAAACTGCCGCAAAGGAATTCGATACAGCGATCGTTGTGTCAGAACCGGTATTGAAGCAATCCGGTCACGACATCCGGGCGCTGCAAAGTCGCACAATTCCCATCCGTGGCAAAAGCTCGCAAATGAAAGTCTTTCTGATTTCAGAAACAGAAAGCCAGCTCTTCCTGTAGGCAGATTATATTTTCCGATACAGGAAATAACGATCCGTTGGCACCGAGGTTGGTGCTGGCAGCGGATTGAGGGTTTTCTCCTCCAACGGAAGACCACTGACCGCGACTCCGCCCTTGGCCAGCATTCCCGCGACGAACTGCGGCAACCATGTCAGTGTAACCGCGTCCTTTTCCGGATAGCCGGTGCCGATATCGGCGTGAACGAGTGATGCCTCGATGCCGAGATAAGCCTGGGCAGTCTCGGCGATCTCACCGATCACCAAATCTTTTTCGTCCGGTACTGAAGAAGCGTGCGCGCCCATGGCCCGATCAAACGCAACGATGCGGCGATCTGGAAAAAGTTCGCGCAGATGATTGAAGGTACGGCCGTTACCGAGACCGATTTCCATCACCGGCCCACCGGTGGGAAGGTTCATATCGGCGTGGACGTGGTTGAGAATATCGCGCTGCGCCGTCAGGCGACGAATGAAGCTGTCCAGTCTGCTCATTTCTTACTCTTCCATCAGGCTTTGATGATGTGGCTTGCCACAATGCCACGCTTGGCAAAAGCATTGCGCGTGTCGATAATCAGCGGTGACCACGTCGAAAGACTTTGATAATCGACGTCGTCATGGTCGGTCGCGATGAGAACCGCATCGAATTCACTGATCGTCTTCTCATCCCAGACAACAGACTTCATGCCCATCAGGTGACCATATTCGCGGGTTTTCGGAATTTCCGCGACATAGGGGTCGAAATAGGAGGGCTGACCGCTTCGCTCGAGAATAAGCTCGATCAGCTTCAACGAAGGGCTTTCGCGAATGTCGGGCACGTTCTTCTTATAGGCCAGACCGACGATCAGAACCTTCGAGCGACTGAGCGCCTTGCCGCTGTGAACATCAAGCGCTTCTGCAAGGCGGGTAACGATGTGGCGCGGCATACCGGTATTGATCTGCCCGGCAAGCTCGATAAATCGTGTCGGCAAATCATATTCGCGGGATTTCCAGGTCAGGTAAAACGGGTCGATGGGAATGCAATGCCCGCCAAGTCCCGGACCGGGATAAAACGGCATATAGCCGAAGGGTTTGGTTTTGGCCGCGTCGATCACTTCCCATATATCGATGCCCATCGCCTCGTAGACGACCTTCAATTCGTTGACGAGGGCAATATTGACAGCACGAAAGACGTTCTCGGTAATCTTGACTGCCTCAGCCGTGGCGTTGGTGGAAACGGGGACGACCGTTTTCACAACGGACCCGTAAAATGCCGTCATCAGTTCAGCCGCATCGGAACCCTCACCGGCCACCACTTTGGGAATGGTTGATGTCTGAAAGTCGCGATTGCCGGGATCTTCCCGCTCGGGCGAGAACCCAAGAAAGAAATCCACACCCGATTTAAGGCCCGTCTTTTCCAGAATAGTTTTGACGACGCCATCCGTGGTGCCGGGATAGGTGGTGGACTCCAGCACGATAAGCTGACCCGGGCGAAGTCTGCTGGCAATCTCCCGGCAGGTGTTTTCGACATAGGAAAGATCAGGATCGCGATATTTCGTCAGTGGTGTCGGGACGCAGATGGCAATCACATCACAATCGGCAAGTCTGGAAAAATCACAGGTCGCGACGAAACCATCGTTCTGACGCGCGCCGTTCAACACATCGTGTGGTACCGCTTCGATGTAGCTCTTACCGGCATCGATGGCCGTGATCTTGTCAGGATCGATATCGAACCCCACCACCTTGAAGCTGGCATGCGCGATCGTCATCGCCAGCGGCAGACCGACGTATCCGAGGCCTATCACGCCTGCCGTGGCCTTTTTGGACTGGATGAGACCGAGAAGGTGTTGTGCGTTTGAAGAGAAAGTCAAAGCTGATTGCGCCCCGCGCATGGAAGAAGATGTCCATCAGTTGGGCGAGAAGAGGCAAAGTGTCAAGGTTTGGCCGGGTCAAATTCCCATTGACGAAGCGTTGACCGGCGACGCAAAACTGAACCATGAAAATCGCATTCTACTGCCCACTGAAATCTCCCAACCATGCCGTCCCCTCCGGCGACAGGCTGATGGCACGGTTGTTGATGGAAGCGATGCGACTTGGCGGGCATGAGGTACACGTCGTGTCAGAGCTACGCAGCTTTCTGCGGCAGCCAGAAGGCGAGGACGCCGAGAGCCTGAGAATGGCAGCCAAAGCGGAGAGGGACCGCATTACAGGTGAATGGCTGGGCAACGGCAAGCCGGATGTCTGGTTCTGTTACCACCCCTATTACAAGGCGCGCGATCTTCTCGGACCGGAGCTTTGCCAGCACTTCGGAATCACATACGTCACCGCAGAAGCGTCCTATTCACCAAAGCGAAATAGCATGGGATGGGCGAAGACGCAGGCTGAACTTCTCGCCGATCTCCGCTTCGCAGCCGTCAATATCTGCTTCACCCAGCGTGATCGCGACGGGATTGTAAAAGCAGCAGCCGATATCAGCACGGCCATGCTGCCTCCCTTCATCGATGCCTCAGTTTTCATGAAGGTGAGCCCCTCACCCACCCGTTACCGTATGGCAACGGTGGCAATGATGCGCGCGGGCGACAAGCTGGCGAGCTATCAGGCGCTGGCGCAAGCCTTGAAACAGATACCGCCTGATGTGCCATGGACGCTAGACATTGTCGGAGACGGACCTGAACGTGACACCGTGCGAGAGCATTTTGACACGATCGATCAAAACCGCCTCATCTGGCACGGCGAGCGAAATGCCAAGGACATCTCGGAAATCCTGTCGCGTGCCTCCCTCTATGTGTGGCCGGGCCACGGCGAGGCCTACGGGCTTGCCTATCTGGAGGCGCAGGCAGCCGGCTTGCCAGTTGTTGCAGAGCGTATTGCCGGGGTTCCGGAAGTCGTCAGGGATGAAGAAACAGGCATTCTGACCGCGCCAGGCGATATCGAGGCCTATAGCGCAGCACTGGTCAAACTGATGACGGATGACGCGACGCGCCAGACTATGGCGCAAAAAGCGCGCCGCTTTGCGAGCATCGACCGCTCCCTGCAAAACGCCGCCACAACACTGAACGAAATCCTGAAGCACGTGCTGGAGCAGACGCCATGACCGAAAAAAAGCTTTTGGACACACTCGATGATTTCGCGAGCAAAGGCATCATCGCCGACTTGTGGTTGCGGGATGACGACGCGACGGTGCCAAGCCTGGCACTTAACAGGTTGCTGAACCTTTCCGAGCAATATTCCATCCCCATAACATTAGCGATCATTCCAGAACCGACCGGCGAGGCGCTGGCAGCCCGGCTTGAGCAAACGACAAACATCGATGTCGCGGTCCACGGCTGGGCGCATCAAAACCATGCGGGACCGGATGAGAAAAAACGCGAGCTTGGGTTACACAGACCGCTCGGAACCGTTCTTGGCGAACTGCAAGCCGGACTTGTGAAACTTCGATTGCTCCACGGGACCCGTGTCACGCCCATGCTCGTGCCGCCATGGAACCGCATCGACCCTGACCTCATCAAACATTTGCCGCAGGCGGGCTACAAAGCATTGTCCGTTTACGGGCCTGAAAAGCCTGATCGCCTCCTCCTTCTCAACACACATGTCGATGTCATCGATTGGCGCGGCAACCGAGGCGGCAAGGATCATGACCTGTTGTTTACGGAAACCGCCGCACGGATGCACGAAGCGCATGCGACCGGCGGCATGACGGGTATCCTGACGCACCACCTCGATCACGACGACAATGTCTGGACGTTTTTGCAAAGGCTTTTCAAACTGACAGCAGGCCATCCCGGCTGTCGCTGGCGTTCATCGCGCCAATGGCTACATGCATTGTCACCATGATTTCCAGGCGACCAGCAATCCATCACCTTTCACGTCCGCGCGAATAGCTTCGACTGCGCTAAAGGGCGCCAGATCCGGCAGCGTCGCCACGACGAAATCCCCACTGGCCAGACAGACAGAGCCGGAGCGTGCAACGATTGTGAAAATCAGCGGGCCGGTTGCCCACCATGCCGGCGCTCTGGGCAGCTTATCCAAAATCTCGGGAAAAGCATCCAGCATCCGGCTGAATAGGGGGTGAGACGCTGGTGTTGCGATAAACGAATTGGCCAGAAGGACACTACCCTGTCCCGTCATGCGCGGCACATTTTCCGCAAAAGCGGTCAGTCCGATCATGGGCAGCAGATCACCGAAACTCAGATCATCACGGGCGGGATAGAAATCGCAATCGAGGTAAATGCCACCCATCTTCGACAGAACGATATATCGTGCCACATCCACCGCACCGGGATAATCCTTTTCGGCCAGCATTCCAGCAAATACAGGATTGGCGAAAACCCCCTCCTGTTCAAGATCGGCCTCACGCCATAGACGATAGTCAAACCCGTGTGTTGCAGCATGGGCCGCCCACGCACCGGTCGATACCGGCACTTGCTTCTCACCGATCCATATCTGGTGAATGATCTTTGGCACAGGCTCCCGGTTTTTGGCGGCCATCACACGTCGCTCCGCCGCAGAAAAACGACCATAGGTCTCTAAAACATCCGGTGAGGGAACAAGGTGGTATTGATAGCCGACACGGCTGACCACATCCCTTTGCGCCTTTGCCAAGGCAAGAAAGACGGAATGAAGCCTGCGCGGCAAACCCAGGGCTGTCTCATCACCCATCAGATGTTGGTCGGGCTCCTTGGAAAGCGCGTCCAAAACATCGCGAGCGTCTACAAACTTGCCTTGGGCAATGTCGTGCCGGGCGGCGGCAAGCTTTTTATCGAAATAAGCCTTGTCGGGCATGGCGGTCCCTCGCGTGTTCATCACTCAGACATATCTTCGAAATAGATGTTTTTCCGCAAGCCCGGTTTATTCGGAACTTCCTGAAATTTTCATTGTTTCAGGAGCATAGACAGATGTTAAGGCCTGCGATAACGTATCTTTTATGGCCCCGAAGTAACTGCCGCAGGCAAAATAAAAAAAACGGTGAGGACACCCTTGGCATGACTTCAGGCGCCGATCTGCTTCGCATCGAAAATTTGCAAGTATCGTTTTCTCTGATGGGCGGAAAAATCGATGCCGTCAGAAATGCCAGCCTGCGCATTTTGCCGGGCAAAGTTACGGCACTTGTCGGCGAATCCGGCTCTGGAAAATCCGTCATTGGCCAGACCATCATGGGCATTCAGCCGCGCACGGCAAGCGTCAAGGGGCGCGTCCTGTTTTCCGATCCGCAGCGTGCGCTGGCCGAACCGGTTGATCTTTTGCGGCTGGAGCAGGACGGCAAGCCCATGCGGGCAATCAGAGGCAACCGCGTCGGCCTGATCTTCCAGGAGCCGATGACCTCGTTTTCGCCGCTGCACACCGTCGGAAACCAGATCGATGAAGCCTTGCGGATTCACTCCGTACTGACGCCTAGGGAACGGCAGGAAAAGCTCGAAGAAACACTCGATCTCGTCGGCTTTTCAAATCCGCCCAAGATTTGCAATATGTACCCCTTCGAGCTTTCCGGCGGCATGCGGCAGCGCGCGATGATTGCCATGGCGCTTATCTGCCGTCCCGCACTTTTGATCGCCGATGAGCCGACGACGGCTCTCGACGTAACGATCCAAGCACAAATTCTCAAGCTGCTGCGCGATCTGCAAAGCCGCCTCAACATGGGGATGCTGCTGATCACCCACGACCTTGGCGTCGTCGCCAATATCGCCGATGAAGTCGCCGTGATCTATCAGGGCGAGATCATGGAATCCGGACCGGTCGATGAGATTTTCCGGGCGCCGTCGCATCCTTATCTTAAAGGTCTGATGGCGGCGGTCCCGCATTTCGACATGAAGCCCGGCGAACGGCTGAAGGCACTGCGCGACGTCGTCATCGACAAGGAAAGCCTGATCGGCAAGAAAACGGCGAGTGTCGATAAAACGCAGGGCGTCCTTCTCACAGTCGACAACATCGGCAAGACGTTCACGACCCGAAAATCGAGCTGGTTTACCGCTGGAAAGGCCACCACCACCAAGGCGGTCGATGGTGTCAGTTTCGAAATCCGTCGCGGCGAATGTCTCGGCCTTGTTGGCGAAAGCGGCAGCGGCAAGACCACTGTCAGCAAAATCCTCATGCGCGCCGTGAGACCTGATGAAGGCTCCATTACCTTCCACAGCCGCACCGGCGATATCGACGTTTTGAGTGCAAAGGACGACGATCTGCGCGAATTGCGCACAAAGATACAGATGGTGTTTCAAGACCCTATCTCGTCGCTGTCTCCGCGCATGACGATCAGCAATATCCTCAGCGAACCGCTCGAAATTCACGGTCGCGGCGATGCCAGATACCGCGCGGAAAAAGTCCGCAATCTCCTCAAGGCGATCGGTCTTGGAGAAAGCGCGCTCAATCGTTACCCGCACAGTTTTTCGGGTGGCCAGCGTCAGCGCATCGGTATCGCCAGAGCGCTGACTTTGGGGCCGGAACTGCTGATTTGCGACGAGCCGGTATCGGCGCTCGACGTTTCGGTGCAGGCGCAAATTCTCAATCTGCTTAAGGATCTGCAAAAAGACCTGGGCCTGACCTACCTGTTTATTTCGCACAATCTGGCTGTGGTGGATTATATGGCGGACCGCGTTGCGGTGATGTGCGAGGGCAAAATCGTGGAGCTTGCACCGCGTGAAGCGCTGATGCGAAATCCGGTTCATCCATATACCAAATCGCTGCTGGCCGCCGTGCCGTTCCCCGACCTCGACAGACCACTCGATTTCAGCACCATCGCCAAGATAAGCGCCACGGGTAAATTCGACTGGGGTAAGCAGTTTCGCGACAGCGATGATGGTGGGTTGATTACAGCCGATCTCGGCGACGGCCATCTTGTGCTTGCCAATGGGAATGTCGACATTGCGGAGCTACGCTCGTGATTACCCGCCGAACCACACTCGCCCTCCTCGCCTCGGTCTTTGCACCATGGAAAGCATTCGCAGCCTATAGCGATTCCGACTTCTTCAAGGAAAAGCGCGAAAAAGGCGAGCTGCCGCCGGTCGATCAACGGCTGCCCAAGAACCCTCGTGTTATGAACATGAAGAACCTGGGTCGAGAGCCTGGCAAGCATGGCGGCTCCGTCCGCATGCTGATTGGCGGGCAGCGGGATATTCGACTGATGCCGATCAACAGCTACGCGCGGCTGGTCGGCTATGACGAGAGCTTCAATTTTCAGCCAGATATTCTGGAAAGCTACACGGTCGATGAGGAGCGCGTCTTTACGCTGAAACTGCGCGACGGCCACAAATGGTCTGACGGTAGCGACTTCACCACCGAAGACTTTCGTTATTTCTGGGAAGAAGTGGCGCTCAATCGCGAAATCCACAAGGGTGGACCACCCATCGAGTTGCTGGTTTATGAAAAGCCGCCAAAGGTGGAGGTCATCGACCGTCTGACCGTGCGTTATTCCTGGGAAGGGCCGAACCCGGACTTTCTGGCCAAGCTCGCCGGTGCCTCGCCTGCACGCTTGTGTCTGCCCGCTGCCTATATGAAGCAGTTCCATGCGAAATATCAGACGCCAGAAAATCTTGCCAAGTTGATGAAGAAGAACAAGGTGGAAGACTGGAGCAATCTGCATGTGAAGATGTCACGGCAGGTGCGCCCGGAAAATCCCGATCTCCCGACGCTGGATGCGTGGCGCAACATCACGTCACCGCCGTCTGAACAGTTCATTTTCGAGCGTAATCCCTACTATCACCGCGTCGATGAAAATGGCCTGCAGTTGCCGTATCTCGACCGGTTCCTGCTCAATGTGACGTCATCGGAAATCATTGCCGCAAAGACGGCTTCCGGCGACAGCGACCTGCAATTCATGGGTCTGGATTTCAACGACTACACGTTCCTGCGAGACGCCGAAGACCGCTATCCGATCAAGGTGAACCTTTGGAAACGTAGCCAGGGCTCGCGTGTCTGTCTTTTACCGAACCTGAATTGTGGTGATGATGTCTGGCGCAACCTGTTCCGCGATGTGCGGATGCGCCGTGCCTTGTCGCTCGCCATCGACAGGCATGAAATCAACATGGTCTGTTTTTACGGATTGGCAAAGGAAAGCGCCGATACGGTTTTGCCGGAAAGCACGCTTTTCCGTCCCGAATTCGCTAAAGCCTGGGCCGACTTCAACCCCGCCTTGGCAAATGCGCTGCTGGATGAACTGGGACTGACAAACCGAAATGACAAGGGCGTTCGACTGCTTCCAGATGGCCGCCCCGCCCACATCATCGTCGAAACCGCGGGTGAAAGCACGCTGGAAACGGACGTGCTGGAACTGGTCACCGATCATTGGCGAAAAATCGGTATATCCCTTTCCAGCAGGCCCACCCAGCGCGATGTGTTTCGCAAGCGGGCCATGGGTGGCGAGGTGCTGATGTCGGTATGGTTCGGCATGGATAACGCCGTGCCGACGCCCGATATGCTGCCTGCCGGGCTCGCCCCAACCGGCGATGATCAGCTTCAATGGCCCGTCTGGGGCGTTCACTATCTGTCGGGGGGGCGCGAAGGTAAGGAACCTGACTTGCCAGAGGCTGCCCAGCTTCTTGCCCTTTTGAAGAAGTGGCGCCTGAGCATAACCGAAGAGGAGCGGCGCCATATCTGGCTGGACATGCTGACGCTCTATTCGCAGCAAGTCTTTTCCATCGGCATCGTCAACAGCGCACTTCAGCCCATCGTGCATGTGACGAAGATGCGCAACGTCCCGGAAAAAGCGCTCTATGGTTTTGAGCCGACTTCCTATCTCGGTGTCTATATGCCAGACGCGTTCTGGTACGACGGAGACGCATGACATGCTCAGATATATTCTAGGGCGTCTGCTCGTGATGATCCCGACACTCATTCTGATTTCGATGCTGGTCTTTACAATCATCGAATTGCCGCCCGGCGACTATTTCGAAAGCTATGTCTCCGAGATGCGCGCCATGGGCGAAACCGCCAATATGGCGGAGATCGAAGAATTGCGCGCCCGTTATGGCTTCGACCAGCCTGCGCCCATCCGATATCTTCGTTGGGCATCCGGCATGCTGGTGGGCGATTTCGGTTATTCCTTCGAGTATCAGCTTCCCGTCAACGAGGTGGTCGGCGACCGCCTCTGGCTGACAATTCTCGTGTCTTTTGTCACCATCATCGTCACCTGGCTGATCGCTTTTCCTATCGGCATCTATTCCGCCACGCATAAGTACAGCTGGGGCGATTATGGACTGACGTTTGTGGGGCTTCTGGGCATCGCCATTCCCAACTTCATGCTGGCGCTCATCCTGATGTATTTCGCCAATATCTGGTTCGGAACGTCCATCGGTCACCTCATGGACCGCGAATACCTCAACCAGCCGATGAGCTGGGACAAGATGAAGTCGATCCTGGAACATCTTTGGATACCCGTCCTCATCATCGGCACCGGCGGCACTGCCGGTATGATACGCAGATTGCGCGCCAACCTGCTGGACGAGCTTCAAAAACAATATGTCGTCACCGCTCGCGCCAAGGGCCTTCATCCCTTCAAGGTGCTGACGAAATATCCGCTGCGCATGGCATTGAACTTTTTCATTTCAGACATTGGCTCCATCCTGCCTGCCATCATTTCCGGTGCGGAAATCACTGCCGTGGTTCTGTCACTGGAAACGACCGGCCCCATGCTGATCCGCGCCTTGCAAAGCCAGGACATGTATTTGGCTGGGTCTTTCCTGATGTTCCTAGCCTTCCTGACAGTCATCGGTGTGCTGGTATCGGATATTGCACTTGCCATCCTCGACCCACGCATTCGCTTTGGAGGCGGTAACATCAAATGACCACCTCTCTTCCCGAACCTGGCGCACCATTGCTGCATTATGTATCGACGGCGCCGTTCGACCCCAATCTGATCGAACCGACGACCTCTGGGATGGCCGCATTCAACAAGGCGTCGCAATTCAAGCTGATGTGGTGGCAGTTCAAGCAGCACAAGCTTGCGCTCTATTCCGGGGCCTTTCTGCTGTTCGTCTATCTGTCGATCGTCATATGCGAGTTTTTGGCGCCCTATAATCTGCACACGCGCAATGTCGAAAGCATCTATACACCGCCGCAATCCATTCACCTGTTTCACGATGGCGAATTCGTCGGTCCTTTCGTCTACGGGCGAGCCATGAGCCTCGATATGGACAATCTGAAGCGCATTTATAGCGACGTGCCGACGGATGTGCAGAAGCTGCGTTTCTTCTGCCGGGGGGACGGCTACCGGTTCTGGGGTCTGTTTGACAGCAACGTCCATCTGGTGTGCCCAGCTGAAGGCGGGCAGATGTATCTACTGGGAACAGACCGTCTCGGCCGCGACGTCCTGTCACGTATCATTTACGGCGCGCGCATTTCGCTGACCATCGGCCTGCTTGGTGTGGCAATGAGCTTCGTTCTCGGCATCGTGATCGGTGGTCTTGCCGGCTACCGCGGCGGCGTGTTCGATCTGATCGTCCAGCGTATCATCGAAGTGCTGCAATCGATCCCCAGTATTCCGCTCTGGCTGGCACTTGCAGCCATCATGCCGGTGACATGGAGCCCGATCCTCGTCTATCTCGGCATCACCATCATTTTGGGCCTTCTGGACTGGACTGGGCTTGCGCGCGCAGTGCGCTCCAAACTTCTGGCCCTGCGCGAAGAGGACTATGTGCTGGCCGCGCAATTGATGGGCGCCAGTACACCGCGCATCATTGGGCGCCATCTCATTCCGGGGTTCATGTCGCATCTGATTGCGTCTGCCACGCTGACAATACCAGGTATGATATTGGGCGAAACGGCACTTAGTTTCTTGGGCCTTGGCCTTCGCCCGCCGATCACAAGTTGGGGCATTCTGCTCACGGAAGCGAGAAGCGTGAGCGTGATAGCCCTTTATCCATGGCTTCTTTTGCCGACGGTACCCGTGGTACTCGTCATCCTGGCCTTTAATTTCTTCGGCGATGGACTACGTGATGCGGCAGACCCTTTTAAATAACAACGGACTGTCCAGTGACATATCGATCTACGACGAGCCCAAGCCTGGACGAGAGGTACCCCCTTTGAGCACCCGTCTGAACGACGCCCGCATCCTCATGTACAGCCACGATTCTTTCGGGCTTGGCCATCTACGGCGTTGCCGTACCATTGCCCATGCCCTGGTTGAAGATTATCGCGGGCTCAACGTCCTGATCATTTCAGGTGCGACGATTGCCGGTGCGTTCGACTACCGCGCGCGCGTGGATTTCGTGAAAATCCCAAGCGTCATCAAGCTGCGAAACGGCGAATATACCTCGCTCGACCAGCATATCGATCTTCAGGAAACCCTGAAAATGCGCCGGTCGATCATCTATCATACCGCCGAGAGCTTCCAGCCCGACATCTTCATCGTCGACAAGGAACCCATGGGCCTGCGCGGCGAGGTCGAGGAAACGCTGACCTACCTCAAAGCCAAAGGCACAAAGCTAGTTATCGGCTTGCGCGACGTGATGGATTCACCGCAATTGCTGGAAGCGGAATGGAAGAGAAACGACATTCTCAAGAAGATCGAGCGTTATTACGACCACGTCTGGGTCTATGGCCCGCCTGATTTCCACGATCCGCTGATCGGTCTGGATGTGCCACCCAAGGTACGCGACAAGATGGATTTCGTCGGCTTCCTGCAACGGTCGAAGACCCAGTCTGAAAGCACGTCCCATCGCACGGAAGGCGACTATATTCTGGTTACGACCGGCGGCGGTGGCGATGGCAGCGAGTTGATCGACGATGTCATCAATGCCTACAAGGCCGATCCGGAACTGACACACAAGGCTCTGATCGTTCTTGGTCCTTATATGCCAGGAGAACAGCGCCTTCGCTTCATGCAGAATACCTCCGATATTCCCTACATCGAGATCATCGAATTCGATAATCGCATGGAAGATATCGTCGCCGGCGCCAAGGCTGTCGTGTCCATGGGTGGCTACAACACGGTCTGCGAGATACTATCCTTCGACAAGCCCGCACTGATCGTGCCACGCATCGTCCCGCGGGAAGAACAATTGATCCGTGCCAGCCGCGCATCGGAACTCGGCCTGTTCGACATGCTCTTGCCCGAGGATGCCGAAGATCCAAAGAAGATGGCGCAGGCACTCAAAGACCTGCTGAACCGCGCGCCGCCATCCGCCAATGGCAGAAACCTCAAGCTTGACGGGCTGGAAAACCTTTCCAAGCGAATTGCCGAATGGCTTCAACCTGACGATACCGTCAAGGCCGTTAGCCCCAGCGCCTGACTTCAGAAAGAGACGCGGATATCGTGATCGTCAAAAAGAAAATTATGGTTCTTCTGAAAGGATATCCGCGCCTTTCAGAAACTTTTATCGCACAGGAACTTCTTGGCCTGGAAAAAGCGGGGCTTGAGCTTGAGCTGGTGTCCATGCGCCGCCCGACTGACAAGAAGCGCCACCCGGTTCATGATGAAATCCGCGCCAGGGTGACCTACCTGCCGGAATATCTGCATGAGGAACCGCTGCGGGTGCTGAAAGCACTGTGGGCTTGTCGCAACAAGCCAGGTTTCGACAAGGCCTTGCGTTGTTTTGCCTCGGACCTGCGTCATGATCTCAGCCGCAACCGCTTTCGTCGCTTCGGGCAGGCTGCCGTTCTGGCGCATGAATGGCCCGGAGACGCTGGCTGGCTGCATGTCCATTTCATTCACACACCGGCATCGGTCGCCGCCTACACGCATTTGATCACCGGTATTCCCTGGACTATCTCGGCTCACGCCAAAGATATCTGGACGTCTGGTGATCGCGATCTTTCAGGCAAGCTGGATAGTGCACGCTGGGCCGTAACCTGCACCGCCAGCGGCTTCCGACATCTGCAAAACCTGTCCACCGATAAATCCAAAGTCCATCTGAGCTATCACGGACTTGATCTCACCCGTTTTCCCCATTTCGATGAAGAGCGTAGACATGGCGACGGTTCTGATCCGAACGATCCGGTCAGAATCTTGAGCGTCGGTCGAGCGGTAAAGAAAAAAGGCATCGACATTCTGCTGCATGCGCTCGCTACCCTGCCACCGTCGCTGCACTGGCATTTCACCCATATTGGCGGCGGCGATGAACTGCCCCACCTGAAACCGCTGGCAGAAGAGCTCGGTCTTTCGAACCGCATCGTCTGGACCGGCGCGATGGACCAGAAACAGGTGCTGGAACATTACCGGCAGGCTGATCTGTTTGCTCTTGCCTGCCGCATCACCAGCGATGGCGACCGCGATGGCCTGCCGAATGTGCTGGTGGAAGCCGCAAGCCAAAACCTTGCCTGCGTCTCAACCCATATCTCTGGCATCCCAGAATTTTTTACAGATGGTGAAAACGGACTGCTGACCGCACCAGATGACGCCGCCGCCTTCTCACGAGCCCTGCAAACCGCTATCACTGAACCTCAGCTTCGGGCACGCCTTGGATTTGCAGCGGAAAAAAGGGTGCGCACATCCTTCGACCATCGCAGCAGCATCACGGAGTTGAAAGCGCTGTTTGAGCAGGAATGGGAGAAGCCCCTTTGAAAGCCGCCACATCCGCCCCTCGCGTTTTCTTCTATGTGCAACACCTGCTCGGCATCGGCCACATTGCCCGCGCAAGCCGGATCGCACGCGCGCTGGTGGAAGACGGCTTCGACGTCACGCTTGTCACTGGCGGCACCCCCGTCCCAGGCTTTCCCGGTGAAGGCATCCGCCACATCGAGTTGCCACCGATTGCCGTCAGCGACGGAAGCTTTTCTGGCCTGATGGATTCTACCGGCCAGCCCGTCAACGATGCCTTCAAGGATAACCGCACCAGCATGCTTTTGGGCGCCTATCAAGGCGCAAAGCCGGACATCGTTATCATTGAAGCGTTTCCGTTTGGTCGTCGGCAGGTGCGGTTCGAACTCATGCCGCTTTTAAGCGCCATAGAACACAGTCTCGAGCGTCCGCTGGTGATGACGTCGCTGCGCGATATTCTGCAGGAGCGGGCCAAGCCCGGCCGCGATGAGGAAACGATCACGCTCGTCAAAAAGCACTTCGACGCTGTCCTCGTGCATGGCGATCCAAACTTCGCGCGGCTGGAAGAGACATTTCCACTGGCAGACCAGATCAGCCAGCGTATCGTTTACACCGGCCTCGTCGCCCCTTCAAAACCAAAGCCGCCGCACGAACGCTTCGACGCCGTGGTGTCTGCCGGTGGCGGAGCGGTGGGTGCCGCCCTCATCCGTGCGACACTGGAAGCAGCCCCTCTGATCAAGGACATTAAAAGCTGGTGCTTCATCACCGGACCCAACATGCCACAGGCCGATTTCGATGAGATATCCGCACAATCCGGCAAGGGCATCTCGGTGTTTCGTTTTCGAAAGGATTTTGCCAGTCTCCTTTCTGCTGCCAAACTGTCCATCTCGCAGGCGGGCTACAACACGGTCTGCGACATCCTGCAGACAAACTGCCGTTCGCTTCTCATTCCCTTCGCCGCTGGCGGTGAAACCGAACAAGGCGAGCGGGCTTCACGTCTTGCCCGATTGGGGTTGGCCCATGTGCTGGAGGAGCGCGCGATATCGCCGCAATCCATGGCAGATGCGATAGAGCGTGCGCTCGAACTGCCAGCACCTGAAAACGTCGATCTCGATCTCGACGGAGCAGCCGGGACCGCAAAAATATTGCGCCGTCTTTATGACGAACGATAGTCCAGCCTAAAAGCGAAGCTTTTCTCGCCGAAAGCCAAGACCGATCAGTCTGCCAGCCAGATGCGCCAGCAAGGGAAACCGCATGATGGCAAGAACGAAAGCTGGCGGGCCTTTTGCCCGCTTTGCATCGGACTGATCTTTTTTATTGCGGCTGCGCATCATCAATTGCAGACGCTGTGTCGCCTTTGTCGGGAAAGACCGACGCTTTTCAATGGCAACAAGGTCAGGATCGGCGATAGCGCGTCCAGATGCCAAAGCCGGGATAAGCACATTTGCAGCCGCAACGGCATCCTGAATGGCTAGATTGACACCCACGCCGCCAATCGGCGACATCGCATGCGCAGCATCTCCGATGCATATGACGCCCGGCGTCCACCATTGTTTCAGCCGGTCGATGCGAACCGTCAACAGATAGGCATCATCCCAACTTCTGATTTCCGACAAACGTTCTCGCGGCAACGGGCAAACTTCAGCGACCCTGTCACGGAATGTGTCCAGTCCCTTGGTCCTCATCTCTGCGAATGCGCCCTTGCGGACAACGTAACCGCATTGCCAGTAATCACCACGATCAATCAGCACGAAACCCTGTTGAGGACCCGCGTGGCCCATGGTCTGTGTTGGATCACCGGCTTGTTTGGAGAGCCGCATCCAGACGACTTCCGTGGGAACGCCAAACCGCTGGATTTCCAAACCAGCTTTTTCCCGCACAACCGAACTTCGCCCGTCAGCACCGACAACCAGATCGGCTTCGATGGTCAGTGGCCCCTGCGGTGTCTCGACACGAAGGCCGCCGACCTTATCTCCTTGCTGGATCAGTTCCGTCACCGGTGCATTCATCAACAGGCGAAAATTCTCGTATTGCCCGGCCTTTCCCGCAATGAAATTCAGAAAGTCCCATTGCGGCATAAAGGCAATGAAGCGGTTGTTGACCGGCAGCCAGGAAAAATCGGCGATGGTTATTTTCTGATCGCCTATCTCCGCAAAGAGCTTTTCTGCCTGCGTATGGGGCAGCGTCAGAAACTCCTTGATGAATCCCAGTTGCTCGATGATCTCAAGCGTCGATGGGTGAATGGTATCACCACGAAAGTCTCGAAGAAAATCTGGATGTTTTTCGATGACTACTACATCCACATTGGCGCGCGCCAACAACAGGCCAAGCATCATGCCCGCGGGCCCACCACCCGCTATTGCGACTCTTGTCTTTATGGAATGAACTGCTGCGATGTCTGTTTTTTCCATTGGCACCCCCCAATCGCTGACTGCTCACGACGCGGAATACGGTACGTTTTTCGGGAAAGGCCAGCCCTTCATGTCGAAACGAAACAGCCATTCGGAACGTGCAAAGATAAAGGCGAAGGCCATCGCAGTCCACGTTCCCAGAAGCAGACCCGCCGCCACGTCACTGGGATAATGCGCACCGACAATAACCCGCGATACGCCGATAACCATTGCAAGACCAATAAAGACGAATCGAAACCGCGGCATCAGCATCATAAACGCGCCAAAGAAGGAGCCTGCCGCCGCCGAATGGCCGGAAGGAAAGCTCTCGTAGAGATTGTCACCCGTAAAGGGCGTCAGACTGTAAGCACCCAAATCGATCAGCAATTCCGGTCTGGCGCGTCCAATCACGAACTTGAGCAGGTGAACCAGAATACTGGCCGTGCCGATGGTCAAAAAGAAATAGAGCAACAATCTCCAGGCCGTTTTGATGCGACTGGCATAGGAATAGCTGGTCAGCACACGCGCAGCGACATAAGCGGCAATTGCCAGAAGACCAGTACTATAAAGCATCCAGCGAAACGTGCCGAAGTCGGTAATGGATTTGTTGAAGCCGACAATGGAGCCAGGAAGCGCTTGGGCGCGTTGTGAAATGATCGGGTCGAGAGGAATGAAGACCAGCACCAGAAGGAAGGTCGCTGCTAAAATCCAACCGCTGGAAACAAAAAACCGCCGCATGCTTTTCCTCTACGTGAACAGCCTGGAATATGCGGGCGGTGCAGAGCAAAGACAATAGTGAGCAGCCTCCTTGTTATGCCCGTCTTTCGCTTGTAGAGGCATCACTGACATATTTCACAAAAACCGGATTGATATGACGCACGCGCAGAGCTCAACCTTACCTGAAAAACTGACCGTTCTGGGCTCAACGGGTTCCATCGGGACGAGCACGCTGGATGTCATCGCTCAGCTTGGAGGCCGGTCGCGGTTCGATGTCATGGCTTTGACCGGTGCGGAAAACGTCACCTTGTTGGCAGAGCAGGCACGCGCCTTGGGCGCCAAACTGGCGGTGACGTCGGAAGACGACAATTATCAGGCTTTGAAGGATGCCTTGGCGGGTAGCGGTATCAAGGTCGCAGCAGGCCGAAGTGGGTTGCATGAAGCAGCCGAGATGGACGCTGACTGGGTCATGGCGGCGATTGCGGGAACGCCCGGTCTTGAACCGACGCTGAGCGCAGCCAGACGCGGTGCCAATATCGCGCTTGCCAACAAGGAATGCCTCGTTTCCGCTGGAGACGTCTTTCTTCGAACCATCTCCGAAGGTGGCGGCCAACTGATCCCCGTGGATAGCGAACACAGCGCCATTTTTCAATGTCTTGAGCCGACAAACAAAGCAAACGTCGAGCGCATTGTGCTGACGGCATCCGGTGGCCCGTTTCGCACCTTCAGCCGCGAACAGATGGCAGGCGTGACGGCAGATACCGCCCGCGCCCATCCCAACTGGTCGATGGGTCTGAAGGTTTCCATCGGCAGCGCCTCCATGTTCAACAAGGCGCTGGAAATGATCGAGGCAAAATATCTTTTCGATCTCGAACCGAGCCAGATCGAAGTCATCGTTCATCCGCAATCGATCATCCACTCGATGGTAGCCTATACGGATGGATCGGTCATCGCCCAACTGGGTTGCCCCGATATGCGCACGGCCATCGCTTACGCTCTGACCTACCCGACACGTGGAAAAATCGATGTGGAGCGACTGGATTTCACCAAGCTAGCGAGGCTGGATTTCGAAGCACCGGACGAGGTTCGCTTTCCTGCTTTACGTTTGGCCAGAACGGCCCTGGAACGCGGCGGCGCGCAGGGCGCGGTCCTGAATGCAGCGGACGAAACCGCGTTTCATGCCTTTGTCGATGGTGCAATCGGCTTCCTCGACATGGCCGATATTGTCGAGACCGTGATGGATCGAATGAACCACGGCCAGTCGGCGCAGACGATGGAAGCCGTGCTTGATGCAGATACCCAGGCCCGCGCGTATGCGCGGGAAGCCGTGCTTCAAAAACAAAGAGCCGCCTGAAGCCCAATAAGTAAACTGCCATGCGCGCGTGCCCTCCACGATGGCGCGCCCAACACTGCGTTAAAAATTCCCATTAAAGAGAATGCAGCATTGCCTGCCTTCCAGAATACGGCTATGTGCAATTTGTAATGTAATTACATTACAAACTTTTCGGAAACGATGACGAATTGAGGAACGCATAATGATCACCAAACACGCCCTAGCCTTGACTGTCGGCGCCACTTTGCTTTCGGCGATGGCAGTGTCTGCGCAGGGAACCGAAGCCCCAGCCAAGGCACATTCTCACTCTCACTCGCATGATCACTCCGAAGAATCCCAGGAGATTTACAAGGGCTATTTCAAGGACAGCCAAATCGAAGCACGCGCACTTTCCGATTGGAAAGGTGACTGGCAGTCCGTTTATCCTTACCTCCTTGATGGCTCGCTTGACCCCGTCATGGCGCATAAAGCGAAGCATGGCGACAAGAGCGCGAAAGAATACCGCGACGAGTACGCGACCGGCTACAAAACAGACGTCAACCGCATCGTGATCAATGGTGACACCGTCACCTTCTTTCGCGATGGAAAGCCTGCGGAAGCCAAGTATGTGTCGGATGGTTTTGAAATCCTGACCTACAAAAAGGGCAATCGCGGGGTCCGCTACATCTTCAAGAAGAGCGGTGGCGAGGCAACTGCGCCGGAATTCATCCAGTTCAGCGACCACACCATCGCACCGGCCAAAGCCGGTCATTATCATCTGTTTTGGGGAAATGACCGCAGCGCGGTGCTTCAGGAACTCGGCAACTGGCCGACATATTATCCCGCATCGCTTGATGCGAAAGACATCGTGCACGAAATGCTCGAACACTGAGGCAGCAATAAAAAGGTCGCGGCTTACAAAAGCCGCGACCGACAACGAATTATGTTCAGCCTATATCAGGCAACAGCTCTCGCCAAAGCGCAACGCGACCAGAGCATATGCAACGCTCCGACCAGTTGCTCCAGATCGGCATCACTGTGCAGTGGTGTCGGTGTAATGCGCAGGCGCTCAGTCTTGCGCGGCACCGTTGGATAGTTGATCGGCTGAACATAGACGCCATGGTCATCCAGCAGAATGTCGGAAATCCATTTACATTTGGCGGCATCACCCACCATGACAGGCACGATGTGGCTCGGGTTGTGCAAATGCGGAATCCCGTTGGCATCCAGCATGGACCGCAGCGTACGCACACGCTCTTGGTGACGGGCGCGCTCAAACGGGCTGGCCTTCAGGTGCTGGATGGAGGCGACCGCACCGGCCGCAAGTGATGGCGGCAACGCTGTGGTAAAGATGAAGCCGGACGAGAACGAGCGGATGAAATCGCAAAGCGCCACGGATGCTGCGATGTAACCGCCCATAACACCGAAAGCTTTGCCGAGCGTGCCTTCGATGATCGTCAGACGATCCATCAGACCTTCACGTTCGGCAATGCCGCCGCCACGTGGACCATACATGCCGACAGCATGAACTTCATCCAGATAGGTCATAGCGCCGTATGCATCGGCCAGATCGCAGATTTCCTTGATGGGAGAAATATCGCCATCCATCGAATACACCGATTCGAACGCAATCAGCTTCGGTGCCGCAGGGTCCGCCGCCTTCAGCTTGGCTTCTAGGTCTTCGAGATCATTATGCTTCCAAATGACTTTCTCGCAACGACCGTAGCGAATACCCTCAATCATCGAAGCATGGTTCAAGGCATCAGAAAAGATGATGAGGCCAGGAATTTTCTGGCCAAGTGTACCAAGTGTCGCCCAGTTAGAAATATAACCGGAGGTAAAAACCAGCGCGGATTCTTTTCCATGCAGGTCGGCAAGCTCTTGTTCCAGCTTCACGTGGTGATGGTTGGTGCCAGATATATTCCGGGTGCCTCCCGCACCCGCGCCACAGTGATCGATGGCCGCCTTCATGGCTTCGACAACTTTGGGATTCTGCCCCATGCCGAGATAATCGTTGGAACACCAGACGGTAACGTCCTGCTTGTCGCCATTTGCCGTGTAGCGGGTCGCGCGTGGGAAATTGCCCTGCTGTCTCTCCAGATCGGCGAAGACGCGGTAGCGACCTTCCGAATGCAAACCATCCAGTTCGGTCTTGAAATATGCCTCGAAGTCCATTCCATGCTCCAGAATTCTTGCGGTCGTTGTCGGTCTACCTACCAACACCGTCAACCCCTTTTGGCGCTGTTTGCTGCAAACTGCGTCAATTGGCCTCCACTTTTGAACCATTCCAAGGAGACTTATAAGAGATTCAGCAAACAGCAAAATTGATTCATGTCAAAGAGAGATTGAAATGGAACTTTTCTTCTCGAACGCCGTTCAGTAGGGCACAATCGATTTGGGACGGGAGCATGGCCTGCCAAAGGGAGGCTTCCATAAACACTTTCGACTTGTTAGATATCTGTTGCGGTCGGAGGTAGCAGTCGCCGCAGATAACCTATGGGACGCCTATCAAGAGCCATAGAGCTCGGATGTAACGTTGGAGAGAGTTCATGAAGAAGGCTATTATTTTTGCCGTTATCGGTTTGACGCTTGCAGGCTGCACGCAGACTGAAAAGGGTGCATCCATCGGTGCCGTATCCGGTGCTGTCATTGGTGGCGCTGTGACCGGTAACGTACGCGGCGCAGCGGTTGGCGCAGCAATCGGTGGCGTAGGCGGTGCCCTTATCGGTAACGCTTCTGAGCCAGGCTATTGCTACTATCGCGACCAGTACGGTCAGCGTTACACGGCACGTTGCCGCTAACATCGCCTGATTGGCATGTTACGAAGCCCCGGTTAGCCGGGGCTTTTGCGTTTGTGGTCGAAAAAGCGCTTTTTCGGGTGCCCAATCAGGCCATTTTATGCTTAAGCTGTTACATTAACGAACGGTCAACCGCTTGGGCCGATAGTAAATGCTCAACCATAAAGTAGCCTATGCCGACAGTGCGGACTGACCCAAAGAAGAGTATTGCGTTCTGGAAGGCTGGCTCCGCTTTGGCGGTGGCGGCAACAGTGTCGCTATATCCCGGGTTTGCCCGCGAGGCTTACGCACTCAAGATTTTCGGCATTACCATTTTCGGTTCCGACGACAAGAAGGAGGAGGTTCTTGACCCCGTTTCCTTCACTGTCACGTTGAATGCACCGGGCGCAGACGCGAAGCTGAAAGAAAGCCTCGAGAACAGCTCACTGCTGACGTCAGAACCCGACAAGCCTGCATCAGGCGATCTCGGTCTGATTATCAGGGCGAGAGACGATCGCGAACGGTTGATTGCATCCCTTTATGAAAACGCGCGATACGGTGGAATCGTCAAAGTGACGGTCGCGGGTCAGGATATTGATTCGATTCCGCCGAACCCATCCTTTAATCGCTCTGGACCAATCCCGGTCGTGATCGACGTAACACCCGGACCCGCGTTCACGCTTGGAAACGTTCGACTTGAGGGTGATGTCATAGGGCATGATCTTTCCGAATATGGGCTGGTTTCGGGTGGAAATGCGGGTTCGCTTGCTATCATCCGCGGCGGCAATAAGTTGATCGACGACCTCAAGGCCGAAGGCCGCCCGCTTGCAGAACTGACGAAGAGAGAAGCGGTCGCCAACCACGCAAACAACACAGTCGACTTGACGTTATCTGCGGAAGGCGGACCAGTGGCGCCTCTTGGCGACGTTGCCGTCAAGGGACAACGCACGGTCGATCAGGATTTCATCCGGAAATATTCACGACTCAACGGCGGCGAGCCCTACTCGCCGGAGAAATTACGCAAGGCTTCCGACCGACTTCGTAAACTGGGTGTCTTCTCCAGCATCACCATCAAGGAAGCAAAAACGCTCGCCCCCAACGGCACGATCCCGCTGACTATCGAAGTATCTGAAGGCAAGCACCGTTATCTCGGCGTCGGCGCACAATATTCCACGACCGAAGGCATCGGCCTCCAAGGCTATTGGGGTCACCGCAATTTGTTTGGCAAAGCCGAATCGTTGCGCATCGAAGGTGCGATCTCGCGTCTGGGTGAAGCATCCAACGTGCAGGATATGGATTATTCCGCCGGAATTATCTTCACAAAGCCAGGCGTCTTCAATCCGGCAACGACATTTACGGCAAGCCTCAAGGCCAAGACCGAGCACCCCGATACATACGATGCGCGATCCGTCACCGGATATGCTGGCTTTGCCTATGAGTTCAACGATTACGACACGGCATCCGCCGGACTTGAGGTCGAGTGGACGGATTCAGATGATGCATTCGGCAACAACCAGTATTTGACCACCTCTGTGCCGCTAGAATTCGTGCGGGACATGCGTGATGACAAGCTGAACCCGACAGAAGGTTTCCGGGCGTCGATTTCCGCAAAGCCCAGCTATGAAGCGCTAAACGGCACGTTCTTTACGTCTTTTGAAGGTTCCACCACCGCCTATAAGGGCCTTGGCGCTGACGACCAGGTTGTGCTGGCCGGAAAAATCGCAGCCGGTGCACTGGTCGGCGTCGGCGCGCTGGAAGATATTCCACCGACCCGCCGATTTTATGCGGGCGGAGGTGGATCGGTGCGCGGCTACAGCTATCAGGAAATCTCACCCTATAATGCCGCAAACGAAGCCACTGGCGGGCGCTCCTATGTCGTCACCTCGCTTGAAGCCCGCGTCAAAATCACAGAAACCATCGGTCTTGTTCCCTTCGTGGACGCAGGCGTGGTATCATCCGATCTCGCGCCTGATTTCTCCGATATCCGCGCTGGCGCAGGCATAGGCATTCGGTACGCGACACCGTTCGGCCCCTTGCGTCTTGACGTTGCCATGCCTCTTCAAAAATATGAAGGCGGAAGCAGTTTCGGTATTTATGCCGGCATCGGACAGTCGTTCTGAGAAGAACTTCAGATAACCAGCAGAGTGTAGATAGCTTCAGATGACCGCATTGATTCGATTGCTGAAATGGTTTGTCTATATCGCCGTTGGCGGCGTTACGTTGCTCGTCCTTGCTGCTCTGTTCATCGGATACACGCCGACAGGTGCGCAGTTCGTCGCACATCAGGTTTCCGCACTCGTCTCCACGCCCGATCAAAAAATTGAAATCTCGCCCCCATCCGGTCTTCTGACAGGAGACTTGAGACTGGATAGCGTCGTTATTTCCGACCGTGACGGCGTCTATGCCCGCCTCAACGGTTTAGAGGTCGACTGGTCGCCTTCCGCCCTTCTGAGCAGAACCTTCCATGCGCAACGAATTGCTGCAGCCAATGTGACCTTCGACAGATTGCCGCTGCCCCCAACCGAACCAAAAGAACAGGCTTCAAGCGGCTTTTCGCTGCCGGTTGCCATCGACATTGACGACATCTCTTTGCCGGACATCCGCCTTGGCGAAAAACTCGCCGGGCGCCCGTTCGAGCTGGCAGCTACAGGCAACGGTACAGCCACGAACGATGCCATCGCTCTCTCTCTCGCGGCCAACCGCAAAGATGAGCAGCAAGCTAAAGTCATGGCAGATATCGCCTTTGCACCCAATGACAACGTCTTGAAACTCGATGCCAACATCAGCGAACCACAAGGTGGATTGCTGGCCACACTTTTGCGCCTGCCGAATGCACCTGCCGTGGCATTGAAGCTGAGTGGTGAAGGTGCCCTGTCAGACTGGTCTGGCAAGCTAAGCGGCGCGGTGGCTGGCAACACGGTTCTCGATCTCGACGGTCGCCATAGGCTTGAGGCCGACGGCACACGCCGGGTTGAACTCCATGGTGGCGGACAGCCTGATATGTTGCTGCCACCCATCGTGCGTCAGCTGTTTTCGGGACAATCGAAGCTGGACCTCGCAGCAAGCATATCGCCAGAAGGCCGCATCAGCGTTGAGAGTGGTAATCTGGAAACCGGAAAACTGCTGCTCACCGCATCCGGCGTGATGGACACGCAAGGGCAGAATGATCTCGCGGCCAATCTGATTGGCACGAACGGACCAGTCGATGTGCGGCTGCCGCTGGAGGGTGGCGAAGTCGCAGCCCTGGTCAACGGCGTCGATCTTTCGCTCAGGGGTAATGCGGGCGCGGCACAGCTGAACATGACCGCATCGTTGCGATCGCTGAGCATGCCTCAGGGTCGTCTGGACGACATAAAGCTATCGGCCAATAGTGATGACCTTAATCTCACGACCCAAACCGGCACGGTGCAGACGTCGTTGAGTATCGCCCAGTCGGCAATGACGTCACCCGATATCGAGAGGGCCATCAAGGCCCCGCTGAAGCTGAATGCACCGTTGCGCATCTCTACACAGACAATCGCGTTCGAAGGTGCAACGCTGGAAAGCGCCAGCATCGGCGGCACCGGCAGTGGAACTTATGATCTTTCCGCAGGCACGATTGCATCCAACCTTCGCCTGTTCGTGCTTCCGGCTGTCCTGCCGCCGGCGCTGGCAGAAAAATTCGACACCACAATCGCCATCGACGCCTATGTAAACAGCACGATTGGCGGCGCAACGCGCGTCGAGAACCTGGTCGTGAAATCCGGAACGCTGGAAGCCAATGGTGACCTTTCTCTGGAAAACGGCAATATGGTCGCAAACCTGGGTGGCCGCTTGCCAGCGCTTGAAAAGCTGACCCCACAAGCATCGGGTGCGCTCGGATTTTCACTGGAGGCCAATGGTCCGCTCAAGGCCGCTGATTTTCAGGTCAGCCTCAACTCGGCCAAAGCCACACTCGCTGGCCGCGCGCTTGAGGCGCTGAAAGTATCCGCCAACGGCAAAGCCGATCTCAATGCGCCGCAAGCTCAATTGCAGGCCAGCGGCACGCTTGACGGACAGGTCATCGATGCGTCAGGAGAACTCGTCCAAGGTGAGAACGGAACAGCAATTCCGAAATTGAATGTCACGGTTGGACGTAACGTGCTGACCGGCAATCTGCAATTTACCCCGCAGTTTCTGCCATCGGGAAATCTTTCCTTCGATTTTCCAGACCTCTCACTATTGGCAGCCCTGGCTGCCCAACAGGCCAATGGTGACGTCAAGGGTAACGTGGACGTGTCCAATTCGGATGGAAAGATCGCCGCGACGATCCGTGCCACTGGCGACACCATATCTCGAGGCACGACGACTGTTTCCAAACTCGTGGCCGACCTCAAGGTCGATGATGTCGTGGCGCTTGCAGCCAATGGCAAGGTGACGGCGGAAGCCATCAACGCCGGTGCGGTTTCCATTTCCGGCCTCGACCTCGACATCAACCATTCCGGCACGGCGACCGCGTTCGGTCTCAATGCCCGTTACGACAATGCGCCTCTGGTGCTAAAGGGAAGCGTTGATACGGGCGCAGCTCCCATGACAGTGAAAGTGGATGCCTTTTCCGCCAGCCCTCGTGGCATTCCGGTCAAGCTCTCACAACCAACAGCCATTACCATCGCCAATGGTACAGCGCGGATTTCCGGCCTCGTCATCCAAACTGGAAATGGACGTGTCGAAGTCAATGGTATGGCGGGCTCGACGCTTGATCTCAACACCGCCATTCGCTCCGTTCCCGCCAATCTCGCAAACGCCTTTTCCCCCGGACTCGACGCGTCAGGGACGATTTCCGGCACGGTCACTGCTAAGGGATCGGCTTCCAATCCGACAGTAAACTACGACCTGACTTGGTCCGATGCGACAGTCAGCCAGACACGCTCCGCCGGTCTGGGCTCACTCGGCGTGAAAGCCAAGGGACAGTTTGCTGACGGCACACTGAGACTGGATACCAACGTGACGGCGCAAGGCGGGCTGACGCTTTCTGGTGGCGGGACGCTTGGCATCAGCGGCAACCGGCCACTATCGATGGCATTCAGGGGTAACGTACCTCTTGGCGTGCTTGCCGCGCAGACCGCAGCACAAGGCTTCGATGTCGCTGGCACGGCGGCTGTCGATGTCAAGATCGAAGGCACAGCAAGCGCTCCCAATGTCACTGGCAGCATCACGACCAACGGCACCCGCGTAACCGATGTGCGTCGCAATCTAACCATCAACAATCTCGGTGTCGCGATCAGTTTCGACCGTGACAGAGCCACCATTTCCAAATTGAGCGGACAGCTTGCTGGCGGTGGAACGATCTCGGGCTCCGGCACCATAGGCATCTTGCCGGGCTCCGGTTTCCCCGCCGATCTTACCATTACCCTCAATCGCGCTGCCTATAATGACGGTACGTTGTTTACCACACAGGCCAGCGGCACGTTGACGCTGAAAGGCCCTGCCCTCGCGTCACCCATTCTGGGTGGTACCATCACGCTCGACAAAAGTGCCATTACCATACCCGAGCGCCTTCCCGCTTCGCTCCAGCAAATCGATGTGAAGCACAAGAACGCACCGCGTGCGGTTCGCGTACAGGAGCAAAAGCTGAATGCTGACAAGGGTGGCAGCGGCAGTTCGTCCTCAATTGCACTGGACCTTAAAATCGATGCACCCAGCGGTATCTTCGTGCGAGGCCGTGGTGTAGATGCAGAACTAACCGGCGGCGTAACGGTGCGCGGCTCCGCTGCAAACCCCGAAGTTTCCGGCGGCTTCGAAATGAAACGCGGCCGGCTGGAAATTCTGACCCGTCGTCTGGATTTCACCACCGGCGACATCACCTTCGGCGGCGGCCTCGTTCCCGTTCTCAACATGGCAGCGGATTCAACCGCAGGCTCCGCGACGGTGACGGTATCTGTCACCGGAAATGCAAACGATCCAGCTTTCGCTTTCACGTCCTCACCCGCTCTTCCCCAGGATGAAGTGATGGCACAGCTGATCTTCGGTCAGTCGATGTCGAAGCTGTCGGCTTTGCAGATCGCCCGGCTTGCAGACGCAGCGGGTCAACTGGCTGGCGGACGTTCGACATCCCTGTTCGATAGCCTGCGCAGCAATCTCGGTATTGACGACCTCGATATATCGACGGACTCAGAAGGTCAGGCGCGTGTTTCTGCGGGTAAATACCTCAATGAGAAGACCTATCTGGAACTGGAGCAAAGCGGAAGTTCAGGCGCGAAGGCCATTATCAATCTCGACGTGGGCAAGGGCGTCAAATTACGTGGATCTGCAGGCGGCGACGGTGAGGGCGCGGCCGGTATTTTTTACGAAAAAGAATATTGATAGCGCGAAAGCCATTGGTTCTTGCAACCCGCCTTAATCGAATATCAATAATCACCTAATTCAGATATTTTTAAAGTTAATCTTGTAGATGAATTGTTGTTGCCGTGAACGATCAATTGATTGTCCACGTCCGCGCGCAACAGCAAAGTCCGCAATGCGCACATGTGTGCCATTGCCATGGAGTGTCATCCACGTGCTATCTCTTCTTGGAACGCATGCGAAAGCTGTTCTCAACGCCCTTGGCCAATCTCAGGCGATGATCGAGTTTGACACCAGTGGGCGGATTTTGTCTGCAAACGAAAACTTCTGCCGAGCAATGGGCTACACCGCCGAGCAGATCGTCGGGCGGCATCACAGCATGTTTTGCGAAGCAGACTATGCCAAAAGTCAGGATTACCGCACATTCTGGAAAAATCTTGGTGAAGGAAAGTACCAAGCTCAGCAATATAAGCGTTTTGCCAGCGGCGGACGTGAAGTCTGGATTCAGGCCTCCTACAACCCGATCATGATGGGTGGCAAGGTCAAGAGCATCGTCAAGATCGCGACCGTCATCACCGACGAAAAGATCAAGTCGGCCGAAGATGGAGGCAAGCTTGCTGCTCTCTCTCGAGCTCAGGCAATCATTGAGTTCACCACGTCCGGTGAAATCATTACAGCCAACGAAAATTTTCTGAAGTGCCTCGGGTACAGTCTCCAGGAAGTTCGAGGTCAGCACCACCGCATGTTCTGCGACGAGCAGTTCCGCAACAGCCCGGATTATAACACCTTCTGGAGCAAGCTCGCAGCGGGGGAATTCATCTCGGCTGAATTCAAGCGCATCGGCAAAGGTGGAAAAGAAGTCTGGATTCAGGCGTCTTATAACCCGATCATGGACCAGGATGGTCGCGTTTTCAAAGTTGTCAAGTTCGCGACAGATGTGACCGAGCGCGTTCGCGCCGTGGATGATCTCGCCGTAAGCTTGACAGCACTTGCCAACGGAGACCTGACGGCCACCATCGAGACGCCCATCATTCCAACCCTGGAAAAAGTCCGCCAAGACCTGAACAGCTCTCTGCAAAAGCTGCAAAGTGCCATGCGCGATGTCGCTGAAAGTACCGGAAGCATCGCAACCGGATCGCGCGAAGTCAGCGAAGCCTCCGACAATCTTGCCAAACGGACCGAACAGCAGGCCGCAGCTGTCGAACAAACCTCCGCGGCCCTCAACGAAATCACCAGAACCGTGGCACAGAACACAACGCGCGCGGAAGAGTCCGGCGACCTTGTTGCCAAGACCAAGGCCGGTGCGGAGCGTTCCGGGGCTGTGGTTAGCAAAGCAATTGAAGCCATGGGGCGCATTTCACAGTCATCAAACGAAATCAGCAACATTATCAGCGTCATCGATGATATCGCGTTTCAGACGAATCTCCTTGCACTGAACGCTGGTGTCGAGGCGGCACGCGCTGGCGATGCTGGTAAGGGTTTTGCCGTTGTCGCGCAGGAAGTGCGTGAACTGGCACAGCGGTCTGCCCACGCCGCCAAGGAAATCAAAACACTGATCAACACCTCTGCCGAACAGGTCAAAGAAGGTGTCGAACTTGTTGGCGAAACCGGCAAAGCGCTCGACATGATCGTGACGCAGGTCGCGGAAATCAACAGCAACGTTGTCGCCATCGTAGAAACCGCACGCGAACAGGCAAGTGGGCTGAAAGAAATCAACCATGCCGTCGAAGCAATGGACACCAATACGCAGCAAAATGCCGCCATGGTGGAAGAAACGACCGCTGCCAGCCACAGCCTCGCTCACGAAGCAGACGTTCTGAGAAATTTGTTAACGCAGTTTAGATTTGAGAAACATTCTTCTGTTACGAATCATAGGATGAAGCCGGAAGACAAAGTACCGGTTGTTCGTACACCAGGCAGGATGCCAAAATCCGGATACGCGAGCGTCGGTGCGCTTGCACTAGCCCAGAACAAGGATTGGGAAGAATTCTGATGGTCACGATTAACTCTACGAACTTTGGCGGCGATACTCTCGAAATCATCGCGTTTCGTCTGCACGATCAAGAGTTCTGCGTCAAAACAACCACGATCCGTGAAATTCGCGGCTGGGCTCCATCCACACCATTGCCGCACGCGCCAAAAGACGTGATTGGCGTCATGAACCTTCGCGGTTCGGTTATTCCGATCATCGACTTGGCCTACAAACTCGGGATGAAGAGCACCGTTGCCAACGAGCGTAGCGCCATCGTCGTGGCAGAAGTCCACAACATGGTCATCGGCATGCTGGTCGACCGCGTTTCCGACATCCTGACGATCCCTGCAAGCCAGGTGCAGCCAGTGCCGGAAGTCTCCGCTTCCTTCGACAAGTCCTTCTCGGAAGGCATCATTGCCAATGAACATGGTATGATTTGCTTCCTGAACCTTGCCAAGATGTTCAAGGGCGCCGACCTCGATGACCTCGCCGCTTAAGGGCTGAGCCGAAGCTTCCATTATTGAATACTGACGAAAAACGCTGCTTGGCATATGCCCGGCAGCGTTTTTTTGTTGTGATGTGCCGCTGGAGTTGCAGGCATTTATCGTGGTTTCTATTGCAAAGATGCGCGCCGAAGCCAGCCGCGGATCGGACTGATCAGTTGAATCATGCGCTAAGCTTGGAAGAACCGAAAATAAACTTCGGCGATAGTTACCATCAACACTGTATTAATATTAATAAGCTCTAATGCAATTAGAGAATGAAATTATCAACGTAACTGAAACCTTAATTGAAAACGCGCGCGACTTTACGCAAATGCACTGCCGCGGCTTTTTTCAGCTCGTTTGGAGACGACATGCTTTGGCTGGGAAAAAATGCTGACAAAATACAGACACTTGAAGCTCTCTCTACCTCTCAGGCGATGATCGAATTCGATCTAAAAGGAAATATCATCAACGCAAACGAGAACTTCTGCGCCGCCCTCGGTTACAGGCTGGATGAGATCATCGGCAAACACCATCGCATCTTCTGCGATCGCGATTATGTGGAAAGCCAAGCCTATGCGGATTTTTGGAGAACTCTGGCAGGCGGAACATTTCAGGCTCAGGAATATAAGCGCATCCGTAAAGACGGCGCGGAAATATGGATCGAGGCGTCCTACAATCCCGTTTGTCGTGGTCGCCGTCCTTACAAAGTCGTCAAGATCGCCACTGACATCACTGCCAAGAAGCTGAAGGCAAAAGAAGACAGCGGTAAACTTGAGGCGATTTCGCGGTCTCAGGCCGTCATCGAGTTCACACCGCAGGGAGAAATCCTCACCGCCAACGACAATTTCTGCAACACGTTGAATTACAGCCTTTCCGATATAGTCGGCAAGCACCACCGCCTCTTTTGCGAACCTGCTTACGCGGCATCCAGTGAGTATGCGAACTTCTGGAAGCGGCTGGCGGCTGGCGAGTTCATTTCCGATGAGTTTGTGCGTTTCGGCAAGAACGGCAAGGAGGTCTGGATCCAGGCCGCCTATAACCCGATTTTGAATGATAAGGGACAGGTCGTCAAAGTCGTCAAATTCGCAACGGACGTGACACCCCGGATGAGCGCGATTTCAACGCTGGGGCACGCGCTGCGTCAATTGGCAGAAGGCGAGCTTCGCCAGCATCTCGCCACACCATTTGTACCCAGCATGGAAAAACTGCGCGGTGACTTCAATGAGGTTATCGAAAAGCTGCGCCTGACGATGCAAACCGTGGCACAGAATGCTGCCACCATCGCATCCGGCTCTGCCGAAATTCGCGTTGCTGCCGACCAGCTCGCACGGCGCACCGAGCAGCAGGCTGCCTCTCTGGAGGAAAGCGCTGCCGCACTGGAAGAAATCACCATGACGGTCAGGGATTCCAGCAAAGGTGCAGATGAAGCCGGAAAACTCGTAGGCTCTACCAAGGAAAGCGCAGAGCGCTCGGGTGACATTGTTCACCGCGCCATCGGCGCAATGGATAAAATTTCTCAGTCCTCGGGTGAGATCACCAATATCATCGGCGTCATCGATGACATTGCCTTCCAGACCAATCTTCTGGCACTGAATGCTGGCGTCGAGGCAGCGCGTGCGGGTGAAGCAGGCAAAGGCTTCGCAGTCGTAGCCCAAGAGGTGCGGGAACTTGCCCAGCGGTCCGCAAGCGCTGCCAAGGCAATCAAGGAACTCATCAATACATCCCGCCAGCACGTTGCCAATGGCGTCGATCTGGTTGGGCAGACAGGCGATGCCTTAAGACAAATCGCGGTGCAGGTAGGCCAGATCGATGTCAACGTATCGACAATCGTCAAGGCATCGAGAGAACAGGCTACCGGTCTGGTTGAAATCAACAATGCTGTGAACCTGATGGATCAGGCAACGCAAAAGAATGCAGCGATGGTGGAAGAAACCACAGCGGCGAGTCACGGTCTCGCCCGTGAGGCGGAAAGCCTGCGGGAGCTGTTGACACAATTCAACGTCGGCAACACAACGGCCAGTGCCTATGATACGTCGAGATCACCAAAGCTGGTGTCCGCGGCACGGTGAACTCCACGTACATCCAACTCTAAAATGCAAAAGGCGGCCCGAAGGCCGCCTTTTCCCGTCACGAGATAAAACGTTTACATGAACAGAACGAATGTCTTCTGCAACGTGATCCAGATACCCCACAAGATTGGGATACCGACGATTGCCCAGGCGATCAAAGCTTTGCCGTCAAAGCCGCCCTTGCCGATACCAAAGGAACCGGATGGACCGCTGCTCGCAGCTGTTGTCTTTGCCTGAAGTGATGCCACTTCAGCATCGGACATGTACCACTTGTCCTGCAACGGCTTCACCATCAGGTTGGCGATGAGGCCGACCACCAGCATTCCGGCCAGAATATACATGGTGAAATCGTAAACCTGTGCGCGGGGAATTCCGGCCGCGATCTGCGCTTCACGAATGTAGTTGACCACGACAGGACCGATGATACCCGCCGTTGCCCAGGCCGTCAGCAAACGACCATGGATCGCGCCAACGAATTGGGTGCCGAAAATGTCTGCGAGATACGCCGGAATTGTCGCAAAACCGCCGCCATACATCGAAACGATGATGCAAAGCATGCCGACGAACAGAGCCTTGTTACCCATACCAGCTGCCCACGGTGCAAGTGCGTACAACACGATCCCGAGTGCGAAGAAGGTGAAATAGGTGCCCTTGCGACCGATACGGTCGGAAAGCGACGCCCAGAAAAAGCGGCCAGCAATATTGAAGACCGAAAGCAGACCGGTGAAACCGGCAGCGATAGCACCAATCTGTGCCAGCTGTTCAGGCGTAAGGTCTGCGAACTTCACATCAGGAAGACCGATCAACGAACCGGCAAAAATTTCCTGAAGCATTGGGGACGCCATGCCGAGAACACCGATACCGGCCGACACGTTCAGGCAAAGAACCAGCCAGATCATCCAGAATTGCTTGGTCTTGTGCGCGTTCTTGAGATGAACGTGACGTGTGGTGATCATGGAGTTCTTCGCGGCAGGTGCAGTCCAGCCTTCTGGTTTCCAGCCCGCGGGTGGAATCCGGTAGCCGAAAGCACCCGCCATCATAAAGACGAAATAAATGGCCGCCATGACGAGAAATGTTTCCCACACACCGATAGACGCATCGGTACGGAAGTGGCGCATCAGCGCGTCCGCAAGTGGGGCGCCGATCATCGCGCCGCCGCCGAAGCCCATGATGGCCATGCCGGTTGCCATGCCGCGACGGTCCGGGAACCACTTGATCAGCGTCGACACAGGCGAAATGTAGCCGAGGCCAAGTCCGATACCGCCGATGACGCCAGCACCGAACCACATCAACCACAATTGGTGGGTCATGATGCCGACTGCTGCAATTGCCATACCGCCGCACCAGCAGATCGCCGACACGAAACCAGCCTTGCGTGGGCCAGCGCGCTCCAGCCAACCGCCCCAGATGGCAGCAGAGCAGCCAAGGAGCACGAAGAACAATGTGTAGATCCAGCCAAGGTCACTGACGCGCCAGTCGCACGTTGTAGTGAACAGCGCAGATCCCAGGTTGAGATCGGCGCAGGCAACGGAAGATGTGATGCCGATAGCCTTGGTCAATGGCAACCAGAATACCGAGAAACCATAGGCCATGCCGATGCAAAGATGGATGGCGAGCGCTGCTGGCGGAACCAGCCAACGGTTGAAGCCAGGCTTTGCGATAATTCTTTCGCGGTCCAGAAGACCTGCACCCGTCGCCCCTGGCGCGAGTGTGTCGTTCGTCGCTGTCATGTGTGTCCCTCCATTCGCCGCATCTGCGGTGAATTTCGATGTTGTTATTTGTCTCGAGGTTCAGCGTGACCTGTCGCTGATCCTGCAGGTCATACTGATAATCCCCGAAACCATGTCCCAAGCCCACGGGCCGAAAGACGTGAGGCGGCTCCTTCTTCGGGACGCTCACACGCAACGGCCTTTGTGTTGCTACACAGCCTCAGCAATTGGTGTGCCAGACACGAATTTGTTATTTATCAAGGAGATAGGACGGACAGCGTGGGAAGTAGAGACAAAATGTCCGACCCTTGCGACAAAATGTCCACATTTTCGCTTTCTTTTTGCCACTTTCGACAATGCTTACATGCACTTAAAGCACTTGCGGCAACCAGATGGTAAAGGTCGTTCCTGCACCCGGAACACTCGAGACAGTGATCTCACCGCCCTGGCGCACGATCAGCATCTGACTGACTGAGAGACCGAGCCCGGTCCCTTCCTGCCGCTTCGTGGTGAAGAACGGGTCGAAAATGCGGTCCACAACATCCTGACTCATCCCTACCCCGGTATCAGCCACCATGATGGCCACGCCTTGAGAGCCGTGCCGCTGCTCATCGACGCTATCCAATGTCAGCGTCCCGCCGTGCGGCATGGCATGGGCTGCGTTGACGATGAGATTGACCAGAACCTGCTGCAATTCTGTCCTGTTCATAGCCAGGAGTCCCGTGGCATCGTCATGGCGCACGACTTCGATACCAGCGCGGTTGAGGACGTGCTTCACCAGCGGCATACAATCCGACAGGACGCTTTCGGGTCTTAGGCGTTCCACGTACCCGGCAAACTCCTCCGGGCGCGCAAACTGCAAAAGTTTTCCAACAATCCTACTAATGCGGTCTACCTGTTCGTCGATCAGGTTGAATTCGGTTTTGGCGACATCCCCTCCGTCACCCAGCATGCTGCGCGCCACCTCCAGATTGCCCTGAATGACGGCGATGGGATTGTTGATCTCGTGCGCAACGCCTGCGGTAATCTCACCAATAGTCGCCAGCTTCTCGGACATGACCAATTGCTTGGTCGTCGCCTCAAGGCGGAGATTGGCAAGCTGTAACTCCTGCGTCCGCTGTTCGACACGAACGTTCAGTTCCTCGTTCCACGCCCTCAACTCGCCCTCACGCTGCTGAAGGCGGCCCAGCAATTTGTCAAGATGAACGGCGACCTGACCGATTTCATCTCCGGTTGGAGGCAGGCCTGTCCTTGCACCGAGATCTCCGTCATCGACTTTGGATATGGTCTGCGTCATGCGCTCCAGAGGCCTGAAAATGTCTCGCGCCCACCTTAAAAAAACGGGTATGCTGAGGATTGTTATCCCCAGAAACGCTGCAATGATCGAACCGAGCGTCTCGTATTTCGCACGTGCAAAAGGCGCTTCCAGAAAACCGACATAGAGCATGCCGATGCGCTTTCCGTAGCTGTCAACCAGTGGCTCGTAGGCTGATATATACCAGTCGTTGACGACGAAAGCGCTGTCGAGCCACACTTGCCCGGCGCCGAGCACTGCCGAATGAACGGCCTCCGATACTCGCGTCCCCAGCGCTCGCCGATTTTCGAAAAGACGAACATTGGTGCTGACGCGCACGTCATCCAGAAACAGTGTGGCCGTACCCTGGCTACCTTCCGGCAGGCTGGCTTGTCGGTAGACGAGGTCATTGATCTCATCGATGAAATCGAGGTTCTGGTTCAGCAGCCTACCCCCCACCAACGCCATCGCGCCTCTGCCGGGCAGTTTCAACGGGCTTGCCGCGTGGATCATCATCCCGCGCGTCTCCGCCGCCCGATCATCTTTCTGCGCATTGGAAGTCGGAAGAAGCTCGAGGCGTGCCCGCTGTGCGAGAGCGGGAGAGAGAGCCGAAAGCTCCTGCTCCGAAAAAATATCCATGGCATGGGATGCCTTGCCACCGAGTGCGGTGGCACGAACGGGCCAATCCACACGAAGCCTCGTTGCAGCGGTGCCCGCGCTTGCCGTGACAACCCCATCAGCATTCACGACAAATAGGAAGTCGAGGCCGAGCTTTTGGCGATTATCCTCCAGAAAGGCTTTCAGTGGAGCTTCTTGCCCTTCGGTCCCGATATCCCGCAACCGTGCAGAATCGGCAATCCCCTCCAGCCTTTCGCCAGTATTCTCGAGAATCGTCGCCAGATATTGATGGGCGACAGTCAAGTCGCTGTTGACCTTGGTAATCAGCAGCGCATCGAACTTGCCGCTCCAGCGCACCATCGTCACACCCAGCAACAAGGGCAGGATGACAAGTGTCGGCAATAGAGCAATGGCCAGAAGACGCACGCGAACCGACCGCACGACATTGATGGATGTCACAGTGCCCGGTCTCTCAGCCATGCCAGGACGACATCTTGCGATCGATCGTTTTGCGGGAAATACCAAGACGTCGTGACGCCTCGTCTCTGTTTCCCCCCACATCATCCAGAACAGCCAGAATATGCCGCCGCTCCACATCATCCAATGTGCCGGAGGCCACAGGCGCGGACGCGCCGCTGCGCAAATCGAGCGGGAAACGTCCAAGAATGACGCTTCGCTCGACAAAATTGCGCAGCTCGCGCACATTCCCCGGCCAGTGATAGGAAAGCAGCGTAGCGCGCACCGCGTCATCGATCTTCACTGGCGGCATGCCGAGTTGCTGTGAAAGCTTGTGCATGAACAAATCTGCAAGTTCCACAACGTCGCGCTCACGGTCACGCAGCGGCGCGAGATAGATCTGCATGACATTGATGCGGTAAAAAAGATCTGCTCGGAAACGTCCCTTTTCCACATCTGCCACCAAATCTGCGTTGGTGGCGAAGACGAAGCGTATATCGACAGGCACTTCCCGCTCGGCACCTACTGGACGCACCTTGCGGTCCTCGATCACCCGCAGCAGCTTGCTCTGCAACGCAATCGGCATCTCACCGATCTCATCCAGAAACAGGGTTCCACCTTGCGCATGCAGAAACAGCCCTTCGCGGCGGCTGTCTGCGCCCGTAAACGCGCCTTTCACATGTCCGAACAACTCTGTTTCCAGCATGTCGGCAGGGATAGCAGCACAGTTTATCGGTACGAAAGGTTTGTCCGCGCGGTCTGATAGCTCATGAATGGAGCGCGCCAGCACTTCCTTACCCGTACCAGACTCCCCGGTCAGAAGTACGGATGTCGGAAGCGGTGCCACGCGGCTGATCATATCGCGTGTTTGCTGAATAGTCGCGGAACTGCCGACCAACCGGTCGCGCAGAAAAATATGGTCGGACGCTGTTTTAAGCTGATATTTGAGCGCCGAGTTTTCCCTTTGCAGGTTGGACCGATCGAGCGCCCTCGATATGGCATTCAGAATCTGGTTGGAGCGAAAGGGTTTCAACACAAAATCGGCAGCTCCCGCGCGAATGGCCTGAATGGCAGTATCGAGATCGGCGTAGGCCGTCATCAGGATGGCCTCGGCGTAAAAGCCGATCGCCCTTTGCTCCGCCAACCATTCCAGCCCGGTTTTTTTGGGCATGATGTTGTCCAGAATGACGATATCGAAATGGCGATCATCAAGCTTGCGCGTCGCCTCCGCCGTGTCGGCTGCTTCGTCTACAAAGGCGCAGCGAGCCTCCAGCGTGCGCATTAGAAAATTGCGCATACCCGTTTCATCATCAATGATCAGAACCGAAGCCTTTGCCAGCCAAGGCCCGAAATCGGTGGCCTGAACGGTTGTCCGCGTTTTCGAAATCATGTCATGCTGCATGCTGCTCTCCCGGAACCGACCTGTCCCTCGGCACCTCAGATGTTTTGTAAGGAGATGCCCGGAACTCTGAAATTCCAGTGGCGCAAGCCACATTCGAGCAATGTCGAACTGACGAATATCAAAGTCGCAAAGGAAAGCAAAACGAATGCTGCGCCACGGGTGGCTATTCGTGATTGAGACCGTCGAACGTAATCCGATCTGGACGCGTGAAGATTTCCATATCGTCGCCCCGCACCAGAGCGACAAGCGTCATTCCGGCCTTCTCCGCCGTTTCGATGGCAAGCATTGTCGGCGCAGAAACCGCAGCAAGCACCGGGCTCCCCAGAATGGCGGCTTTCTGAACCATCTCCACGGAAATACGACTGGTCACGATGACGGCACCGCTTGCACCCAAGTGACCGCTTCGCAAGACTGCACCTGCCAGTTTGTCCAACGCATTATGTCGTCCAACATCCTCCCGCGCCGCGATCAAACCTTTCGTGGGGTGATAGAAGCCCGCCCCATGCACGCCTCGCGTTTGCCGGAAGATCGGTTGAGCTTCGTGCAGAGCATCCATCGCGGCGACGAGATCGATGGTGTCGAGGGTAAGCCGGGTCCGCGAAACATCCGGGATAGGCCGCACCGCCTGCTCGATGGATTCGATGCCACACAAACCGCAGCCAACAGGCCCCGCCATGTGCCGTCTGCGACTGCGCAAGGCATCTGCCTGCTCATCGAAAAGCGAAACCTGGACATCAAATCCCTGCTCGGTCTCGACTATCTCTATTGACTCGATCTGAGATAGCTCCGTGATGATGCCTTCCGTAAGGCTGAAGCCGACGGCAAAATCTTCCAGGTCAACGGGAGATGCCATCATCACCGCATGGGTAGAGCCGCCATAGGAGAAGGCGACAGGTATTTCTTCCGGTACGTTTCTGTTGCCGCTGGACACCACGCCGTCACGCAGGGATATGCGCTTCACCATCTGATAGGCTGAACTGACAGACATCCCTGCTCCTCTTATGCTGACGGGCGTTGGACGGTCGATGCCCACTTTGACACTTCCATGTACCAAAAACAAAAAGCGGCCCATTCGAGCCGCTTGAAGTTCCGTTTTTGTGGGCAGTCATTCTTTCGAACCCGCCCGGTGCTTTCAAGCGGCGACGAGAACCTCATGAAGGTTCGTCAATTCATACAGGTGCTTTTCGAGCTTGGTAAGATGCTCGTGATGATGGTTGCCTTCCTGAATTTCGGAACGGGCAGCATCGATACGTTTCTGCAAATCGTCAGGGGTGATATCGTCAGCGGCTGATGCCGACTCTGCCAACAATGTGCAACCGCTTTGGACGATGTCCGCAAAACCGCCGAAAACAACGTATTTATGTGTTTCGCCAGAGGCGAACTTCACAGTGACGAGGCCTGGCTTGATGGTCGTCATAACAGGCGCGTGGTTCGGCAAAACCGTCATTTCGCCAAGCATGGCCGGAATGACAACTTCAGTGACCGTCTCGGATACGAGCAGCCGCTCGGGAGAAACAAGTTCGAATTTGAAAGTGTCGGCCATGGCTATTCACTTCTTCTATGTTGCGCGACAGACAAAGGCGCGTGGAAAAGCCACGCGCCTTTCTTGATAATTTTATCAGGCAGCTTCAGCAGCCATTTTCTTGGCTTTTTCGACGGCTTCTTCCATCGAACCAACCATGTAGAAAGCAGCTTCCGGCAGGTGGTCGTACTCGCCGTTGACGAGACCCTTGAAGCCCTTGATCGTGTCTTCGAGAGCCACGAGCTTGCCCGGAGCGCCAGTGAAGATTTCAGCCACGAAGAATGGCTGCGACAGGAAGCGTTCGATCTTACGAGCGCGCGCAACCGCCAAACGGTCTTCTTCAGACAGTTCGTCCATGCCGAGGATGGCGATGATGTCCTGGAGGGCCTTGTAGCGCTGCAAGGTCATCTGAACCTTACGAGCAACTTCATAGTGCTCTTCGCCAACGATCATCGGGTCGAGCATGCGCGACGTGGAGTCGAGCGGGTCAACAGCCGGATAAATACCCTTTTCCGCGATAGAGCGCGACAGAACCGTCGTTGCGTCCAAGTGGGCGAACGATGTTGCTGGTGCAGGGTCGGTCAAGTCGTCGGCGGGCACGTAAATGGCCTGAACCGAGGTGATCGAACCCTTGGTCGTGGTGGTGATGCGTTCCTGCATCTGGCCCATGTCGGTTGCCAGCGTTGGCTGATAACCCACAGCGGAAGGAATACGACCCAGAAGAGCCGACACTTCGGAACCAGCCTGCGTGAAGCGGAAGATGTTGTCCACGAAGAACAGAACGTCCTGGCCTTTGTCGCGGAAGTCTTCAGCGATAGTCAGACCCGTCAGAGCAACGCGAGCACGCGCGCCTGGCGGCTCATTCATCTGGCCGTAAACGAGAGCAGCCTTGGAGCCTTCGCCACCGCCAAGCTTGTTCACGCCGGATTCGATCATTTCGTGGTAAAGGTCGTTGCCTTCGCGGGTACGTTCACCCACGCCAGCAAATACCGAGTAACCACCATGCGCCTTGGCGACGTTGTTGATCAGTTCCATGATGAGAACGGTCTTGCCAACGCCGGCGCCGCCGAACAGGCCGATCTTGCCGCCCTTCGCGTAAGGGGCGAGAAGGTCGACGACCTTGATGCCTGTAACCAGAATCTGGCCATCGGTGGACTGCTCCACGTAAGACGGCGCTTCCTGGTGAATGGCGCGCATGCCGGAGGTGACCAGCGGGCCTGCTTCGTCAACCGGCTCGCCGATGACGTTCATGATACGACCGAGCGTCTCAGGACCGACCGGAACGGTGATCGGAGCGCCCGTGTCACGAACGGCCTGACCGCGAACCAGGCCTTCGGTCGAGTCCATGGCGATTGTACGCACGACGTTTTCGCCGAGGTGCTGCGCAACTTCGAGAACCAGACGGTTGCCGTTATTGTCAGTCTCAATCGCGTTGAGGATCGCAGGCAGATCGCCTTCGAACGCCACGTCGACAACAGCGCCGATAACCTGCTTAACCTTGCCGGTCGCGCCAGTGATCGCTGCGGTTTTCTTTGGGGTAGCTGCCTTAGCCATTATCCTTACCCTCTTTCCTTAACCTCAGAGCGCTTCCGCGCCCGAAATGATTTCAATCAGTTCCTTGGTGATCTGAGCCTGACGCTGACGGTTATAGGAAAGCGTCAACTTGTTGATCATTTCACCGGCGTTGCGCGTGGCGTTGTCCATCGCGCTCATCTTGGCACCCATTTCGCCAGCCACGTTTTCGAGCAGAGCCCGGAAAACCTGAACGGAAATGTTGCGCGGAATAAGGTCTTCCAAAATGGAAGCCGCATCCGGCTCGTATTCATAAATCGCTGTCGTTGCAGACTGCTCGACCTCGACCGCAGGAGCCGCAGCGGGAATAAGCTGCAGACCCGTAGGTATCTGGCTGATGACCGATTTGAACTCGGAATAGATCAGCGTGCAGACATCGAACTCACCGGCGTTGAAACGCGCGATGATCTTCTTGGCAATACCATCGGCGTTCTCGAAACCCACCCGCTTCACGTCACGCAGTTCAATGCGTTCGATGATGTTGGCCGAGAATTCGCGACGCAGGCTATCGTAGCCCTTCTTGCCGACAGTCATGATTTTGACCGTCTTGCCCTGCGCGATCAGCTTGCGAGCGCGATCACGGGCAAAACGGGAAATCTGCGCATTGAAACCACCGCAAAGACCACGGTCAGCCGTGCAGACGACGAGCAGATGCACGTCGTCCTTTCCCGTACCGGTCATCAGAACCGGAGCAACGTCTGCCTCTACCGCCTGAGCGATATTGGCAAGCACGGCACCCATGCGCTGCGAGTAAGGCCGGGCGGCCTCCGCAGCTTCCTGGGCGCGCCGAAGCTTCGCCGCGGCGACCATTTTCATCGCCTTGGTAATCTTCTGCGTCGCCTTTACGGAGGCTATGCGGTTTTTCAGATCCTTTAGTGAAGGCATCCGTTATCCGTCCCAGTCACGAGGCTAATCAGGAGAAAGACTTGGCGAAATTTTCAAGAGCAGTCTTCAACTTGCCCTTGGTGTCATCGCTAACAGCCTTTTCCGTGCGGATGGTGTCGAGAATGTCTTTGCCTTCCGAGCGGAGGTAAGACAGCAGACCCTGCTCGAACTTGCTGATGTCTGCAACAGCGACCTTGTCCAGGTAACCATTCACACCAGCAAAAATCACGGCAACCTGTTCTTCCGTCTTGAGCGGAGAGAACTGTGGCTGCTTGAGCAACTCGGTCAGACGTGCACCACGGTTCAGCAGGCGTTGCGTGGAAGCATCGAGGTCGGAACCGAACTGGGCAAAGGCTGCCATTTCACGATACTGGGCAAGCTCGCCCTTGATCGAACCGGCAACCTGCTTCATGGCCTTGATCTGAGCGGCAGAACCAACGCGCGAAACCGACAGACCGACGTTAACAGCCGGGCGGATACCCTGATAGAACAGGTCGGTTTCGAGGAATATCTGGCCGTCGGTGATCGAGATCACGTTGGTCGGAATAAACGCGGAAACGTCGTTACCCTGCGTTTCGATGACAGGCAGAGCCGTCAGCGAACCATTACCAGCAGCGTCGCCCATCTTGGCGGCGCGCTCGAGCAGACGCGAGTGCAGGTAGAAAACGTCGCCAGGATAAGCTTCACGGCCCGGAGGACGACGCAGAAGGAGCGACATCTGACGGTAGGCAACAGCCTGCTTGGAAAGGTCGTCGTAACCGATCAGCGCATGCATGCCGTTGTCACGGAAGTATTCGCCCATGGCGCAACCGGCAAACGGTGCCAGATACTGCATCGGAGCAGGATCGGAGGCCGTTGCAGCAACGATGATGGAATACTGCAGAGCGCCACGCTCTTCAAGAACCTTCACGAACTGGGCGACGGTCGAACGCTTCTGGCCGATAGCGACGTAGACGCAGTACAGCTTTTCACTGTCTGGACCACTGTCGTGGATAGCCTTCTGGTTCAGGATCGTATCGAGAATGATCGCTGTTTTGCCGGTCTGGCGGTCACCGATGACCAGCTCGCGCTGACCACGACCAACAGGGATCAGAGCGTCGATGGCCTTGAGGCCGGTCGACATTGGCTCGTGAACCGACTTGCGTGGAATGATGCCGGGGGCCTTGACGTCAACACGCGAACGGCGCGTTGCGTTGATCGGGCCTTTGCCGTCGATCGGATTGCCGAGAGCATCGACAACGCGGCCGAGGAGCTCTGGACCGACAGGAACGTCAACGATAGCGCCAGTCCGCTTGACGGTGTCGCCTTCCTTGATGTCACGGTCAGAACCGAAAATAACGACGCCGACGTTGTCATTTTCAAGGTTGAGTGCCATGCCGCGAATGCCGCCTGGGAACTCGACCATTTCACCGGCCTGAACATTATCGAGGCCGTAAACGCGGGCAATACCGTCACCGACGGAAAGCACTTGGCCGACTTCCGAGACTTCAGCCTCGTTGCCGAAATTTTTGATCTGGTCTTTTAGAATTGCGGAAATTTCCGCGGCGCGGATATCCATCAGCCAACCTCTTTCAGTGCAAGCTTAAGGGTGGAAAGTTTGGTGCGAAGAGACGTATCGGTCTGGCGCGAACCAACCTTGACGATGAGACCGCCAAGAATGGATGGATCAATGGTCAGAGCGACCTTCACATCCTTACCAGTGACGCTCTTCAACGCCGCTTTCAGTTCAGTTTCCTGCGCCTCATCCAGCGCATGTGCCGAAGTCACTTCGGCAGTAATCTCGCCGCGATGAGCGGCAGCGATTTCACGATAGGCAACGATCATTCCGGGAACGGCAAACAGGCGACGATTGCCCGCAACGACCTTTAGAAAGTTTGCAGACAGACCAGAGATACCGGCCTTTGCAGCAAGAGCGGAAATTGCTCTGGACTGATCTTCAGACGAAAAGACCGGGCTCGCAACCAGACGCTTCAGGTCATCACTTTCATCCAGCAAGGCCTGAAACGTATCGAGATCGGCACCGACTGCATCGACAACACCCGCTTCCAAAGCGAGCTCGAAAAGCGACGACGCATACCTTTCCGCCACACCGGATGTTCCATGGGAGGCATTTGCCACGGGCACTTTTTCCCTGCTAATCGTCCAAGAAACAGGCGCCGATTTCGCAGCGCGCCAAATTCTTGAAATCGTTTCAATTTCCCCGAAAAAGACCGGAATTCCCCCCTGTCTTTTATCGATTTCGCGGTCCGTCTAGCATAGGAAGCGGGGACTCGCAACACGCGTGGTAACGGAAAGTGTCTTTTGGGCCAGAGGAGGAACGTTAATTTTTTCAAATTACGCAGTTGTGACCCGCAATGGCATCATTATCGACAAAAAATCGTTTTTAGAACAACCCGAAGACGTACATCAACGGCAATGCAGCTAAGACGAAATGAACAACCAGGAGTAGGCAATTTCGCACCGTTGCTCCACCATCCGACAGGATCGAGAGAATGGCACCGAACACGGCAAGCGCAAAAGATGCGCCGAATGCGAGATAGACCATGGGCTGTGCCAGAAGCAGCGCGCTTGCGCCAAAGCCGAGATAAAAGCCTCCGAGAGACGAGCGTAGAAGGACCAGGCCGTCACGTCGATCCGTCATCAATTGCAAACCGAACAGGCGGAACGTCACCCCCGGTGCGAACATGATGAAAAGTCCGATGATGGCAGACACAGCCGCAGCAACAAAAGCCATTTGCTCGCCGAATTCACTCGGAAAATAGAATTCCATGATAGTCCCCAAATCAGTGATCCCCTGCCGCCTTATGCCACGGCAGGCGACACATCGAAAGAAGCTCAGAGAAAACTTTGTGGATCGATATCCACCTGAACATGCACCGATCCGCGCTCTTTCGGCCCGCTGCCCAGCATCGCGCGCATGAAACCTTGCATGTCGGAGTTCCGCTTGCCGTGGACGAGCAGCCGGAAACGGTATCGCCCGCGAATGAGTGCAAGCGGCGCTTCGGCAGGTCCCAACAGCATGATGCCCGAGGCCTGCGGGGCGGATGCACGCAGACCACGCGCATGGGTCTCGGCTTCCGCTCGCGTATCGGCAGAGACGATGAGAGAGGCCAAACGACCGAATGGCGGCAGCAGTGCCTTTTCCCGCTCGATCACTTCGCGTTCGTAAAAGGCTGCAGCGTCGCCTGAAACGATGGCCTGCATGACGGGATGTTGCGGTTGATAGGTTTGCAACAGGCCATGGCTCTTGAGGCCGGTTCGGCCTGCTCGGCCCGTGACCTGTGACAAAAGCTGGAATGTGCGTTCCGCGGCACGTGGGTCTCCATTCGCCAACCCCAGATCCGCGTCGACGATACCAACGAGTGTCATAAGTGGAAAGTTATGACCCTTGGCGACAAGCTGCGTGCCGATAACGATATCCGCCTCGCCCTTAACGATGGCTTCCAGTTCCAGCCGCAGACGCTTGACGCCCATCAGGTCGGAAGACAGCACGATGGTCCGCGCCTCTGGAAAGTGCTTCTCGACTTCCTCGGCAATACGCTCCACGCCGGGACCACAAGCTGCGAGATGATCGAAGGTGCCGCATTCAGGGCAGTGATCGGGTGTCGGTTGGTTGTGACCACATTGGTGACATTGGAGTTGGCTGCGAAAACGGTGCTCCACCAACCAGCTCGAACACTGCGGGCACTGAAAGCGGTGGCCGCAAACGCGGCACAGTGTCAATGGTGCATAGCCACGCCGGTTCAAGAACAGTAGAGACTGCTCGCCCTTTTCAATGGTTTTGGCTATGCCACGCAACAGCACCGGCGACAGAAAGCCGCCTCTCTCAGGCGGATGGCGGCGCATATCGACCAGATGCAGGTCCGGCATCGCCGCATCGCCAAATCGCGTATGCAAATGAATGGTATTATAACGGCCCGAGATGCCGTTGACCTGGCTTTCGACGGAGGGTGTCGCCGAAACCAGCACCACCGGGAAGTCGGCGATTCGCGCCCGCACCACGGCCATATCGCGGGCATTATAATAGACGCGGTCTTCCTGCTTGTAAGCCGGGTCATGCTCTTCATCGACAATAATGAGCCCAAGATTGTCAAAAGGCAGAAACAGCGCAGAGCGCGCACCGGCGACCACCCGCACCTCACCCGTCACCGTTTGCCGCCAGACTTTTTCACGCATCCTTGGTGACAAATCGGAATGCCATTCTGCCGGTTTGGAGCCAAAGCGGTCCTGAAAGCGATCCAGGAACGACGCCGTCAGCGCGATTTCCGGCAAGAGGATCAGCACCTGCTTGCCCTGCCGCAGGGTTTCGGCCACGGCCTCAAAATAGACCTCGGTCTTGCCAGAGCCGGTGACGCCGTCGATCAGCGAAACAGCAAAGCCGCCCTTCTTCACGTCTTCCAGAATCTCGGACGCCGCCTGCTTTTGCGGCCCTTCGAGACGGGGCTCGGTATAATCAGGATCGGGCTCGGCCACGACAGGCGGAGCGGGCAGGAAAACAGTTTCGAAAATGCCCTGCTTGGCCAAACCGTCGATGACACTGGTTGACACGCCAGCGGCATTGGCAAGACCGCTTTTGGTCCAAGCATGCCCTTCACCGGCCAACTCGATGACACGCCCGCGCGCCGGCGTCAGCCGTTCCGGACGCGCCTCTGTCAGCCGCAAACCTTCGATCATCGGTTCAGGGTCGAATGCAGCAGGCGCACGCAACGCCATGCGCGCCACCAGCCCGGGCGGCGACAGCGTGTAAGTGGCGACCCAGTCGATGAAACGACGCATTTCGTCTCGTATCGGCGGGCAGTCGAATTTTTTCGTGATGGGCCGCAGCTTCTTCGGATCGACAGAGGCACCATCCGTCTTATCCCAGACAACACCGATAACCTGGCGCGGACCCAAGGGAACCTGCACGATGGACCCCGGCTCCACCACCATGTCGTTTGGAACTGAATAGCTGTAAGGCCCCGGCGCTGGCATCGGTACCAGAACGGGCACGGACGTCACAGGCGCACCGTGTGTCGGCTGTTGATCGCCAAACAGCGCCCCAAACAGATCGGTCGAATCTTTTGCCATGATGTCGGCGACCATGCCCTTTGCCAAACGAAAAGGGAACCTTTAGCGGAACACGTCGCGCCCTGTCACCCGCATTTTAACCAAATACTGACGGCAGTTCTCTAGTGTCCATCCAGATATAAGGACGACGCGACGTGGATGAAATCCTGACCTTTGCCGATCCAGACCTTCTGAGCGAACGCCAGTCATGGCTTCGCGCACTGGAGGGCGAGCGTCGGCTGTCGGATAACACGGTCGAAGCCTATGAACGCGATACCCGCCAGTTTCTGATGTTCATGACGGGATATCTCGGGCATCCAACGCGCATCAGCGATGTCAGCAATCTGCGTGCCGTCGATCTGCGTGCCTTTCTGGCATCGCGCCGGAAGGAGGGTGCCGGTGCCCGTTCATTGGGACGCCATCTCGCCGGTCTTCGATCTTTCCTGCGATATTTGGAAAAGAAAGGGCTGGTGAATGCTGCCGGTGCTACGGCCATGCGCTCGCCCAAACAACCAAAATCACTGCCCAAGCCGCTCACTGACCGACAGGCGCTGACAATAACCACAACGGAAGCGCAGCTTTCCGAAGAGCCCTGGATTGCCGCGCGCAATGCCGCCGTGCTGGCCCTGCTCTACGGCTGTGGTCTGCGCATCTCCGAGGCTCTAAGCCTCACACCGGCCGATTTGACAAGCGGAACACGTAGCCTGCGAGTGACCGGCAAAGGCAACAAGATGCGCATTGTTCCTCTGCTTGCTGTCGTGCTGGAAGCCGTCGATGCCTATCGCAAACTCTGTCCCTATCACCTGCCAACGGACGAACCGCTTTTTGTCGGTGCGCGTGGTGCTAAACTTCAGCCTGCCATCATCCAGCGCGAAATGCAGAAATTGCGAGGCGCATTCGGTCTGCCCGAAAATGCCACGCCACATGCGCTTCGCCATTCCTTCGCCACCCACCTTTTGGCGGGTGGTGGCGATCTTCGCACGATCCAGGAATTGCTGGGCCATGCCAGCCTGTCCACCACACAGATTTACACCGGTGTCGACACGGCCAGACTGCTCGAAATCTACGACAATGCCCATCCGCGGGCATAGCGAAAAGGCCGAAAGAGTGACGGTGTTTCGATCCACGCTTAAAATGAAACAACCACCAACAGTCTGTTAACTATAGCTATTAACCCTCCATGCAACCCCCGCCGCTATAAACGACGGCAGAAAACCGGGGTGATTCGATGACCGTTCTTTCCAGGCCGCAGAGCCTGACATCGCTGCTGATGGGCCGTTTGGGTGACACGCTGTTGTGGCTGCTTGCTTCACTGCATGTCACGGCGCTTGCCGTTCTGGCTTTGACCCTGTTGTCGTTGAGCCAGGCCAATGCAGCAGAGCAATCGATCACCTGCGCAGGAAAAGATCTTCTGATCGACATGCAAAAAAGCGATCCGGCGCGCTATGACGCCATCCTTGCGGATGCCAAAAAAATACCAAACGGCAAAGGCGCTTTCTGGAAAATAGAAAAGGCAGGCGTTGAGCCATCCTGGCTTCTCGGCACCATGCATATTTCCGATCCTCGCGTATTGGCAATGCCCAACGGCGCAAAGGAAGCATTTGCGAAGGCCTCGACCGTGATCGTCGAATCCGACGAAATCACCAGCGAAAAGCAAGCAGCGACATCTTTGCTTTCAAAACCGGAGCTGACGATGTTTCTCGATGGCAAATCCATCACCGATATGCTCTCGAAAGACGATGTCGCAAAGCTGGAAAGTGGTCTGAAAGAACGCGGTATCCCCCTGAACGCCGTGGTGAAAATGAAGCCCTGGATTTTGTCGAGCTTCGTCGCACTTCCGGCTTGCGAATTTGCCCGCAAGGCAAAAGGCGCGAGCTTTCTGGATATGCAACTGGCCAATGATGCCGTGCGGGACGGCAAACAACTGGTAGGCCTTGAAACGCTGCTGGAGCAACTGACCGCCATTTCCGAACTGCCCATGTCCTTCCACATTCAGTCCCTTATCGAGATGCTGCAGATGGGCGACCGCATGGACGATGTCATGGCAACGATGATCGATCTCTATCTCGCAGGCGATATCGGCACCATCATGCCCATGATGAAAAACATCGATGCCAAGGATGACAGCCAGACACAGGATGGATACGCAGCCTTCGAACAGCGCATCATCGATGATCGCAACCATGTCATGGCGGATGGCGCCACGCCGCATCTGGAACAGGGCAACCTCTTCATGGCCGTCGGTGCGCTGCATCTGCCGGGCGACGTTGGCGTCATAGAACTTTTGCGCGCTAAGGGTTTTACCATCACAGCGGTTCAATAAGGCGAACTTCGCCTCCTAACCCACTGTAAATTTAGAATATTCTAAACAAAAAACCGCCCCGCGTCATGCAACCATCTGGCGCGCAAACCATTCCCTCCGTCAAGCACAGCGCTGTCTAGCGCCGTTTACGACTTGTATCTGGAGAGGGGATTTCCATGACCGAACCGCAAACGCCCGAGGTCCGCAAACGCGTGGGCCTGACGGAGGGCGTCAACAAACCCGTATTCATATGGTCCGTGGCACTGACGCTGGTGTTTGTCGTGGCCGGGGTTGTCGTTCCCGAAGGCTCGGCTGCGTTTTTCAGTTCCGTTCAGTCCTGGATCGTCGCCGAACTCGGCTGGGTCTATCTGCTATCCGTTGCTATTTTTCTGATGTTCATGCTCTATCTGGGCTTCTCCAGCCACGGCAAGATCAAGCTCGGACCGAACCATTCGGAGCCGGATTATAGCTACGGCGCGTGGTTCTCCATGCTGTTTGCAGCTGGCATGGGCATCGGCCTCGTCTTTTTTGGTGTGGCGGAACCGGTCAAGCATTTCATAGCACCTCCCGTGGGTGACGCGGCAACGATCGAGGCAGCGCGCACGGCTATGGAAATCAGCTACTTCCACTGGGGACTGCATGCCTGGGCGGTCTATGCCGTTATCGGCTTGTCGCTTGCCTACTTCTCGTTCCGCCACGGCTTGCCGCTGACGATGCGATCCGCGCTCTACCCCCTCATCGGCGACCGAATCTATGGTCCGATCGGTAACGCCGTGGATATTTTCGCGGTCATCGGCACGCTCTTTGGTGTCGCGACATCTCTTGGCCTCGGCGTGCTTCAGGTCAATGCGGGCTTCAACCATGTCCTTGGCTGGCCGATCAGTTTCTGGATACAACTGCCGTTGATCGTCGTCATTACCGGAATGGCGACGATATCTGTTGCCACGGGTCTCGATAAGGGCATCAAGTTCCTGTCTAACTTGAACATGCTGATGGCAGTTGCGCTGATGCTGTTCGTATTCGTGGTGGGACCGACGACGTTTTTGCTTCGAGCATTCGTGCAAAATCTCGGTGCCTATCTCGACCAGTTCGTTTTGCGCACCTTCTACATGTATGCATACGCGCCAAATCAGGGACCAGCCGAGTGGTTGGGCGATTGGACGTTGTTCTATTGGGGTTGGTGGATCGCATGGTCTCCGTTCGTCGGCATGTTCATCGCGCGCATTTCGCGTGGTCGCACCATCCGCGAATTCATCGCTGGCGTATTGCTGGTTCCAACAGGCTTCAGCTTTGCATGGATGACCGTGTTTGGTGACACCGCGATTTCCATGCACCTGACCGGAGCTACGACTGCGGTTTCGGATGCAGTGGCAAACGACGTCACGCTCGCTCTCTTCGTTTTCCTCGAGCAGTTCCCGCTAGGTGTCTATGTGTCCTGGTTCGCCATGGCGCTTATCGTATTTTTCTTTGTCACCGGGGCTGACTCGTCAGCGCTCGTCATCGATACGCTGACATCGGGTGGACGCGAGGATGGTCCAACGGCGCGCCGGGTTTTCTGGGCAATCGTCTCAGGGATCATCGGTGCCATTCTACTTTCGACGGGTGGATTGGACGCACTTCAGACTGCCTCGATTGCAGGTGCACTGCCCTTCACTTTCGTCATGCTGTTGATGTGTTGGGGCCTTTGGAAAGGCTTGAAGCGGGAGGGGGCGCGCCAGAATGCGCTGGTGCAAAGTCTCAGACCTCGTCAATCGGCGAGTTGGCAGCGACAGTTACAGGGCATTCTGAATCATCCCGGAAAAGCCGAAACGGAGCGCTTCTTCAGGGAAACTGCGACGCCTGCCTTGGAAGCCGTTGCTCTGGAGTTGGATAAGAAGTCTCTGGCCTCGCAGATGGATATTAGGGACGACAGGGTAAAGCTGGTCGTCACCCCTGGCGAAGCCGAGGAGTTCATCTATGGCATAAGAATGCGCCGCTATGAGACGCCGGGCTACAGTTTCTTTGAAAGGCAATCCAGTCGCAAAACGGCAGAGTACTACTATCGGGCAGAGGTGTTGCTGTCAGATGGCGGACAGGATTACGACGTCATGGGCTTCACCAAAGAAGAACTTATCCAGGACGTTCTGTTGCAGTATGACAGGCACTTTCAATATCTCCACGCTATCAGAACATAATGCGGCGTACAGAAAGCGCACATAAAGAAGGCCGCAGTCTGGGAAGACTGCGGCCTTTTCGTTGACTTGAAATCTTACATGTGGATCGGCTTGAAGAAGGTGGCGAGTGCCGCTTCTTTCACGGCTTCCGACATGGTCGGGTGCGCATGGCATGTGCGACCGAGATCTTCAGACGAACCGCCGAATTCCATCAGCACGGAAATTTCCTGGATCAACTCACCGGCGCCGAAGCCGAGGATATGACCGCCGAGAACGCGATCCGTTTCCTTGTCCGCAAGGATTTTCACGAACCCGTCGGTAACCTGCATGGCGCGCGCGCGACCGTTGGCGGTGAAGGGGAACTTGCCGACCTTGTAGGCAATTCCTGCTGCCTTCAATTCCTCTTCAGTCTTGCCGACAGAGGCGACTTCCGGCTGTGTGTAGACGACGCCTGGAATAACGTCATAATTCACATGGCCGTGCTGACCTGCGAGAATTTCCGCCAGTGCGACGCCTTCGTCTTCGGCCTTGTGCGCCAGCATCGGACCCTTGACCACGTCGCCAATGGCGTAGATGCCTTCCACATTGGTCTTGTAGTGACCATCGATTTCGACGCGGCCACGGCTGTCCAGAACGACGCCTGCTTCTGCCAGGCCCAGACCTTCGGTGTAAGGCTTGCGACCTGTAGAGATCAGAACGACATTGGCGTCCAGCGTTTCAGCCGCACCACCCTTGACCGGCTCGAACACCACCTTGGCGCCATCGCCAGACTTCTCGACGGCGGTTACCTTCGCACCAAGCTTGAAATCAATGCCCTGCTTGGCAAACAGACGCTGGGCCTGCTTGGACAACTCACCGTCCATGCCAGCGAGAATGTTGTCGAGATATTCAACGACCGTGACCTTCGCGCCCAGACGCGACCAGACCGAGCCGAGCTCGAGGCCGATGACACCGCCACCGACAACAATCATCTTTTCCGGAACCTTGGTCAGCGCAATGCCGCCTGTGGAGGACACGATGACCTGTTCATCGATGTCGACCTGCACGCCCGGAATGCCCGCAATATCAGAACCGGTTGCAATCACTATGTTCTTGGCTTCGATTTCCTGAACTTCGCCCGCATCATTGGTCACCGAAACCTTGCCGGCGGAAACAACCTTTCCGAGACCCTGGAAGGTGTCGATCTTGTTCTTCTTGAACAGGAAGGCGACGCCATCGACATTGGCCTTCACCACGCCGTCCTTATGGCCCATCATCTTTTCAAGGTTGAGCGTTGGCGCAGCAACCTCAATGCCAAGGCTGTCGACGCCGTGGGCGACATGCGCAAAGACTTCAGATGCGTGCAGCAGGGCCTTGGACGGAATGCAGCCGACATTGAGGCACGTACCGCCATAGGTCGCGCGCTTTTCGATAACGGCAACTTTCAAACCAAGCTGAGCCGCCTTGACCGCGCAAACGTAACCACCGGGACCGGTGCCGATAACAACTACATCATAAGCCATGTTCTTGTTCCTGATTAACTACTGACGGGACTGCAGCCCGCCCTGTCCGAATTGACCTGATCTCAGGCCGCTTTTTCCGTTGCAAGTTTAATTCCAAGCGCGATGAAAACCACGCCGCTGGTGCGGTCGATCCACTGGCTGGCGCGCCCGAAGGCTGCGCGCATGCGCGGTGTCGTCATGAATATGCTTACGCCAACAAACCAGACGATCAGGCAGCTTGCCATCACCATTCCGTATCCGAACTTGATGGGGATGGGCGTGTGTACGCTAACCACCGTCGAAAAGATCGAAAGAAAGAAAAACACCGGTTTAGGGTTCAGCGCATTAGCCGCAAAACCGAGTGTAAATGCCTTGAGCGCCGATTGCTCGCTGGCGCGCGGTGCGACGTCTGGTGCGTCCAGCACCGTCATATCGGTTTTGCCAGCACGCAACGACTTGAGGCCGATATAGATCAGATAAGCGACGCCAAGCCATTTGACGATGTTGAAGAGGTAGACAGACTGCGAGATGATCAAGCCTAGGCCAAGGATCGTATAGGTCACGTGGAACATCAACGACGTTCCAACACCGAAACTTGTGATTATGGCCTGACGGCGGCCATGCACCATAGCCTGGCGCATGACCATTGCGAGATCTGCGCCCGGCGAAACGATAGCGAAGAAGAAGATCGCCATCAGTGAGGCCAGTTCGATCACATATTGATGCATGAGCCTAAACCTTTAGAACAGCAACACAAAGAGCATAAGCAACAGCCCTATCATCGAACCGATCCATACCAGTGAACGGACATAGGGGATTCCCGTCAGATAAAGCGGGATATAGACGATGCGGCAGACGATCCATATCCAGGCACCGGTGAGGGCAAGGCCAATCGGGTCACCCGCCATGATGACGCCGAAGGCCAGCGCGATAAAGGCTGGATATGTTTCTAGAAAGTTTGACGCTGCGCGCTCTGCCCGGCCGGCAAGCTGGCCTTTTACCTGCTTATTGTCGTCGCGCGGACCAGCATTCCAGTCACTGCCCAGTTCCTTCGTCGCTGTCAGAGCTTGCAGCGCGATATGCACCATAAGAATGATGACGCTCACCCCGATCAGGGGAAGAAACGGCGATGCAGCGAGGAAAGTGGGTTGCACGAGCAAACTCCTGAGACAATTTCAGCGGGATTTCAGTTGAAACCCCGCTGACGAAAAAAGCAAGTTCGATCAGAGATCGAGAACCAGACGCTCAGGATCTTCCAGGCTTTCCTTGACGCGAACCAGGAATGTCACGGCTTCCTTGCCGTCAACGATGCGGTGGTCATAGGAGAGCGCGAGGTACATCATCGGACGGATGACGACCTGACCGCCGATGGCAACCGGACGCTCCTGGATCTTGTGCATGCCCAGAATACCCGACTGAGGCGCATTGAGGATCGGCGAAGACATCAGCGAGCCGTAGACGCCACCATTGGTGATGGTGAAGGTACCGCCCTGCATGTCGGCCATGGACAGCGAACCATCACGGGCAGACTTTGCAAGACGTGCCAGTTCCTTTTCAACCTCGGCAATCGACATCTGGTCGGCATCACGGATAACAGGAACGACGAGACCCTTGTCGGTGCCCACAGCCATGCCGACGTGACAATAGTTCTTGTAGATGATGTCGGTGCCGTCGATCTCGGCGTTGACAGCAGGCAGTTCCTTCAGGGCATGGGTGATAGCCTTGGTGAAGAAGCCCATGAAGCCAAGCTTGACGCCATGCTTCTTCTCGAACACGTCCTTGTACTTGGTGCGCAGGTCCATGACGGCCTTCATGTCCACTTCATTGTAAGTGGTCAGCATGGCAGCTGTGTTCTGTGCATCTTTGAGGCGGCGCGCGATGGTCTGGCGCAGGCGCGTCATCTTCACGCGCTCTTCGCGAACGGCGTCGCCTTCGGCAGAAACCGGACGTGCTGCGGCAGGTGCAGCCGTGGCCGCCGGAGCGGCGGAAACGCCCTTGGCAACAGCTGCCAGAACATCGCCCTTCAAAACTTGTCCACGCTTGCCGGAACCATCGACCTGATCAGCCGAAAGGTTATTTTCAGACAGCAATTTGCCAGCAGCCGGTGCAGGCGGCATGGCGCTAGGCGCAGGAGCGGCAGAAACTGAAGCAGGTGCTGCGGCAGCGGCGGCGGGCTCAGGGGCTTTTGCGGGCGTTGCAGCCGGTGCGGAAGAGGCAGTGCCCGCTGCACCTTCTGCGATCTGGCCAAGCAGCGCATCAAGACCAACCGTTTCGCCATTTTGCGCAACGATTTCGGTCAGCACGCCTGAAACAGGGGACGGCACTTCAACCGTTACTTTGTCGGTTTCCAGTTCAACCAACGGCTCATCAGCCTTGACGGTATCGCCAACCTTTTTGAACCATGTTCCCACAGTTGCTTCGCTGACGGATTCGCCGAGGGTTGGTACGCGGATTTCAGTGGCCATGATCTAGTTCCGTTTCATCAAATAGCGATTGTGCGAGGGTGCGTGTAGGAGAGCTTTCACTCTCCCAACGCGTCTTCCAGGAATGCCGCGAGCTGCGCGAGGTGTTTGGACATCAGACCTGTTGCAGGCGATGCAGCAGCCGGACGGCCCGTGTACCGGACCTTCTGGTACTTGGCATCGATATGCGCCAGAACCCATTCCAGATAAGGGTCGATGAACGACCACGCACCCATGTTCTTCGGCTCTTCTTGGCACCACACCATCTCTGCGTTGCGGAAGCGGGACAGCTCATTGATGAGCGCCTTGGCCGGGAACGGATAGAGTTGTTCGATGCGCAGCAGATAGATGTCGTCGATACCACGCTTTTCGCGCTCTTCGAGAAGATCGTAATAGACCTTGCCGGTGCACAGAACGACGCGACGAATCTTCGAATCCTTCTGAAGCTTGATCGGACCGTCCTTGATGACCTCCGCATCATCCCACAAGAGACGGTGGAACGATGATTCACCGGCGAGTTCCGTCAGAGAAGACGTTGCACGCTTGTGGCGCAGCAGAGACTTCGGCGTCATCAGGATCAACGGCTTGCGGAAATCGCGCTTCACCTGACGGCGCAGAACGTGGAAATAGTTTGAAGGCGTCGTGACGTTTGCGACCTGCATGTTGTCTTCGGCGCACATCTGCAACCAGCGTTCCAGACGGGCAGACGAGTGCTCAGGACCCTGACCTTCATAGCCATGTGGTAGAAGGCAGACGAGACCGGACATGCGAAGCCACTTGCGTTCGCCAGACGAGATGAACTGGTCGAATACGACCTGTGCACCATTGGCGAAGTCACCGAACTGGGCTTCCCAGAGGGTCAGAGCATTCGGGCGAGCCAGCGAGTAGCCGTATTCGAAACCGAGCACGGCTTCTTCAGACAGCATCGAGTTGATGACTTCGTAGCGGGCCTGCGTTGGCGCAAGGTTTGCCAGCGGTATGTAACGCTCTTCGCTCTCCTGATCGTAGAGAACCGAGTGACGCTGCGAGAACGTACCGCGTTCGCAATCCTGGCCGGACAGGCGGATCTTGTGACCGTCAACAACGAGCGAACCGAATGCCATGGCTTCCGCCATCGCCCAATCCAGACCTTCGCCGCTCTCGATCATGTTGGCGCGATTTTCCATGAAGCGCTGAATGGTCTTATGCGCCTTGAAGCCTTCAGGAATGGTAGACAGCTTGCGACCGATTTCCTTGAGCTGCTTCATCGGAGCGCCGGTCTTGCCGCGACGCTGCTCATCGGCATTGTCGGCGGCACGAAGGCCAGACCACTGACCATCCAGCCAATCGGCCTTGTTCGGCTTGTAAGACTGCCCTGCTTCGAATTCCTGCTCCAGATGCGCACGCCAATCGGCCTTCATCTTCTCGAATTCGCCTTCGGTGATCAGGCCTTCGGCAATCAAACGCTCGGCATAGATGTTGGCAACCGTCTTATGCGCACGGATAACCTTGTACATCTTCGGCTGTGTGAAGGACGGCTCATCGCCTTCGTTATGGCCAAAGCGACGGTAGCAGAACATGTCGACCACAACAGGCTTGTGGAACTTCATGCGGTATTCGGTTGCGACCTTGGCCGCATAAACCACAGCTTCCGGATCGTCACCATTGACATGGAAGATGGGCGCTTCGATCATCTTGGCAACATCGGATGGATAAGGCGACGAACGCGAGAAACCCGGATTCGTGGTGAAGCCGATCTGGTTGTTGATGATGAAGTGCATGGTACCGGCAACGCGGTGACCGCGAAGGCCGGAAAGGCCGAGAATTTCGGCAACCACACCCTGGCCAGCAAAAGCAGCGTCTCCGTGCAGCAGCAACGGCAGAACCTTGGCACGTTCGGAGAGCGGAATGGTGTCGCCTTCCCAGACCTTCGCCAACTGATCCTGCTTGGCGCGGGCCTTGCCCATGACGACAGGGTTGACGATTTCCAGATGCGACGGATTGGCTGTCAGCGACAGGTGAACCTTGTTGCCATCGAATTCGCGGTCAGAAGAAGCACCGAGGTGATACTTCACGTCGCCCGAACCCTCGACGTCGTCAGGCTTGAACGAACCACCCTTGAACTCGTGGAACACGGCGCGGTGCGGCTTGCCCATCACGTTGGTCAAAACGTTGAGGCGACCACGGTGCGCCATACCCAGAACGACTTCTTCGAGACCTTCCTGACCACCACGCTTGATGATCTGCTCCAGAGCTGGGATGAGCGATTCGCTGCCATCCAGGCCGAAGCGCTTGGTGCCCTTGAAACGGACATCGAGAAACTGTTCGTAGCCTTCGCCTTCGACCAGCTTGGAGAGAATTGCTTTCTTGCCCTCGGGCGTGAAGTCGAAACCCTTATCCGGACCCTCGATGCGCGACTGAATCCATGCCTTTTCGTCCGGGTTGGACATGTGCATGAACTCGACACCCAGGGTCGAGCAATAGGTTCGCTCGAGGATTTCGATCATTTCGCGGACGGTCGCGTATTCGAGACCGAGAACGTTATCGATGAAAATCTTGCGGTCGTAGTCGCTCTCTTCGAAGCCGTAAGACTTCGGCGACAATTCATCGTAATCCTCGACGGCGCTGGCGATGCCGAGCGGGTCCAGCTTTGCATGAAGATGGCCACGCATGCGGTAGGCACGGATCATCATGATGGCACGCACGCTGTCGCGGCTCGCCTGAAGGACTTCAGCTTCGCTAACGGGCTTGCCGGTTTCCGCGCTCTTGGCTTCGGCCTTGGCCTGAACCTTTTTCTCAAGTGCTTTCTCAACCGTTGCCCAGTTGCCGTCCAGCGCCGAAATCAGATCGCCATTGGCAGAAATCGGCCAATTGGAACGCTTCCAGGACGCGCCCTTGGCGGCCTTTTTCACATCATCAGGATTTTCGGCTAGGCCCTTGAAAAAGCTTTGCCACTCTGGAGAAACGCAAGACGGATCGTCTTCGTACCGGGCGTAGAGCTGCTCGATATACGCTGCATTCGCGCCGTCGAGAAACGACGTGATCTGAAACTGCTCGTTAGCTTCTTGCCTTGCCATGGTATCTTCGCGGACGTCTGCGCCCGCCTCCTCAATCCCGTTGATGACCGTTCGGTCTGCCGCTTTAGTCTTTGCCGCTAAGCGGCCGTCGTTCTGTCTTGGCTACGGGCAGGCTATTGCTTCCAATGCCTGCCCGCTGCCCTTAATCATGCAAGTCTCAGCCCTTGAGGACTTCGACCAGTGTCTTGCCGAGGCGTGCCGGGGAAGGCGACACCTTGATGCCAGCCGCTTCCATGGCCGAAATCTTGGATTCCGCATCGCCCTTACCGCCAGAAACGACAGCACCGGCGTGACCCATGGTGCGGCCCTTCGGAGCGGTACGACCAGCAATGAAACCAGCCATCGGCTTCTTACGGCCTTTCTTGGCTTCGTCGATCAGGAACTGCGCCGCATCTTCTTCAGCGGCACCACCGATTTCACCGATCATGATGATCGATTGTGTCGCTTCGTCGGCGAGGAACATTTCCAGGATGTCGATGAACTCGGTGCCCTTGACCGGGTCACCACCGATACCGACAGCCGTTGTCTGACCGAGGCCTTCGTTCGATGTCTGGAACACAGCTTCATATGTAAGTGTGCCGGAGCGCGACACAATACCGACCGAACCCTTGCGGAAGATCGAACCCGGCATAATGCCGATCTTGCACTCTTCCGGCGTCATGATGCCTGGGCAGTTAGGGCCAAGCAGACGTGAGTTGGAACGATCAAGGCGAGCCTTGACCCGAACCATGTCCATGACAGGTATGCCTTCGGTGATGCAGGTGATGAACGGAATTTCCGCTTCGATAGCTTCGATGATCGCATCGGCAGCGCCTGCTGGCGGAACGTAGATCACCGATGCATCAGCGCCGGTCTTTTCCTTGGCTTCAGCAACAGTGGCATAGATCGGCAGGCTTTCGCCCTTGGAACCGGTCCAGGTTTCGCCACCCTTCTTGGGGTGAATACCGCCGACCATCTGCGTGCCGTAATAAGCAAGCGCCTGTTCGGTGTGGAACGTGCCGGTTTTTCCGGTCAGACCCTGAACGAGGATCTTGGTGTCTTTGTTTACAAGAATAGACATTATTTCCAGTCCCTCAATTAGCCGTTGATCGCCGCGACGATCTTCTTGGCCGCATCGTCCAGGTCGTCAGCAGCGGTAATCGCAAGACCTGATTCGTTCAGGAGTTTCTTGCCCAACTCGACATTGGTGCCTTCGAGGCGCACGACGAGTGGAACCTTCAAGCCGACTTCCTTCACCGCAGCGATAACGCCCTCGGCAATGACGTCGCACTTCATGATGCCGCCGAAGATGTTGACGAGGATGCCCTCGACCTTCGGGTCAGCCGTGATGATCTTGAACGCAGCCGCAACCTTCTCTTTGCCAGCGCCACCGCCGACGTCACAGAAGTTTGCAGGCTCTTTGCCGTACAGCTTGATGATGTCCATCGTTGCCATGGCAAGACCGGCACCATTGACCATGCAGCCGATGTTGCCATCGAGAGCCACATAGGCGAGGTCCCACTTGGAGGCTTCGATTTCCTTGGCGTCTTCTTCGGTTTCGTCGCGCAGCAGCTTCACGTCGTCGTGACGGAAAATCGCGTTGCCGTCGAAAGACATCTTCGCGTCGAGAACGCGCAGGTGGCCGTCCGTCATGACGATGAGCGGGTTGACTTCAAGAAGAGCCATGTCCTTTTCGACAAAGGCTTTATAGAGCGCAGGGAAAAGCGCCTTGGCATCTTCAGCGGCTGCGCTCGAAAGCTCCAGAGCCTTGGAGATCGCAGCAATGTTGTCAGCCGTTACGCCGGCTTCAGGCTCAATCGCAATCGTGTGGATTTTCTCTGGCGTGTCGTGAGCAACAGCCTCGATGTCCATGCCGCCTTCCGTGGAAACCACGAATGCGACCTGACCAACAGAGCGATCGACCAGCAGCGAGCAGTAAAGTTCGCGGTCGATGTCCGCGCCGTCTTCGATGTAGAGACGGTTGACCTGCTTGCCAGCATCGCCCGTCTGCGCCGTTACCAGAGTGTTGCCGAGCATGTCCTTGGCGTGGGAAACGACTTCCTCGATGGACTTGGCAAGACGAACGCCGCCCTTTGCATCGGGGCCGAGTTCCTTGAACTTGCCCTTACCGCGTCCACCAGCATGGATCTGGCTCTTGACCACGTAAAGCGGACCGGGAAGCTGCTTTGCAGCCGCTTCGGCTTCCTCGACCTTGAGGATAGCAACCCCTTCGGCCACCGGCGCACCATAGCCCTTCAGAAGAGCTTTGGCCTGATACTCATGAATATTCATGGATTAATCCCTGTTTGTAGCCTGTGCGGCAATTACGTCAGCGACGGAGCAATGTTGATGCAGGCTTCGCAAAGACCAGCAACCGCGCCGACGGACTTCTGGAAGGCGGCTTCCTCGTCCTTGTTGAGTTCGATTTCGATGATGCGCTCGATACCGCCTGCACCGATGATCGTTGGTACGCCGACATACATGTCGTTGACGCCGTACTGACCCGAGAGGTAGGCAGCGGCAGGCAGAACACGCTTCTTGTCCTTGAGGTAGGACTCGGCCATTTCGATTGCCGAAGCGGCAGGCGCATAATAGGCAGAACCGGTCTTGAGCAGACCAACGATTTCCGCACCGCCATCACGCGTGCGCTGAACGATCTCTTCCAGACGCTCGGCAGTCAGCCAGCCCATCTTGACGAGGTCCGTCAGCGGAATGCCACCAACTGTCGAGTAACGGGCGAGCGGCACCATTGTGTCGCCGTGACCGCCGAGAACGAATGCCGTCACGTCCTGCACGGACACATTGAATTCTTCAGACAGGAACAGGCGGAAGCGCGCGCTGTCGAGAACGCCGGCCATGCCGACGACCTTGTTCTTCGGCAGGCCGGAGAACTTCTGAAGGGCCCAGACCATCGCGTCGAGCGGGTTGGTGATGCAGATCACGAAAGCGTTCGGAGCATATTTCTTAATGCCGGCGCCGACCTGCTCCATGACCTTGAGGTTGATGCCGAGAAGATCATCGCGACTCATGCCTGGCTTGCGGGCAACACCGGCTGTGACGATGCAGACGTCCGCGCCTTCGATGGCTGCGTAGTCGCTAGCACCGGTCAGTTTTGCATTGAAGCCTTCAACCGGGCCGGACTGGGCAATATCCAGACCCTTGCCCTGCGGGATACCGTCAGCAATATCGAAGAGGACGATGTCGCCCAATTCCTTCAGGCTGGCGAGATGGGCCAATGTGCCACCAATCATGCCAGAACCAATAAGTGCAATCTTTTTGCGAGCCATCGAATGCTTCCTCTTGAGCTTCAATTCAATTTCACCGCGAGCGTGTGGCGGCCTAAATTGTCGCACCCGACTTAGCTTCATTAGCCAGAAATGGCAACCGTTTCTTTATGATCCAGATTTTTCAATCGTTTAGATCATAAAATTCTTACGTAAACGTAAGAATTTTTGTTACAGAACCGTCATGTCGCTGGACGTTTTTCGTTGTGCAATGCCAGATAATCGGCGCTTCGCATCTCAAACAGGCGAGAGGCTGTTCGATCGAATTCGAAGCCTTCCGTCCCTTTTCGCGTCACCAGCAAATCTTCTGGCATGGCCGCAGCCGACGCGAACACGCGTACGGTATGATCGTAAAACGCATCGATCAGGATGATGAACCGCTTCGTCTCATTGCGTTTATCTGCGTTGAGGAGTGGAATATGGTCGATGAAAACAGTGTCAAACCTGTCTGCGATAGCGAGGAAGTCGGAGGCACCGAGTGGCTTCTCACAAAGCTCGGAAAATGAAAACCGTGCTGCGCGTCCAACGGCTCTCGGCACCGGAATGATCCGGCCCTTCATGGTGATTTCGGTCGGCTCCGCGGCACTACCCGCCGTCAGTTCTTTCCACGCGACATCCATGGCCCTATCGGACGCGTCACCTAGCGGGGTCACGTAGACAGGCAGGCTTTTGATCTTTTCCATGCGGTAGTCGGTCGGGCTATCCAGCGATACGACCTGAACATGTGCCTTCAACATATCCACGAAGGGAAGAAAAAGGCTGCGATTCAGCCCGTCCTTGTAGAGATTGTCCGGCACCACATTGGATGTCGTGACCAGCGTACAGCCGTGGGCGAAAAGCTCGGTGAAAAGACGCGCGAGAATCATCGCGTCAGCAATATCTGTCACGGTGAACTCATCGAAACACAGCAGTTCCGCCTCGGCCAGCAACTGCGCGGCAACCGGCGGAATAGGATCCGCCTGCTTGGTTTCGCCGTTTTTCAGCTTCTGGCGATGGGCATGAACGCGGTTGTGAACATCAGCCATGAACTCATGGAAATGGCAACGGCGTTTCTTTTCGATCGGCGCAAGCTGATAGAACATGTCCATCAGCATGGTTTTGCCGCGTCCGACGCTACCGTGGACATACAGCCCCTTCGCTGAATGTGCGAGGCCCGCTTTTTTTGCGAACATCCAGCCCAGCGCGCTTTTCTTCTTGGCGGGTTTGCGGATTTTAAGATCAGTGAGGATGCGGTCCAGTTGAGCAGCCACCTCAAGCTGAGCGGGATCGGCCTTCAGCTCGCCAGACGCCGTCAATACGTTGAGTTGTTCAACGACGCTGTGATTGTAGTCCGGCAATGGCTTCATGAACGGGCCTCATACGCAGGCAGCGCGAGCGCCACCCGCGTGATGCAGATTATCGGCTGAGGCCAAGCGGCTGACCGCTGTTCGTCGTGCCATCGTAACGGGTATCACCAGTTTTGTAGACGCGACCGATTGTGTCGCCCGCACGGTTCTTGAACAGCACCATTTTGTTGGATACTTCCCATGAACCCATGGACGACAGTTCGCCAGCGCAACCGCGGGTGCCGCCGCGCGAACCGCTGCCTAGATTGGTGAGCGTCAGGAACATATCGCAGCTTGCGCCGCCATTGGACACGCGCCAGTTGCCGACCATGGCTTCCTTGGTAACATCCATGGCTGCGGCAGGTGCTGCGGACGCAACGTTTGCGCCACCGGGAGCTGCGTTGGCAGGTGCGGTAGGAAACTGCGTAGAACCGCCAGGAGGCGGCAATGCACCGGACTGAACCTGCGGAACCGGCTGGGCCTGGAGCGGCGGGGTGTAACCGGGATTACCGCTTGGGCCACTATTGTTGTTGTAATCGTAGGAGGTACGTTGGCAACCGGCAAGGCTCATAACGACCGCGAGACCCGTCGCCACATATCTAAACTGCATCTTAAGCTCCCGATTTTCTGCTTCGGCAAGACCATGTCTACACAAAACGGCTGAATTATTACCAAAGCATTAGCTAACGCAAGCCGCTACCGCGATAATTGCAATTTCAGTCGATTTTTATAGAAATTTCCAGCCCCGTTATTGTCAAACAGGCCACGACGGGGAGTCGCAGCCTGTTTACTAACTTCGATTATACGCCCGTTCAGACGCGACGCTCTACCATCATCTTCTTGATCTCGGCAATCGCCTTGGCAGGGTTGAGACCCTTCGGGCAAGCCTGCGCGCAGTTCATGATCGTGTGGCAGCGATAAAGGCGGAACGGGTCTTCGAGGTTGTCGAGACGCTCGCCGGTTGCCTCATCGCGGCTGTCGATCAGCCAGCGGTAAGCCTGTAGCAGAACGGCGGGACCGAGATAGCGGTCGCCATTCCACCAGTAGCTCGGACAGGAGGCGGAGCAGCAGGCGCACAGAATGCACTCATAGAGACCATCCAGCTTCTGGCGGTCGTCATGGCTCTGCTTCCATTCCTTCGCAGGCGTCGGCGAAACAGTCTTCAGCCAAGGCTCAATAGAGCGGTGCTGCGCATAGAAATTCGACAGATCCGGCACAAGATCCTTGACCACCGGCATATGCGGCAGCGGATAGACCTTCACCGTTCCCTTGATCTCGTCCATGCCCTTGGTGCAGGCAAGCGTGTTCGTGCCATCGATGTTCATCGCGCAGGAACCGCAAATGCCCTCACGACAGGAACGGCGCAACGTCAACGTCGGGTCGATGTTGTTCTTGATGTAGAGAAGCGCATCCAGAACCATCGGGCCACAATCATCGATATCGATGTAATAGGTATCGATATGCGGGTTCTGGCCATCATCCGGGTTCCAGCGATAGACGCGATATTCGCGCACATTCTTGGCACCGGCAGGCTTTGGCCAGACCTTGCCTTCGGTCATCTGAGAGTTCTTGGGAAGTGTAAGTTCAACCATGTCCAGTTCCTCTCAAATCAATAGACGCGAGCTTTTGGCGCGATCTTCTGGAGATCGATGCCGTCGGCAATCAGGTCGGTGTGAACCGGGCGATAGTCGAGCTTCACGTCACCCTGCGGGTTGACCCAGGCCAGCGTGTGCTTGCGCCAGTTGATGTCGTCGCGACCGCCAAATGGGCCATCGACGAAGTCTTCACGCGCATGGCTGCCACGGCTTTCCTTGCGGGCTTCCGCGCCATAAACCGTGGCGATGGCGTTGGCCATGAGGTTTTCGAGTTCCAGCGTTTCCACGAGATCCGAATTCCAGACCATGGAACGGTCGGTGACCTTGATATCCGGCAGTTCTTGCCAGATGGCTGAAATACGCTTGCAACCGCTTTCCAGCGATTCCTGTGTGCGGAACACGGCGGCATCGTCCTGCATGGCGCGCTGCATCTTGTCACGCAAAACGGCAGTCGGCGTGCTGCCATTGGCGTTGCGCAGACGGTCGAAGCGATCCATGATCTTGTCACAGGCTGCGACATTGAGGGCCGGAATAGCACTGGCGCGATCGATGACTTCGGAGGCGCGAATGGCAGCAGCGCGGCCAAACACCACAAGGTCGATCAGCGAGTTGGAGCCGAGACGGTTTGCACCGTGAACAGACGCACAACCGGCTTCACCAACAGCCATAAGGCCGGGCAATATACGTTCCGGGTTTTCGCCATCTGCGTTCAGCACTTCGCCCCAATAGTTGGTCGGAATGCCGCCCATATTATAGTGAACAGTCGGTAGAACCGGGATCGGCTCGCGCGTCACGTCCACGCCTGCGAAAATCTTGGCGCTTTCGGAAATGCCCGGCAGACGCTCATGCAGGATAGCCGGATCGAGGTGATCCAGATGCAGGAAGATGTGGTCCTTGTTCTTGCCAACGCCGCGGCCTTCGCGGATTTCCATGGTCATGCAGCGCGAAACGACGTCACGCGAGGCGAGATCCTTGGCGGATGGCGCGTAGCGCTCCATGAAGCGCTCGCCTTCGGAGTTGACAAGATAACCGCCCTCACCGCGTGCGCCTTCTGTAATCAAGCAACCTGCACCATAAATACCGGTCGGGTGGAACTGAACGAATTCCATATCCTGAAGCGGAAGACCGGCGCGGGCAACCATGCCGCCGCCATCGCCCGTGCAGGTGTGCGCAGATGTTGCGGAGAAGTAAGCGCGGCCGTAACCACCCGTCGCCAGAACCACCATCTTGGCGGTGAAGCGATGGATAGTGCCGTCATCGAGGTTCCAGGCAACGACGCCCGTGCAACGGCTGCCATCATCGGACATGATGAGGTCGAGCGCGAAATACTCGATGAAGAATTCGGCATTGTGGCGCAGCGACTGGCCGTAAAGCGTGTGCAGAATGGCGTGGCCGGTACGGTCGGCAGCAGCGCAGGTGCGCTGTACCGGTGGACCTTCGCCGTAATTCTGCATGTGGCCGCCGAATGGGCGCTGATAAATCTTGCCCTCGGCGTTACGCGAGAACGGCACGCCGTAATGCTCAAGCTCATAGACCGCCTTTGGCGCTTCCATGGCGAGATACTGCATGGCGTCCACGTCGCCCAGCCAGTCGGAACCCTTGACGGTGTCGTAAAGGTGCCACTGCCAGCTATCCGGCGTCATGTTGTTGAGCGAGGCGGCAATACCGCCCTGTGCCGCAACGGTGTGCGAACGCGTCGGGAAAACCTTGGTGATGCAAGCGGTCTTGAAACCCTGCTCGGCCATGCCGAGCGTGGCGCGAAGACCCGCGCCACCAGCACCCACGACGATCACGTCATAGGAGTGATCGACATAGGTATATGCCTTGCCATTGGTGGAAGGTGAACTGATCGATGCCATGACGGATTATCCTGCGAATGCGATTTTCAGAATGGCGAACAGACAGAGGCCGCCAACGATGATCGCGAAGAACGTGTTGAGCATCACCAGAGCGAGCTTCAGATATTCGGCGTGAATATAGTCTTCGATGATGACCTGCATGCCAAGCTTCATGTGAATGACGCCCGAAATGACCACCAGCGCCATGACCACCGCGACCAGCGGATTGGCAAGAGCCGAAACGACTTCCGCATGCGGTGCGCCGCCATACATGACCAGGAAAACGACGAAGAACAACAGCAGCGGAACGTTGGCGACGGCCGTGACGCGCTGGCGCCAGAAATGCTCGGTGCCATCCTTGGCGGAGCCAAGACCGCGGACCTTGTTCAGAGGGGTACGCATATCCATGAAACGATCTCCTTAGCGCACGATGTAGGCGATGACCCAGATCAGCGCGGTCAGACAGATGGACACGACCAGCGATATTTTTACCAGCTTGGTGGTGAAGTGCTTTTCGAAACCATAACCCAGATCCCACATGAAGTGACGAAGGCCACTCAGCATGTGATACATCAGCGCCCAGGTGTAGCCGATCAGGATCAGCTTGCCGATGATGCTGCCCATCGCCCACTGCACCCATTCATAGTAAGCGCCGCCGGATGCGGCGGCGACCAGCCACCACACGACCAGAAGCGTACCGAAATACAGCGCGGCACCGGTTATGCGGTGCACGATCGACGCAAGCATCGTCGGGATCAGCTTGTAAACTTGAAGATGTGGCGACAGAGGCCGGTTATTTGTCACATTCGCCATCAGAACCTCGCGGCGTTTTCCAGTGCGCTTCGACCGTTCGAGCGCGCCCAAAGCAACAGCACATGATGAGAGAATGTGCATTGCACCAACCGCGACCTTTAATCATACGAAGGCATCACCACAAGCACAATTGACAGTCGAATCGAATTTAATCGATTGTGTGACGAAGATTCGTATTGGAAACCCGGATCGAAAATCAAATGTCCAGCGTTTCCAATCCGTACGGATGCAAAAAACTTACGTCTACGTAAATTTTTACGAGGCTTTGGGCATTTGCGAACTGAATAAAATCCGGAGGTTTTAGGTCATGTTATTGGTCCGAATCATTGCTGCGATGGTTGCCCTTTCGCTTCCTATAGTTACCGCGTTACACGCCCATGCCGGTGAAAATCATAGGAGCGATGCCGGCGAACATGGCAAGCGGCATCAGCAGCGCTCGTTTTATGGAGGCAATGGACTGCCATCCTATATCCGTGGACTTGGAACATATGCCGGCAGCATCTCCAGCGTTCGGGCAAGGGGGAATGGAATTTACTTCGCTGCGGACGGGCAAGGCTACAGCAACCCACCCACGAAGGGGCATTCCTTGAGACCTAGACTCATTTATGTCAACAGCTCAACTATGGGGGCAGAGTGCTCTTACGAGGCGGGCGTGTGCGTCATTCGACCCTGACAACTGGCCTAGAGGAAACGCCAGACAGTCGTCTTCTTCACGTCGCTATCTTCCAGAATCCGTGTGACAGGGACCTCGTAGGTGCCGCAGGCTTCTAACCGGTCCTTGGGCAAATATGCCCGCCCGGGATCGCCGACCAGAACGATGACGCCTTTGCGGCTCAGCATCGAAAACCAGGGAGTGAGCGCATCGGCAAATGCGCGATCGTAAAAAACATCACCAGCCAGCAGAACATCCGCGTCGACATTGCTGCCGATCACATTTGAACCGTTAAAGCGCACGTGGACATCGTTATCTTTCGCGTTGAGACAGACTGCCACCTCTGCCCAAGGGTCAATGTCGATAGCCATTACGCTGGCGGCTCCTGCCTTGGCAGCAGCAATAGCGACAAGCCCGGAGCCGCTGGCAAAATCCATCACATTGCGGCCTGCAACCTGCTCGGGATGATCGAGAACATAACGTGCAAGTCCTTGCCCGCCGGCCCAGGCGAAGGCCCAGAACGGCGGAGGCAGACCAATTTCCTGCAACTCGTCTTCTGTCTTCAGCCATAGATCATGGGCTTCGCTTGCCAGATGCAACCGAATTTCCGGGACATGCGGCGGCGACATTATGGTCGTATTGCTTTTGATAAAAACCTCGGGATCGGTCTTCAAATCCATTCAGTCCGGCGAGCGCGGAAGCTTGTCGAGTTTGCCCATGCGGCAGACCTCAAGATATTCCTCCAACAGCACCGGCTGCACAGAGAGACGCATGGAGGTGACGAGAGACATATCCGCAAGCTTGGGATTGGCTTTCACGTCTTTGAGCGTAACAGGTGAGGGTACATCGCAAACGGCCTTGATGTGCACGCAGTCCCAGCGCGCATCGCCTTCCGCCGTCGAATCAGGCCGGGACAATTCACAGACCTCCACGATGCCGACGACTTCCAGCCCCTCATTGGAGTGGTAGAAAAAGCCTTTGTCGCCAATCTTCATGGCGCGCATATTGTTGCGCGCCTGATAATTGCGGACGCCGCCCCACTCTTCGCCCGCCTCGCCTTTCGCTTTCTGCTGCTCCCAGGACCATGTCGAGGGCTCGGACTTGAAAAGCCAGTAATTAGCCATGCTTTTCACGCTCCCGGATTGTTGAAGACCCAATTATAAGGCTTCACATCGACGCTTTCAAACAGACCGGCTTTGGCGTAAGGATCGGCATCAGCCAGAGCCTTAGCGGCATCGATATCAGTTGCCTCGACAATCACCAAGCTGCCATTCGGCTTGCCGTTCGCGTCCAAAAACGGACCAGCAATCTTCAACGTGCCTTCGGCGTTCAGCTTGTTCAGATGTTCCAGGTGCACCGGGCGGGTTTCCATACGCACATGCAGATGGTCGGGCTTGTCTTTGCAGATGAAGGCAAACAGCATTTTCGTCTCCTCTTGAGCCCTATTCGGTCGTGATGGGCCGTGTCATCAATTGTTGAATAGCAGTTTTCACATCGAGCTTGCCGTCAATGATCGCAGCAACCGAATCCGTCACCGGCATCTCGATCCCGCGTTCAGCGGCAAGGCGTGATGCGACGGAAGCAGAATAAGCGCCTTCCACGAGGCCGCCATAGAACGAGCCGGGATCGCCACCCTGCCCCAGCGAAATACCGAAGCGCAGGTTACGCGACTGATGGCTCGTTGCGGTCAGAACGAGATCGCCAAGACCTGAAAGGCCGCGAACCGTATCTGCCTGACCGCCCATAGCGACCACAAGGCGCGACATTTCGGCCAGTCCCCGTGAGATAAGCGCAGCTTTTGCCGAGTCACCTAGCCCTGCCCCTTCGACGATGCCGCCCGCAATCGCCAGCACATTCTTCAATGCGCCGCCCAACTGCACACCTGTCCGATCGGTTGAAGCATAAAGCCTGAAGGTACGCCCCGAAATCGTCTGGGCCAGCCGCTCGGCGACACCGGCATCGGTAGCGGCCACAGCCATGGCGGTTGGCAGTCCCTTTGCAATATCGGCAGCAAAACCGGGGCCTGACAAGACGCCGACAGGATGATGTGGCAACTCGCGCTCCAGCACGTCGGTCAGCAATTGGCCCGAGGAGCGGTCGATGCCTTTTGCACAAGTTACAACAACAGCATCGTTAGCCAGATAAGGACCGTAGTTTCGCGCCGCATCCGCTTGCGCCTGGGATGGCATGGCAAAGAGAACGATACCAGCATCTCGGAGCACGTCAGGTTCGGCGGAGTAGTTCAGCGCATCCGGCAGAGAAATGCCAGGGAGTGCAGCGTCATGTACGCCGTCCACGCGCAAATCCGCCATCAATGCGGCATCCCGTCCGAGCAGCGTTACATCATGGCGGTTTTCCAACGCCACGACCACGGCAATGGCTGTGCCGAAAGCTCCCGAACCAATGACGACGACTTTTTCACGCTCCGTCATGCCTTCGCTCCGCGTTTGCCGAAGCCAATCAGCGTCTGCGCTTGCGCATCAAGCGGCCAACGAGAACGCGGCTGCGTATCGAAACTATCCGGCTCCATGCCCAGCGCCATACGTTCCAGACCGGCCCATGCAATCATGGCCGCATTGTCCGTGCACAGCTGTAGCGGCGGTGCGATAAACCGAAAACGATGCTTGTCGCATAAATCCTGAAGTGTTCGGCGTATCTCCTGATTGGCCGCGACGCCACCAGCCACAACCAATGACGGCCCACCGTCAACCAAAGGAAACTCCTCTAGAAACCGTTGCAAGCCTCTGCCTATACGGTCCTTCAGAGTGCGCGATACGGCCTTTTGAAAGGACGCGCAGATATCGGCAATATCCTGCTCGGAGAGTGGAGCAATCGCCGTAGCCGCCTGGCGAACTGCGGTCTTCAAACCGGAAAAGGAAAAATCGAGCCGCGCTTCACCCACCATCGGCCGTGGCAGAGCGAAACGATCCGCATTGCCATGTGCCGCAGCCTTTTCCACGGCCGGCCCGCCGGGATAGGGCAATCCCAAAAGCTTGGCGGTCTTGTCGAAAGCTTCGCCCAAAGCATCGTCGATTGTCGTGCCCCAGCGCTCATATTGTCCAACGCCACGCACGAGGATGAGTTGCGTATGCCCGCCAGACACCAGCAGCATAAGATATGGAAAGGCCAGGCCATCGGTCAACCGCGCCGTCAGCGCATGACCTTCCAGATGGTTGATGGCGTAAAGTGGTTTGCCGCTCGCCATGGCAATCGCCTTGCCGGTCATCAAACCGACGATAAGCCCGCCGATCAGCCCCGGACCTGAGGTTGCAGCAATAGCATCGATATCGGCAAGCGCGACACCTGCACCGGTCAGCGCCTCTTCAATCAAAGTATCGAGCGCTTCCACATGGGCGCGCGCGGCGATTTCCGGCACCACGCCGCCATAGGCACTATGTTCTTCCAGCTGCGACAAAACGACGTCGGAGATAATCTCTCCACGGCCGTCGGCATGCCGAACCACCACGGATGCAGCGGTTTCGTCACAACTTGTCTCTATGCCGAGGATACGAAGAAAGGGGGTCATCAGCGGGTTCGTTGATTGCGGTGCTTCAGAAACTTGGGTACGAACACCTCCGGTAACAACGGATAGAAGCGGATGCAAACAAAACCTTTCCGAATCGGCACACGCGGCAGCCCCTTGGCGCTGGCGCAGGCCCATGAGACGCGGGATCGTCTCGTGCGAGCCAATGGCCTTGCCCCAGAAATGTTCGAGATCGTACCGATCACTACCAAGGGTGATCGCATTGCGGATCGCGCCTTGTCGGAAGTTGGCGGCAAGGGCCTGTTTACCGAAGAACTCGAAACGAAGCTTTTGTCGGGCGATCTGGATTTTGCCGTGCATTCCGCCAAGGACATGGCGACGAAACTGCCGGAAGGCTTGCATCTTTCCGCATTCCTGCCCCGCGAAGACGTGCGCGACGCCTTCATTGGTCGCACCGCACCAAGGCTGATCGAACTTCCCCATGGCGCGACCGTCGGCTCGGCCTCGCTGCGCCGACAGGCACTGATCCGTCGCGTGCGACCGGATCTCAATGTCATTCTGTTTCGCGGCGCCGTGGCGACGCGACTGCGCAAACTGGAAGACGGACTAGCCGATGCGACATTGCTGGCCTTTGCCGGCCTCAAGCGGCTGGATATGGCAGACGTGCCAACCGAGTTGCTGGAAACGAAAAACTTCCTGCCAGCGCCCGCACAAGGTGCCATCGGCATCGAGAGCCGTATTGGCGATAGACGCATCGATGATCTGCTCGCAGCCATCAATCACGCTCCCACCCATGATGCCGTTTCCTGCGAGCGCGCTTTCCTCTCGGTGCTCGATGGCTCATGCCGCACGCCAATCGCCGGTTATGCGATGTGCGATGGCGATGACCTGCATTTCTCTGGCCTTATCCTGACCCCAGATGGACGAACCGAACACAGCGTCGAGATATCGGGCAAATGTGCGCAAGCGTCGGCGCTCGGTCAAAAAGCGGGAGAACAGGTTCGGGCCGCTGCCGGAACCGGCTTCTTCGAAGGCTGGACCTGACCATGCGCGTCGTCGTCACACGCCCGCAAGCGTCAGGGCAAAAGACGGCAACACTTTTGCGGGAGCACGGCCATGAACCGGTGCTTCTGCCACTCACCCAACCCATTCACCACATTGAAACGGCTGCTTTGGCTTTGGCAAAGCAGCCGCAGGCACTTGCCGTGACCAGCGCGGAAGCTGTTCGAGTGCTGATAGCGGGAAACCTCGGTGTATCAACACTCATACAGACGCCCCTGTTTACGGTAGGGTCTGCTTCGGCACGTGCAGCGCGCGAGGCTGGCTTTGAGAATATTATTGCTGGCGAAAGCGATGGCCAGGCCTTGGCTGATCTGATCGCGAGTGCCAGAAAAAACACCCCCGCGCCATGGAGCCGTCTCCTCTACCTGGCCGGAACGCCAAGGGATGAAGGCTTTGAAGAGCGGCTTTCCGCTTTGGACATACCGTTCGAAACCATTGAGGCATACGAAATGACGCCTGTGTCGTGGGACCGTGCACGACTCGATATCCTTTTTGCAGATGCAACGGCGGATGCTGTTCTTTTTTACTCCAGCGAGGCTGTTCGGTTGTTTTTCAAGCTGCTGGTCGGTCAGCCGGTTTTCAGGCAATTGGATCACTGCAAGTTTATCTGCATCAGCGGCAAGGTACTTTCCGAGATTCCGGTTGCGTTTCGATCCAATGCCTTGGCCTCCGCTGTCCCCAGCGAGAGTGAAATGTTCGATCTTCTGGACGCAAAGGCTGGAACCTAATTCCCTCTTGCCTCTTTCCTTTGCCGTCATCACTAACTAGGTTTAGGGAAATGCAGGCAAAATGAGGTTGTCATGGTATCGGGAAAACCGCCACGCCACTCCAAGTCCAGCGCCGAACCGGTCACAATCGATCTGGACGCCAAGGACGTGAAAGAACTCGGCACGGACAAGGATGCAGCCCCCACTGATGCCGCAAGTACGGCCAAACCTGATGAGAGCACATCTGTCGCATCATCATCGCCAGTCCATGCTCCGAAGGAAAATCCCCGCCCAATATGGGAAGAGCAGGTAAAAACCCCGATAGAGCCGGAGCCTAATATCCATAAGACCGATGACGTGAAGGCTGCCGAGCAGGGCCCTGCAAAGACATCGTCGGTGCCGCCTTTGAAAGCCGAAGCGCCCAAGGCCGCTACAAACTCGGAACCGCTGAAAACCGACGCGGCCAAACCGGCAAGCGACAAAACGTCCTCGGGCAGCACGACAAGCGCCTCGAGAAGCGCCACGGAAAACCGAGCTGGCAATTCCGGCCTTGTTGCTGCCGGTATCGTCGGCGGCCTGATAGCGCTTTTGGCTGCAGGCAGCATGCAATATGCCGGTTACCTGCCACCGTTTACGGGTAACGGCGGTTCGTCGGACGAATTAACCGCCCTTGAGACGCAACTCGCCAGCCTTCGCGAACAGGTTGCCAGTGCACCACAGGCGACAGGGGATACGTCGTCACTCGAAGCGCGCATCGCTACGCTGGAAAGCTCTGCATCATCTGGCGGCGATGACGTTGCCAGCAAGTTGGCAGCACTGGAAGGCACGGTTTCCACGCTTCAATCCGAAAAAGCCACTCAGGACACCGCAACCGCCGATCTCACTCGCCGTTTGAGCGAGGCTGAAACCAAGATCAACGAACCGCGCGACGATGTCGAAGTCGCTCGCGCCATTGCGTCTGCCGGATTGAAGGCAGCCATTGATCGGGGCGGACCGTTCCTATCAGAGCTTGATACGCTGTCTCGTGTTACGCCAGATGATCCGGCAGTCCAGTCCCTTCGCCCCTTTGCAAACACGGGTGTCCCCTCTCGCGCAGAGTTGACCCGCAATTTTCCTGATGTCGCCAATGTTATGCTGGATTCACTCAATCAGGCAGACCCCAATCAAGGCGTATTGGACAGGCTTGCACAGAGTGCGTTGTCTCTCGTCAAGGTTCGCCCTGTCGGCAATATCGAAGGCGAAGGTGCGGACGCAAAGATTGCACGGATCGAAGATAAGCTCCGAAACGGCGACCTGAAGGGTGCGGCACTGGAATGGGATGGCCTGCCTGAGCCAGCCAAGGCGACATCGACCGAATTCAAAAAGTCGCTCGATGCCCGCGTTGAGGTTGAAGACCTCGTGAACGGCACGCTGACACGCGCCATCACCAGCACTGGCAAGCAGGGATAAGACATGACAAAAATCATCAGTTTCGTCGTCATCGTCCTTTTCATTGCCTTTGGCTTTTCTTGGCTGGCCGACCGTCCTGGGGTACTCTCCATCGTCTGGCAGGGTCAGCTGATCGAGATGAGCCTTATGGTAGCGGCCTCGGTTGTTGCAGCTCTTATCGTTGCCATCATGATCGTCTGGTGGCTGTTCAACACGGTTTGGAACTCTCCTCATGCAGCGCGACGCTATTTCCGCGCACGCAAGCGTGATCGCGGCTATCAGGCACTTTCGACCGGCCTGATTGCGGCTGGTGCGGGTAATGCCATTCTTGCGCGAAAGATGACCGCACGTACCCAAGGGCTATTGAGCGCCGATCAGGAGCCGCTGATCCACCTTCTGGAAGCACAGGCAGACCTCATAGAGGGAAAATACGACGCAGCGCGCCGCAAGTTCGAGGCAATGGCGCAGGACCCGGAAACTCGCGAGCTTGGTCTCCGTGGCCTTTACATGGAAGCCCGCCGTCAAGGCGCCAACGAAGCCGCTCTCGAATATGCCGAGAACGCCGCAAGAAACGCACCTTATCTTCCTTGGGCCGCACAGGCCACGTTGGAGAGCAAGTCCCGCAACGGCGAATGGGATGACGCTATTCGCTTACTGGATCAGCAGAAAGCGGCACATGTCATAGAGCGCGGTGAGGCAGAAAGACTGAAGGCAGTTCTTTTAACCGCGAAGGCGGAAGAGAAGTTCGAAAGTGACCCGAAGGCTGCGCGTGAAGACGCCAACCAGGCTCTCAAACTATCCAAAGGTCTCATTCCCGCAGCTCTGATCGCGGCGAGATCTTATCTGCGTGAAGACAATTTGCGTAAAGCCGCATCTGCTTTGGAACCCGTCTGGAAGATATCCCCCCATCCGCAGATAGCACAGCTTTATGTGCGCGCTCGAAGCGGCGATACTGCCGTCGACCGCCTGAAGCGGGCCGAGAGGCTTGAGAGCCTTAAACCGAACAATGTCGAATCGTTGTTTGCCGTTGCGAAGGCTGCGCTCGATGCACAGGATTTCCACCGCGCCCGCGCCAAGGCAGAAGCTGCCGCCCGGATCGAGCCACGCGAAAGCATTTTTCTGCTGATGGCCGATATCGAGGAAGCCGAGACAGGCGATCAGGGGCGTATTCGCCACTGGATGGCGCAGGCACTGCGCGCACCTCGTGATCACGCCTGGGTGGCGGATGGCATCGTTTCGGAAAAATGGCTACCCGCTTCGCCGGTGACCGGTCGCCTGGACGCTTTCGAATGGAAGGTCCCGTTCGGTCAGGTGGAAGGTCCCGTGGAAGACAACGGCATCGACCACGCGCTATCGTCCCTGCCGGATGTAGCCAAACCGCAAATTCGCGAGAAAATCATCGAGATTCCCGTTCCGGTAAAGGTGGCCGATCCTGTTATCGTCACCGAGACCAAAGTGGTTGCGGAGAAGCAGTCCTTTCCAAAAAACGAGGCCGCTGCATCTCCAGAAGAAAAACGCCAGGACGCCGTTCCCTTTTTTGGCGGTTTGCCTGATGATCCAGGCGTGAAGAAGCCCAATGCCGAACCGGATGAAAAGACCCGCCTCAATTTGTTTTGATCGAATTTAAGGACAATCATGTTCGAACGTATCCAGTCTTTTTTCCAGAATCTCACGCATGGCGGTTCTTCTGAGGACTTCGCGCCCGATGATCTGCGCGTTGCCATCGCCGCCTTGTGCTTTCAGGTGATGGAGGCTGACGGTACGGTCTCGAATGTGGAACGCCAACGTCTGCGTGAACTGCTTCAGGAGCATTACGATCTCAGCTCCAGCAAGCTGGATGCTCTGATGGAAGCAGGCCGTGAGGCTGGCCGGGAAGCGGTGGATTATTATCGCTTCACCACGGACATAAGACGCCATCTGAACGAAGAACAGCGGGTCGAACTTGTTGGTGTGCTCTGGGACATCGTCTATGCTGATGGCGAACGCAACGAAATGGAAGATCATGTCATCTGGCGCGTTGCAGACCTTTTGGGCGTGTCGGTACGGGACCGTGTACTGCAACGCCAGCAGGCAGCAACGCATGTGAATGTTTCCGAGGAAAGTGACAACAGGCAAGATGCTGTTTGAGCCATCCCGTTATCTGGACAAACAAGACAGTATATTGATTGTTCTCCACCAGGAGAGATCCACCCCGGGCAGGGTGGGTCAAATGCTGGTCGAAAAAGGTTTCAGGCTTGATATTCGCCGCCCTGCCCTTGGTGATGCACTTCCGGCATCGCTAACCGCACATAAAGGCGCTGTGATATTCGGTGGTCCGATGAGCGCCAACGACCCCGAGCCCTTCATAAAATCCGAGATAGACTGGCTGAAAGTCCCTCTGAGAGAGGAAAAGCCCTTTCTCGGCATTTGCCTCGGCGCGCAAATGCTGTCCAAACACTTGGGTGGAAAAGTTCAGGTACATCGGGAGGGTAAGGTGGAGATCGGCTGGTATCCTCTGCGAACCACCGAAAAAGGCCGTCTTCTGATGAAGCACTGGCCGCAAATGGTTTATCATTTCCACCGCGAGGGCTTCGAACTACCACACGGCGCAGACCTGCTCGCGTCCGGCGAGACTTACCCCAATCAGGCATTTCGTTACGGTCGTAATGCGTGGGGCCTGCAGTTCCACGCTGAACTTACCCGCGCCATGATGCATAGTTGGGTGGTGCGCGGCGCCGAACGTTTTGGTATGCCCAACGCTCAAGTCGGCAGTCAGCATCTGGAGGGCCGGATGATGTTCGACACACCGCTTAGAAGCTGGCTATCCCATTTTCTGGATTTGGTCTTTGAAGGCCAGCCACAGAACTTGCCACAAGCTAGCTACGCAGCACTTCCGTCAGCCTGACGCCGATAATGTTGTCGTCGTTATCAGACACGATTTCGCCCCGACCTATCGTCTGACCGTTGACCCTGACTTCGACCGGATCGCCAAAGCGCTTGTTCAATAGAAAGACCTGATCTTTCGTCAGCGACATCAGCGCAGATACCGGCACCTGCGCGTGGCCTATGACGACTTCCATCGTCAACGGAATTTCTTCAAAGCTTTTGCCGGCTGTGTGCTGCGAACTGACAAGCGCCCGACTGTTATCATGAGCTGGCTTCCCCCAATCCGTGAGTTGCGCTCGCACCGCTTGGCGACCGGAAATCGGAGAGTTGAGTGCTTGTTCCACCCGATAGGGCTGGTTGAAGCTTGCGCCAACCGCTGGCCACGAGAAAGACGCCGCATCGTCACTTGAATCCATCATGGAAAACCCTCGGGAAAATCGAATCGACCCTTCAAGGGCTGTCCCATTGTAGTACCCAGAGGCGGCCAACATAGCGGATGATTTGTAAAACACTGATAGGACCGTTAACGAGGAATTAACATCCACAGGGAGCCGCACTCGCACGTCAGACAGTTTCGATAAAGGCGTCAAAACGGTACACATTTTAAAATTGAGGCAGTTTCGTTTTTGCAAAGCGAAAAGTGCTGTTACACATTCGGACACACCGATTGCAATTTGAGGGTGGATGTAAACAAAAGACGCCTGTTCCGCGCATCTCGAAAAACCAACGTCTGCTGTGTGAAAACACCTTCAAATCAACGGCACTTGCCGGTTGCCGTGCGAATGACTAAATGTCACCCAACAACGATATGGAGACATTGATGCTTGCCCTGTTTCAGACAATCGATCTGGCGTTAAACCTTTATACCTGGGTGCTGATTATCAGCGCCATTTTCTCCTGGCTCTATGCCTTCAATGTCATCAATTCTTCGAACCAGTTCGTAGGCGCGATTGGCAGCTTCCTCTACAATGTCACCGAGCCCGCCCTGCGACCGATACGTCGTATTCTGCCGAACCTCGGTGGCATCGATATTTCGCCGATCATTTTGTTGCTTCTGATTTTCTTCATCCGCTCGCTCATGTGGAATACGATCTATCCGCTGGTCGCCTAAGCCGTCCCTATCGACATAAAAAATCCTCCGGATCGATTGCGACCCGGAGGATTTGTTATTTGAACAGATATTGAAAGCTTAAGATCAGGCCTGCGACTTGTAGCGCTCGATAGCCTCAACGATGAGCTTCTTGGCAACGCCAACGTCCTGCCAGCCACCCATCTTCACCCACTTGCCGGGCTCCAGATCCTTGTAGTGCTCGAAGAAGTGTTCGATCTGCTTCAGCGTGATCTCGGGCAGGTCAGTGTAGTTCTGAACCTTGTCGTAACGCTGCGTCAGCTTGGGGGATGGCACCGCCAGTATCTTCTCGTCCTTACCGCCATCGTCTTCCATGATCATCACGCCGATTGGGCGTACGTTGATCACACAGCCAGGAACCAGCGGGCGTGTATTGCAGATCAACACATCGATCGGATCGCCATCTTCTGACAAGGTGTGCGGTACGAAACCGTAGTTACCTGGATAGGTCATCGGAGTGTAGAGAAAGCGGTCAACGACCAGTGCGCCCGCTTCCTTGTCCATCTCGTACTTGATCGGGTGGCCGCCAACCGGGACCTCAACAATAACATTGATATCATCCGGCGGGTTCTTGCCGATAGAAATAGCATCGATACGCATTCGCTTCCCTCGATTAGGTGGGTTGGACTGGCACGTCGATACTGGGAAAGTCGCCGTTTGGCAACACGGCATCACGCTTTGCGGCAAAACGGCAAGAGCGAATTCTGCGTTTACACTGCTGAGATTTGACGAATTTTCAGAACGTAGGGCTAGCTCACGCTAGCTAGATCAAGCACATCCGCGACCGCAAAATTGCAGCCGCCGGTCCTTTACACGATCGAATGTTTAAAGGTCGATGATGGTCCCGCGACCGTCATTCCATACTCGCATATTCTGCTGCTCGCGATTGCGCGGCTGGACAGGAATGGGAGCGGGTTTGAGACGGGCGGAAAAAAGACGCGCCACGCTGAGTACGGCAAGGGTGCCGACGAGCGCGATCGTCAAGGAAGCTGTGAAAAGTGCTGCGAGAGCCAGAATTGCAATGCTGGAAGCCGCGATGAAGAATGTACGTATGCCCTGCATGATCCAAACCTTTCTGTCCAGACGAATGTGGGCCTTCTTTCCGCTGCTTTCAAGAGGCTTTCCACGATCTGTAAGCTTGCGAATGTCACAAAAGGTTGACACAAGTGCGGCATGGTCGATTTTTATTTTAACAATACTGCGCGCCCACGCCGTTCACTCCTTTCTGTACCCGCTATTAATCAACGCGCACTTGCGAAACTCGCGACGCTGGATTGTGATGGCTTTATTTTCGATCTGGAAGACTCAGTCGCACCGGAGATGAAGGATGAGGCGAGAAACAATCTCGCAACATATTTCGAAAACTTCCCGTTAGAAGGTCGCGAGGCGATCATCCGCATCAATTCTGTCGCAACCACGGCCGGACAGAAGGACATCAAGGCGGCCCTGGCTTGCAAGCCAGACGCGATCCTTCTGCCAAAGGTCGAGCAACCCACAGATATCCACGACGTGGCCGATCTGCTGGCGGAATCGGATGCTCCGGATAGCCTGAAGATATGGGCAATGATCGAAACACCCAAAGGTGTGCTGAATGCCGCGGCTATCGCCGAGGCGTGTCATACGACAGGCGCGCGGCTCGGAGGTTTCGTTATCGGCCTCAACGATTTACGCAAGGAGACCCGCGTGCCTGCCCAGTCGGGCCGTACATATCTCGTACCATGGCTGATGCAGGTCATCCTTGCTGCTCGCACCTACGGGTTGGAGATTATTGACAGCGTATCGAATGATTTTCGCGATCTCGACGCCTTTGCGGCAGAATGCGAACAGGGACGCGCCATGGGTTTCGATGGCAAGATGCTGATCCATCCGGCCCAGGTCGAAGCCGCCAATCGGGCTTTTGCCCCGAATGAGAAGGCATTGTCAGAAGCACGCGAGATTATTGCTGCTTTCGAAAACCCACGATCTGCCGGATTAAACGTTATCAATTCCAACGGGCGTATGATTGAACGGCTGCACGTGGGGCCAGCTGAGAGGCTGGTTGCCATGGCTGAAATCATTGCCAAACGAAAGGTAGCAAAACCATGAAAGTCTATCGCTTTATCACCGGCCCGGATGACGCAAAGTTCTGTCACCGCGTTACCGAAGCACTCAACAAGGGCTGGGAATTGGCGGGATCACCGACCTACGCCTTTAATGCGGCAACAGGCGTGATGCACTGCGGACAGCCCGTAATCAAGACGGTCGAAGGTAAAGAATATCACCCGGATATGAAGTTGGGCGAGCAATAAGGCCCTTGGCAACGGCGGATCAACGATCCGTCGCTGCCTCGTCGGCGCTTTCTTCGATGCGCTCCATATCATCATCCGACAGGCCGAAATGGTGACCGATTTCGTGGATGAGAACGTGGGTGATGATGTCGCCCAGCGTCTCCTCATTTTCGGCCCAATAATCCAGTATGGGTCGGCGGTACAGAATGATACGATTGACCATCTCACCGGTTTCCATGGTGAAGCGCTCTGAAATGCCGCGTCCTTCGAACAGACCAAGCAGATCGAACGGCGTTTCAAGCGCCATGTCTTCGAACACTTCATCGGTCGGGAAATCCGCGATTTCGATGATCAGGTCCTTGGTCAGCGCGCGAAACTCTTCCGGCAAATGGCCATATGCCTCGATGGCAAGCGATTCGAACGCTGAAAGTGTCGGCGCGTGGCGATCCCGCCAATCGTCGGTTTTGTCTATGCGGGCCATTTCTGCTCCTTGTTGAGACGCCCATATAAACCCTTGCCGATGAAATTTCGAGGCCTGTTTGCCACAAGTGGTGAAATCCCACGAGATTCTTGGGCCACCGGGTTATTTTCCACCCCCTCGCGACCTTGACAGAAACGGCTTGCTCGCGTATCCGGCACGTGAAATTGAGGGCGTATTGCGTCTTCCGTTCACATCGCTTTGTCAAAAGCGGTTTCACCGGCGCGGTTTCAAGAAGCATTCAGCCTCCAGAATCCAAGCTATTCGACTGATAAAAAGACGGCCAGACCGCATTTGCGGGCAGAGCCGGAACGAACATGAAAGGGTAAAAAATGTTCGCAGTCATCAAGACCGGCGGTAAGCAGTACCGTGTAGCGGCCAACGACGTGCTCACAATTGAAAAGTTGGAAGCAGACGCTGGCGCAACTGTAGAATTCACCGAAGTTCTCGTGATCGGCGTTGGCGCTGACGCACAGTTCGGCGCACCTTTCGTTGCAGGCGCAACGGTTAAGGCTGAAGTTGTTGAACACAACCGCGGCAAGAAGGTCATCGCCTTCAAGAAGCGTCGTCGTCAGAACTCCAAGCGTACGCGCGGTCATCGTCAGCATCACACCGTCGTCCGTATCACGGACATCGTTGCTGCCTAATCGGCGCGACACGGGAAACCAGGTTTTAAAGGAGAAATCCAATGGCACATAAAAAAGCTGGCGGTTCATCGCGCAACGGTCGCGATTCGAATTCCAAGCGCCTTGGCGTGAAGAAGTTCGGCGGCGAAGCCGTCATTCCAGGTAACATTATTCTGCGCCAGCGCGGAACGCAGTGGCATCCCGGCGCCAATGTTGGCCTGGGAAAAGACCACACGATTTTCGCGCTGACAGCCGGCAACGTGTCCTTCCGCTCGAAGGGCAATGGCCGCGTATACGTGTCTGTAGCACCGAAAGCGGAAGCCGCAGAATAAGCCGGTCGCGTCATATGCAGCCGGTGTCCCAATGACCCGGCTGACGACGTAACAGGTTCAGTCTTTAAAAAAGGGGAGTTGGGGCATCACCCAACTCCCCTTTTTTCTTAACCTCATGGAGGGACTGAACCATGCAAGCTGAATTGTTAAGGGAAGACCAATCACGGTCACCCGAAGAACGGCCGAGACCTGACCGGTCAAGGAGCGATTGCCCCGTCTTATTATCGCAAAGGCTCGTTTTGCGCGCGCCTCACGAAGAAGACATTGACGCCCTTGCCCATCTTGCCAACAACGCCAATATCGCGACCATGGTGTCGCGTATGCCGCACCCTTACACGGCCAAAGATGCCGCGGATTTCGTGCGACGTGCAAAAGTGGGCGAGATTGGCAAGTGCGTCTATGCGATTACCCGCATGGAGAACGGCGAGTTTATGGGCTGCTGCGGGCTGGAACCGCAGGAAGACCGCAAGACCCTGGAGATGGGGTACTGGCTGGGCGAGCGCTATTGGAATAACGGCTATACGACGGAGGCTGCCCACGCCCTGATCGACATGGCGTTTCGCACCCGCGACATCGAGCAGATCGATGCGCGCTGCCGGGTCACCAACATCGCCTCACGCCGGGTCATACAAAAGTGCGGTTTCCAGCTTCAGGGTTCCGGCATGGTCGGTTCGTTGGCACTCGGCGGCATGGTACCCGTCGAATGGTACAGGCTGGATCGCAAGACTTGGGTCTCGCTGAGAAGCTGGGGAGATACACGATGAGAACGGCTCACGCGATAACTCAACAGCGGGCAAAGACGGGCGATGTTTGCCCGACGCTGCAAACCAGCCGTCTGGTGCTGCGCCCGCAGCGCCTTTCGGATGCTGGAAGCATCGCAAAATCTCTCAGCGACTTTCAGGTCACGCGCATGCTCGCGCGTGTTCCGGCTCCCTATTATAAGCAGGATGCATTGGAGTGGCTCATCCTGCGAACATCCGGAACGTTACCGGATTGGGATTTTGCCATCACCTGCGGCGATGACACGTTGATCGGGGTTGTCTCGATCGAAAAGCTTCATGACGAGTGGCGTCTCGGATATTGGCTAGACCGCGTCCACTGGGGCAAGGGCTACATGACCGAGGCGGTGGCTGGCGTGGTCGAGCACTTCTTTAAGCAGATGCCCGCAGATGTGCTTTATTCCGGCGTGTTTGCAGATAACCCTGCATCGCTGCGGGTACAGGACAAGCTCGGTTTTCAGATCATCGGATGCCATGAAATCTACGCTGTTGCGCGGGCAAGCATGGTGACGCATCTGGATACCGCATTGACGGCAAAGGCTTTTCAAAAGCCGCGACCGTAAACAGCATGAAACAAGGCCGGTTGCATCAAACCGGCCTTGTCCCAATCGGCACCTGCACCACGATAATCTTTGACCTTGAGAGCCTGCACCTATATTTGGAGCAACAGATCCTTTTTTAAAAAGCAAGTCCGCAAACCTTTGCTGGAATTGCCACTAAGCTGACAGAACGGCCAAGACGATGAAATTTCTCGATGAAGCAAAAGTTTACATTCGCTCCGGTGATGGCGGCGCAGGTGCCGTGTCTTTCCGGCGCGAAAAATTTATCGAGTTTGGCGGCCCCGATGGCGGTGACGGAGGGCGCGGCGGCGATGTGTGGGTAGAGGTCGTCAATGGCCTCAACACGCTGATCGATTTCCGCTTCCAGCAGCACTTCAAGGCCACAATTGGCCAGCACGGTATGGGTCAGGGCCGCACTGGCGCGAAAGGTGCCAGCGTGGTGTTGCGCGTCCCCGTTGGCACGCAGATTTTTGAAGAAGACAATGAAACACTGATTATCGATCTGACCAAGGAAGGCCAGCGATTCCGTCTGGCTGCCGGCGGTAATGGCGGCTTCGGTAATGCCTATTTCAAGTCCTCCACCAACCAGGCCCCGACGCACGCCAACCCCGGCCTTGTCGGTGAGGAAAAGATGATCTGGCTTCGCCTGAAGCTGATTGCCGACGCAGGTCTGGTCGGTCTTCCAAATGCGGGCAAATCTACGTTCCTCGCGACCGTTACGCGCGCGCGCCCAAAAATCGCCAACTATCCCTTCACCACGCTGCATCCAAATCTGGGTGTTGCCACGATTGACGGGCGCGAATTCGTTCTGGCCGATATTCCGGGCCTGATCGAAGGGGCGCATGAAGGCGTTGGTATTGGCGACCGTTTCCTTGGTCACGTTGAGCGCACCCGTGTTCTGCTGCACCTCGTTTCGGCGCAGGAAGAAAATGTCGGCAAAGCTTATAAAACCGTCAAACGGGAACTTGCTGCCTATGGCGGCGGGTTGACGGACAAACCTGAAATCGTAGCACTTTCGCAGATCGACGTGCTGGACGAAAAGGAATTGAAGAAGAAGGCAAAGGAACTGGAAAAAGCTTGTGGTCGCCCGCCGCTTCTTCTCTCTGCTGCTGCCCATATCGGAATGCTCGAAACCCTTCGTCAGCTTCGTGATATCATCGTGGCTGACAGCCATGGCGGCGATACCGCTATGCCTGATCGCTCCATGCCGGTAGACGACGAGATCGAGGATGGAGACGACCGCCTATGACAACGGCGCGAAAGCCCCTCGGTCGCCACCACCGCATCGTTATCAAGATCGGCTCTGCCCTTCTGGTTGATCGTGCAAGCGGCCTCAAAAAGGAATGGCTGGATGCGATCTGTGACGATATCGCGGCGCTGAAAGCCAATGGTGCGGACGTGCAGGTCGTCTCATCAGGGGCCATCGCGCTTGGTCGCACCGTTCTGGGCCTGCCCTCCGGCGCGCTGAAACTTGAGGAAAGCCAGGCAGCAGCGGCGGTCGGCCAGATTGCGCTGGCGCGGGCGTGGTCTGAAAGCCTCTCCAAGCACAATATAATTGCCGGGCAAATCCTGCTGACATTGTCGGATACGGAAGAACGCCGCCGTTATCTCAATGCGCGCGCCACCATCAACCAGCTCTTGAACATCGGCGCCATCCCGATCATCAACGAGAACGATACGGTTGCGACGACTGAAATCCGCTACGGCGACAATGACCGTCTCGCGGCGCGCGTGGCGACGATGACCGGCGCTGACCTTCTCGTCCTGCTGTCGGACATCGACGGTCTCTACACCGCACCGCCGCATCTTGATCCCGATGCTCGTTTTCTGGACACGATTGCCGAAATCACGCCCGAGATCGAGGCCATGGCGGGCGGGGCAGCATCTGAACTGTCACGCGGCGGTATGCGCACCAAGATCGATGCGGGCAAGATCGCAACTGCTGCCGGTTGCGGCATGATCATCGCGTCGGGAAAAACGCTTCATCCGCTGAGAGCAATCGAGAACGGCACGCGCTCTTCCTGGTTCGTACCGTCAGGCACGCCCATTACGGCGCGCAAGACGTGGATCGCTGGCCAGCTACAGCCCGCTGGGGAATTGCATGTGGATGCTGGCGCGGAAAGAGCGCTTTATGCCGGCAAAAGTCTGCTGCCTGCCGGTGTAAAGCTCGTGAAGGGCAATTTCGGTCGCGGCGATGCCGTTGCTATTATCGGTTCGGAAGGTCGGGAAATTGCCCGAGGTCTGGCCGGTTATGATGCCGATGAGGCTAGACAGATCAACGGCCACAAGTCCAATGAGATCGAAGCGATCCTCGGTTACGTCGGTCGCGCCGCGATGATCCATCGCGACGATCTGGTAATGACGGGCGCGTCCGTCAAAGTAAAAAATGCAGAAAAGGATGATGTCGATGCCTGAACAGGCCGTAAAGCAGAGCCATGATATTGAAGCGCTGATGATGACCATCGGCGCTCAGGCAAAAACTGCTTCGCGACCGTTGTCCATCGCCAATGCTGATCAGAAAAACCGCGCTCTGCTGGCCATGGCCTCAGCCATCGAGGCATCGACAAGCAAAATCCTCGACTCCAATGCCAGGGATGTCGCGGCGGCTGAAACTGCAGGTGTTGCCGCATCCTTCATCGACCGTTTGAAGCTGGACAATGCCCGGATCTCAGGTATCGCCGAGGGCATCCGCTCCATCGCGGCACTTGCAGATCCAGTCGGAGAGGTCATCGCCGCCTGGGATCGTCCCAATGGCCTGAAAATCGAACGCGTCCGCACGCCGCTCGGTGTCATCGGCGTCATCTATGAAAGCCGCCCGAATGTAACAGCGGATGCCGGGGCACTGTGCCTGAAAGCAGGAAATGCCGTAATTCTGCGCGGCGGTTCAGACTCGCAATATTCATCGCGTGCTATCCATGCCTGCCTCGTAGAAGGGCTGAAGATGGCCGGACTTCCAGAGCATGCCATTCAACTCGTGCCGTTAACAGATCGCGCTGCGGTAGGCAGTCTGCTGGGCGGGCTAGGTGGCACGGTGGACGTCATCGTGCCACGCGGCGGCAAAAGCCTCGTCGCGCGCGTTCAGTCAGAAGCCCGCGTTCCTGTCTTTGCGCATCTGGAAGGCATCTGCCACATCTATGTCGATAAATCTGCTGACATCGACATGGCACGGGCGATCGTTCTGAATTCCAAGATGCGCCGCACCGGCATTTGCGGCTCGGCTGAAACACTGCTCGTTGATGCCGCCGCTGTCTCCACGCACCTGCATCCCTTGGTCAAAATACTCATTGACGGCGGTTGCGAAGTGCGCGGGTCGCAAGCTGTTCTTGATGCCGTTGACGGCGTAAGAGCAGCCACGGAAGAGGACTGGCGCACGGAATATCTCGATGCCATCATTTCGGTCTCTGTGGTGGACGGCATCGATGGTGCCATAGGACATATTGGCAAATATTCCTCCAATCACACGGAGGCAGTCATCGCTGAAGACACAGAGGTAGTCGAACGTTTCTTCAACGAGATTGATTCGGCCATTCTGCTGCACAATGCCTCTACCCAATTTGCCGATGGTGGAGAATTCGGCATGGGGGCTGAAATTGGCATCGCCACTGGAAAGATGCATGCGCGTGGGCCTGTCGGCGTCGAGCAACTGACCTCGTTCAAATACCGTGTGCATGGCACCGGCCAGACCCGGGCCTGATATTTGACCGCGGATCATGGATTAGACAAGCGCTACTTGACCATGCCGCACACCGAGCGCGGCATGGTAATTGGCTTGTTCGGCGGCTCGTTCAATCCGCCCCATGCCGGCCATGCGTTGGTTGCCGAAATTGCGCTGCGACGTCTGGGGCTTGATCAGCTCTGGTGGATGGTAACGCCCGGTAATCCTCTAAAAAACAAAGCCGATCTGGCGCCTTTGAAATCGCGGATAGACGCGTGTGAGACATTGATCTCCGACCCGCGGATCAAGGTCACCGCGTTCGAACAAACGTTCGGCTTGACCTATACCGCCAACACGCTTCGGCTGATCAAGGCGAAGAACCCCCATGTCCGGTTCATCTGGATCATGGGTGCCGATAATCTGCGCAGCTTTCATCGCTGGCAGAAATGGCGCAAGATTGCCGAAACCTTCCCCATCGCCGTCATTGACAGGCCGGGCGCTACGCTTGCCTATCTCTCATCCACCATGGCGCAGGCCTACAGCCATGCCCGAGTGGATGAGGACGACGCCGGTATTCTTTGGACAAAGACCGCACCGGCCTGGATCTTCATTCACGGGCCTCGCTCGACTCTCAGTTCCACGGCGCTTCGCAACGAGCATAGATGAAGTATGCTGGGTGCATCCTTCGCCCACATCTTGAAAAGTTAACGCTTTGATGCCAACTTTATCCTGTGGCGTACAGAATCGCGTCGCGCAGTATCTGGTTTGTCATTTCGGAAAGGAAAACCACTGACAACAGTACACACCAAGGGAAGAGCTTTCAGCGCTATCCCAAAGAGCATGGAGAGTGGCGTTGATGCTGCCCGTCGTGCCCTCGGAACCGTCCTCGCAAGTGTCGAGGACTCCAAAGCAGAAGACATCGTTTACCTGAATATTGCCGGAAAATCGGCGCTTGCAGACTATATGGTTGTGGTCTCCGGGCGCTCCAACAGACATGTCTCGGCAATCTGCGAACATCTCATGTCCGACATGAAGGATGAGGGCTTCGGCCATTCGCGCATTGAAGGCCTCGAAAACGGCGATTGGGTCGTAATCGATGCTGGTGATGTCATCATTCACGTGTTCCGTCCCGAAGTCCGAGCGTTCTACAACATCGAAAAGATGTGGGCCGCTCCCGATATCGAGGAAGAAACGCTGCACTGATGCGGCTTCTCAGGTGATGCTTGCATTACCCTGCATAGGAATCCGCAGCCTGTCCTGATAAGAGCGCAACTGGCAACATTTGCGATATGGATGGATGTGTGAATGCGGATTTCAATTTTTGCGGTGGGACGGCTCAAATCCGGCCCTGAAAAGGAACTGGCATCCCGCTATCTCGACCGTTTTGCCAAAACCGGCCCGGCAATCGGGCTGGAATTCGCCCGCATTATCGAGGTCGCAGAAAGCCGTGCATCGAATGCTGAAACGCGAAAGCGTGAAGAAGCCGCCATGCTGGAAAAGCATTTGGCCGATGGTGCCGCTCTCATTCTTCTGGACGAACGGGGCAAGGCGCTCGATAGTCCAGCTTTTGCCGAGCTTTTCGGAAATCTTCGTGATGGCGGCAAGCGTGATCTGGTCATCGCTATCGGTGGAGCAGACGGACTTGATCCCTCGCTTCATGAAAAAGCAACTGTCATCTTGTGCCTTGGAAAACTGACATGGCCGCACCAGCTGGTGCGCATCCTGATTGCCGAACAGCTGTATCGCGCCGTTACCATTCTGTCGGGTCATCCATACCACCGCGTCTGACGCGCCTAAGTTTTCGGGCAACACCACCAGACGTAAAATTTGCCATCATCTGGACAAGCGAAGGGTGCCTATTGGCGCGAAGAGGCGAAGCAGCGTATGGTCGCCAATCTTTTCGACGGTTTTAACGTTCAATGGCAAATAGAGATGGCAGACACAGATGGGTGGTCCTAACGGGCTTGCTCCTTGCTGCCTGTATCATCACCCGTCCGAGTGACCGCGCCATGGCGCTGGAGGACGCGCCACCAACTCTGGCACACGAGACCCTTCCGCCCGACGAACTGGGTGCACTGGAAAAGCGCCGGGACCAGAACCGCGAAGATCTTCAGGCACTTGTCGATAGTATTGGCCTTTCCGAAGACAAGGCTCGCCAGCTTGCGGACAGCATTGCTGCTCTCAACCAGGATACGGCCCGGATTAAGGATGAACTGATTGCCTCGGCCGGGCGCCGCAAGGACCTCGAAGGCAAGATCAGCGATGGCGAAGACCGGCTTGCCAAGCTCAGTGTTCGTGAAGATGCGGTCAAAACATCCCTGAGGGAAAGACGCGGCGTGTTGGCCGAAGTGCTCGCTGCCCTTCAACGCATGGGCCGCAACCCACCTCCCGCTCTTCTCGTTTCACCCGAAGATGCATTGGCATCGGTGCGAAGCGCCATTCTCCTGGGCGCAGTTGTTCCGGGCATTCGCGGCGAAACCGACAAGCTGATCTCCGCTCTCAAAGAGTTGACCGATCTGCGTCAGGCGATTGCGCTTGAGAAAGAGCAACTGACAGGCACCATGACGGCAAGCCTCGAAGAGGAAAAGCGGCTGGATCTGCTGCGTCTGGAAAACGAGAAACGCAACAGCCAGACGGCCAGCGAACTGGACGCAGAACGCAAGCGTTCTGAAGAGCTTGCGGGCAAGGCCACTAGTCTTGAAGGACTGGTTTCATCTCTCGAAAGCGAGATTTCCTCAGTACGGGAGGCCAAGGAAAAAGAGCGCCTGGAGCAGGAGCGGATAGCCTCTCTACCACCCGCGGAACGGGACAAATTGCAGGCTCAGACCGAGGCCGGAATGCCCGATAAAAACCGCATTGCGCCCGCATATCCATTTTCAAGTCTGAAGGGTAAATTGGCGCTGCCGGTTTCCGGAGATGTGCTGAGGCGGTTCGGCGATGCTGACGGAACCGGGCATTTTTCCAAGGGAATGGTCATGGCGACTGGCCCCGAGGCGCTGGTAACAGCGCCCGCCGATGGTTTCGTGGTTTTTGCCGGTGAATTTCGCAGTTACGGCCGGATGATTATTCTCAACGCAGGCGACGGTTATCATCTGGTGCTGACAGGCATGGATAATGTGAGGACAAGGCAGGGCATGTTTGTGTTCTCCGGCGAGCCTATTGCCTCCATGGGTACGAAAAGAGTAGCCAGTGCCGCTGCATTGGCGCTGGAAACTGACAGACCGACACTTTACATTGAATTCAGGAAAGACGGTGTACCGGTTGATTCTCAACCGTGGTGGACCGCGAAAAATACTGGAAGGGCGCGCAATGATTCGTAAGGCTTCGCTTCTCATCATCGGTGGACTTATGGGTGCCACAGCGATGAGCGTTATCTATTCGGCAAGCATGCCGGCACAGGCTGCCGGTCCTTCGACCTACAAGGAGCTGTCGATTTTTGGTGACGTGTTTGAGCGTGTGCGTGCCCAGTATGTAACGCCGCCCGATGACAAGAAGCTTGTTGAGAACGCCATCAACGGCATGCTGAGCTCGCTCGATCCCCATTCGAGCTTCCTGAATGCTCAGGATGCAACCGACATGCGCACCCAGACCAAGGGTGAATTCGGTGGCCTCGGCATCGAAGTTACGATGGAAAACGAGCTGGTCAAAGTCATCTCGCCAATGGACGACACGCCCGCTGCCAAAGCAGGCATTCTTGCTGGCGACTATATCTCCGAAATCGACGGTGCCCCTGTGCGCGGCCTGAAGCTTGAAGAGGCCGTTGAAAAGATGCGCGGTGCGGTCAAGACGCCGATCAAGCTGACCATCATCCGCCAAGGCGCGGATAAGCCGCTCGACATTACCGTCATGCGCGAAATCATAGCCGTCCGCGCCGTCAAATCGCGTGTCGAAGGTGGCGACATCGGTTATCTGCGCGTTATTTCCTTCACGGAAAAAACCTATGACGATCTCGAAAAAGCGATCAAAAAGATTAAGGAAGACGTTCCAGCCGACAAGCTGAAGGGCTACGTCCTTGATCTGCGTCTCAACCCCGGCGGATTGCTCGATCAGGCGATCAACGTTTCAGACGCATTTCTGGAGCGCGGCGAGGTGGTTTCCACCCGCGGCCGCAACCCCGAGGAAACCCGTCGTTTCAACGCCACCGCTGGCGATTTGACGGACGGAAAGCCGGTTATCGTTCTCGTCAATGGCGGCTCCGCATCTGCGTCGGAAATCGTGGCTGGCGCGCTTCAGGATCTTCGCCGCGCAACGGTTGTCGGCACGCGTTCCTTCGGCAAGGGATCCGTCCAGACGATCATTCCGCTCGGCGACACCGGCGCGCTTCGTCTAACGACGGCGCTCTATTACACGCCGTCTGGCAAGTCGATCCAGGGCACAGGCATCACGCCTGACATCAAGGTCGATCAGCCTCTGCCGGAAGAGCTTCAGGGACGTGTCCGCGCAGAAGGTGAATCCAGCCTGCGCGGCCATATTCAGGGCCAGAGCGAGACGGATGAAGGTTCAGGTTCCGCGGCTTACGTTCCGCCGGAAGCCAAGGACGATATCCAGCTCAACTACGCGATGGATCTGCTCCACGGCACCAAAACGGACCCATCCTTCCCGCCAAACCCTGATAAGGCTGTGGTCAACAACAAGCAGTAAGCTTGAAGCACATGGGGCTTGCCCCATGTCTGTTTTCCCAGCGATCAGTCAGTCACGGATAGATCATTGTCTTCAGACCTGCGCAAACCGCTCATGGGTCGACAGAGAAAGAAAAGCGCCGGATCAGTTCGGCGCTTTTCTGCGCTTGGCGCGATGATTGTCGCAGCCTTGGGCCTTGGTGGCTTATCCGTTTATACTGCCATGTCCCCGGGCAATCTTGAGGGCAGCTCCACTGCCCCGGATGTCGCGCTGAAAGATGCAGAACCGACCGTCAATGAAACGGGTCAGACCTCTGCGAAGGTCGATAGTGGCCTTTCACCTCAGAGCGGCCGCTCGGGTGCAAACGTCCAGAAAAACACCATGCCGGACGGTAATGTCGTATCGGTCTTCTCACCGCGCACCCGCGACAGCGACGACCCGGTTCTGATGACCGGACAGACTTACGGGCAGGATTTGCGCATTGCGGCGCAGCCCAATGAGGATTTGCTGGAAGATACCGCATTTGGTCGGCTTCCAAAGGTCGGCACCGATGGGCTTCGCCCCATGGAGCAATATGCCCGGCCATGGTCCGGCGCCCGAGGCACACGCATTGCCATTGTCGTCGGCGGCCTAGGGCTCAGCCAGACAGGAACGCAAAAGGCCATCCGCGATCTACCTCCGGAAATAACGCTTGGTTTTGCCGCCAGTGGCAACAGCCTGCAGCGCTGGATGCAGGAAAGCCGCCGCGAGGGCCACGAAATTCTGCTTCAGGTCCCGTTCGAACCCTTTGGCTACCCCGGCACTAATCCTGGGGCAGATACGTTGCTTATTGCCGATCCGCCCAAGATCAATCTCGAACGCCTGCACCGGTCCATGGCAAAGATCACCAACTACACCGGCGTCATGAATTATCTCGGTGGTCGCCTTATGGCGGATGAAAAGACGCTGGAGCCGGTTATGCATGACATCGGAAAGCGTGGTCTGCTGTTCCTCGATGATGGCTCCTCTGCTCAATCCAAGACAGCCTCCATCGCCAAGGCGCTGTCGGCGCCGACAGGCTTTGCTGACATGCAGCTGGACGATCAGGTGAATGAAGCATCGATATTGCGCAAGCTCGATGATCTCGAGCGAATAGCTCGCCGCAATGGCTCGGCTATCGGCGTTGCCTCCGCTTTCGATGAGAGCATTGCCGCCATTTCCAAATGGTCGGTTGAGGCAGCAGGGCGTGGCATCGAGATCGTCGGCGTTTCCGCGCTTGTGTCCGATAAGGCTGAACAGTAAATCTCTCCCACCCTTTCCAAGGCCCCCTTTCATTCAGGAGCAGGTTCACGATGACGATCAAAGCCGACGACCTTCCATACCGCCCCTGTGCGGGCATCATGGTTCTCAATGCCGAGGGGCTGGTCTGGGCCGGTCGGCGAATTGCTCAAGGCAACTCCGAATTCGACGGCTCGCCTCAGCTTTGGCAGATGCCACAAGGGGGCATAGACGATGGTGAGAAGCCGTTGCTGGCCGCCATTCGCGAACTCTACGAGGAAACGGGTATGAAGACCGTCTCGCTTCTTGCTGAAGCGAAAGACTGGATTCATTACGACCTTCCGACACAGTTGATCGGCGTCGGCCTCAGAGGCAAATATCGCGGTCAGGCGCAACGCTGGTTCGCGTTTCGCTTTGAAGGCGATGAAAGCGAAATCCAGATCAATCCACCACCGACGGGTCACGAGGCCGAATTTGATGAATGGGCGTGGAAGCCGATGGAAAGCCTGCCGGAGTTGATCGTGCCCTTCAAGCGCGGCGTCTACGAGCAGGTCGTTGCGGAATTCCGGCATTTGGCCGGCAAATGATCTCAACAAAAAAGGCGGCAAGAGTGCCGCCTTTTTCAATTCTACAACGAGTAGCTCACTCAGACTCAGCGGCATCCGCAGAGTCAGCATTGAGCTGACCGTATTTGGCTTCGCCAATCTTGTTGAGAAGATCGAGCTGTGTTTCAAGAAAGTCGATGTGACCTTCTTCGTCGATCATCAGCGTTTCAAACAGCTTCATCGAAACATAGTCGCCGGCGTCATGACAGATATCGCGGGACTTCTTGTAAGCCGCACGTGCGTCATATTCGCCTGCAAGATCCGCTTCCAGCACTTCCTTGACGTTCTGACCAATGCGCAGGGGCGCAACGGTCTGGAGGTTAGGATGACCTTCGAGGAAGATGATACGGTCGATAATCTTGTCGGCGTGCTGCATCTCTTCGATGGATTCGGCACGCTCTTTTTTGGCGAGCTTTGTGTAGCCCCAGTCGTTCAGCAGTCGGTAATGCAGCCAGTACTGGTTGACCGCACCGAGTTCGAGGAACAATGCCTCGTTAAGCTGCTCGATGACTCTTGTGTCGCCTTTCAATGTCCGCTCTCCTGTTGTCTTCATGCAATTGTCTCAGGCGGGACATAAAATCAAAAACATCGGCCTCCGTCGAGTGCCGACGGGCATGATATTCTTCTGTTGTCTTGATAATCAGCTCGACAACGGTCGGGAAACAACCACAACAACGACCGCGTTTGGCCATTGCGTGGTAAACCTTGGACGGCACGATAAGCTGCCAACAGTCGTCATCAAGCATCTCGTTGATGACATCGCGGATGTCGTTATCGGTGATGTAATTACAGCTGCAGACGAGCATGGTTCATTGCCTGTGTGGCGCAACACGTTGTTTTCATTCTTAAACCAAAACAGGATAGTGAGTGTCAAGAAAAAGATGAGCAGCATGTACTGAACAAGTATTAGACTCGTTCTAAACTTAACAAAAACTGTCGTGATATCATTTGGTTAGCATCTGCTTGCAGACGTTTTTATCCATTCAAGTTTTTGTCAACGTAGCGAAATCCATATACGAGATCACGGAAAGTTTACTGATTTATAGCGTTACGCAAAATACTGTCCGCCATTTGCGGTCAAGGTTGAACCGGTGATGAAGCCAGCATTATCGGCAGCGAGAAACAGCGCACAGCGCGCAATCTCGTCCGGTTCGCCCAGCCTTCCGACAGGGATTTGCGGCAATATGCGCTCATTCAGCACGTTTTCAGGCACGGCTCGCACCATCTCCGTCCCTATATAGCCGGGGCAAATTGCGTTGACGGTGATGTTTCGGGAAGCACCTTCCTGCGCTAGCGCCTTGGTAAACCCAATGTCGCCTGCCTTGGCAGCCGAGTAGTTGACCTGGCCCGCCTGGCCCTTCTGGCCGTTGATCGAGGAGATGTTGACGATACGCCCAAAGCCACGCTCACGCATGCCGGGCCATATCGGATGCGTCATGTTGAAGACACCGGTGAGATTGGTATCGATCACCTCACGCCACTGCTGCGGCGACATTTTATGAAACATCGCATCACGGGTAATCCCGGCATTGTTGACCAGAATTTCAATCGGACCGAGATCACTTTCGACCTGCGCGATACCCTTCACGCAGGCATCATAATCCCGGATGTCCCAGCAATAGGCCGGGATGCCGGTTTCGCGGCGAAACTGCTCTGCGCGATCTTCCGTGAAAGCGTAATTGACCGCGACCCTATAGCCTCCGGCGTGAAATACCTTGGCAATGGCCGCACCAATACCGCTCGTACCGCCCGTTATCAACGCAACCCGGCTCATCTCAAGGCCTCCTGTGTTCAACTTCGTCAGCCTTTAGATGTCTCAAAGTGGCATTTCAATGATCAGCCCTCGCGTTTAGAGGCCTTCGATACACATGGCTACCCCCATGCCGCCGCCGATGCACAATGTCACCAATCCCTTTTTGGCGCTGCGGCGCTTCATTTCAAACAGCAGCGTGTTGAGAACACGCGCACCCGATGCACCGATGGGATGGCCAATGGCAATGGCGCCACCGTTGACGTTGACGATTTCAGGATTGAGCTCCAGTTCTCGCACGACTGCATAGGATTGGGCCGCAAAGGCCTCGTTCGCCTCAACGAGATCGAGGTCGGAAACGGACCAGCCCGCTTTGGCCAGCGCCTTGCGCGAAGCGGGAATGGGGCCTGTTCCCATGATCTGCGGATCGACACCTGCCGTCGCCCAGGATGCGATACGTCCCAGAGGCTGAAGTCCCCGTTTTGCAGCCTCGGCTTCGGTCATCAACAGCACGGCCGCCGCGCCGTCGTTGAGACCAGATGCGTTGCCCGCAGTGACCGTGCCGTCCTTGTCGAAGGCGGGGCGCAGCTTCGACATGGTATCGAGCGAGGCACCGGCGCGGATATATTCATCGGCATCGACGGTGACATCGCCCTTGCGTCCGTTGATGATAAAGGGAACGATTTCATCGACAAAGCGACCTGCGCTTTGCGCTGCCTCGGCGCGGTTTTGGGAGGTTACGGCAAACTGGTCCTGTTCATCACGCGACAGCTGCCATTTTTCAGCGATATTTTCGGCGGTGATGCCCATGTGATATCCGTAAAAGGCATCGGTCAAACCGTCCTTCAGCATGGTGTCCACCATCTTGAAATCACCCATCTTAACGCCACCGCGCAAATGAGCGCAGTGCGGCGCCATCGACATGGATTCCTGGCCGCCAGCAACAATGATCGAAGCATCGCCGGTCACGATTTGCTGCATACCGAGCGCCACCGCACGCAAGCCTGAACCGCAAAGCTGATTGATGCCAAACGCAGTCGCTTCCTGCGGAACGCCCGCCTTCATCGCGGCCTGACGGGCTGGATTTTGGCCTTCGCCTGCGGTGAGAACCTGACCGAGAATAACCTCATCGATGTCATCGGCAGCAACGCCTGCGCGCTCCAAAACGGCCTTGATCACTGCCGCTCCCAGTTCGTGGGCGGGGGTATTGGCAAAGCCGCCGTTGAAAGAGCCCACCGCCGTGCGCGCCGCGCTAACAATGACGATTGAAGACGAAGTCATTTATTAATCTCCCATTTCACGGGCGCGAGAGTGTCAAAGCTTAAAGCGCGAGTCAAACAATCTCCCACCTTACAGTTTGCAGGCGTTCTGACAGCAGAATGCTGCGCAAAAAAAGACTGTTGCAATGCACAAAACATTTGTCATGTCGCTTCAGTTGAGCATAAACTTAAAGACGGGAAGAGCAAAAACACCTGATAAAAAGAAAATACCATCATCGCGAGGAGGCGAGCATGGCAAAGCACAGTGGCGAAACTATCATCAAGAAATATGCCAACCGGCGGCTGTATAACACCGGCACCAGCACATATGTGACGCTGGAAGACCTTGCGAAGATGGTCAAGCGCGGCGAAGAGTTCAAGGTTCAGGATGCCAAGACATCCGAAGACATCACACATGCGGTCCTGACGCAGATCATCATGGAACAGGAAGGCAAGACCGGCAATACATTGATGCCGACGGCATTCTTGAGACAGCTGATTTCCTATTACGGCGACCACATGCAAATGGTCGTGCCGACCTTTCTCGAGCACTCCATGAAGACCTTCTCCGAGCAGCATAGCCAGATGCAGGAGCATATGGGCAAAGCCTTCGGCGACACGTCGGAAACGAAGAATTTTTCCTCACCATTCGGTTTCATGGAAGAGCAGGTCAAGCGGAATACGGAGCTTTTTCGCCAAGCTATGCAGGTGTTCACACCCTTTCCGGTGTCGCCTGCGCCGAAAGAGACAAAAAAGCCAGACGCTTCCGAACTTGACGACCTGAGGGCGCAATTGCGTACGCTTCAGACCAAGCTCGATCAGCTCTGAGGCGGGCGCACACCTTCGGGAACGCGCAGCAACAGCAGAAAGCCCGCGCCGAGAAAGATCGTCAGCATGGCCATGCCCACATGCGCTGAGCCAGTGGCGTAAGTTGCTATTGAAAAAGATAGCGTGGCCATGAAGCTGGTGGCGCGGCCAGACAAGGCGTAAATGCCGAAATATCTGCCTGCTTCCGCAACGGTGATGTTGCGGGACAGGTAGGAGCGTGATGAAGCCTGCACCGGACCGAAGGCAAGTCCGATCAAGATTCCGTACAGCAGATAGGCCTTTTCCGCCGATGTGGAAAACAGTCCGGTACCCTCAGAGGCTTGCAGTTGAACAAGGCCAAACAAGGTTGAATCGGTTTGTGTGGAAACAATGCCGATGGTCGCTAGCAGCAGCAGGGTCAGGCTGATCAGCACCGTCGACCGCGACCCCAGACGTTGATCCACATAGCCCGCGGCAATGCAGCCGCCGATGGCGACAATATTCAAGATGATGCCGTAGATGCCGATTTCCATCGTACCCCAACCAAACATGCCGGCTGCGAAAGTCCCGCCAAGGATCAGAACACCATTCACACCATCCTGATACAGCATGCGGGCAATCAGAAATCGGGTGATGGCGGGGCGATGCCTGAGTTCTCTCAGTGTTGTCTTCAGTTCCGACAGGCCGGAATGAACTGCCTTGCCGAACGGCAGTCCTTTTTTGACGTCAGGTGTGAAGAAGAACATCGGCAAGATGAAAACGAAATACCACAGTGCCGAAATCGGACCGGTTATGCGCGCATCTTCGCCTGCTGCGGTATCGAGCCCGAACAGAGGCGGTATTCCGAGGATCGTTACACCCTTGTCGGGAGCAGCGGCCAGAAACAACACAACGAAGATCAGAACCACCATACCGCCCAGATAGCCGAGACCCCAGGCGGTATTGGAGATGCGCCCGACATTTTCCGGTGTGGTCAGTCGCGGCATCATCGAATCATTGAAGACGATGGAGAATTCTGCCGCAATCGAAGCCAGGATCATGAAAGTCACGGGCCAGAGAATGGCGGAACCGGGTGCTGCAAACCACAACATGGCGAGGCTTGCGATCTTCAGTGTCGCGAAAAACGCGATCCATGGTTTTCTGGAACCGGATTGATCGGCGATGGAACCGAGGATCGGAGAGAAAATGGCAATGATGATCGATGAGATCGTCGCCATGTTGCTCCATGTGGTCTGTGCGGCAATCGGGTCTGCCGTCAGGCGTGCAACGAAATAAGGACCAAAAATGAAAGTGGTAACGACAGTAAAAAAGGGCTGGGCTGCCCAGTCGAACAGCATCCAGCCCCAGATACCGCGTCTGGTGACGGTTTCTCCGGTCGCGGGGGTAGATGAGGTCATCGGAGACCCTTTCGGCCGGTCTTGGCAATCCGCGTGGACATTGCCCGGCTATGTCGGGCAATGCCTCATTATTCGATCAAAGGTTTCGGGACTGAACTATATCGGAAAGCAATCCAGCGGCAACAGTCAGACGCGCTAGGTTGGTTTCGCCCGTGTCGCTCAGTCCTGCCAGCTCTGAAACAATGCGGTTAACCCTCACACGATCGGCTGCGTACCAGGCTTGCACCGGGTTCTTTTCCTTCGCATGCTCCGTCAGCGCCAGAATGACGAGCCTGCGCCGTGACGACGAAATCTGGTCCTGGCTGCGCAGCAAAGCAAGGCTCTCGTAATGATCGGCGGTCGTAACGCGTCGGCCCGCATCCAGCAATTTCGCAACACGGAAGGTGACAGAAACCGCCGCATAACTTTCCGCAGCACGCGCAAGCGTGGTTTTCGCCTGTTCCGCGATCAGCATGATTTCCGGCACGTAGATCAGAAGTGAAAGAGTCTCCAGTTCCCGTATCAGAGAAGGTGCCACACCATCGATTTCGGTGAACCCGATCTCTTCCTGATAACGGGCAGCTCCCGGCGAAAGCGTCTTGATGGCCGTTGTCAGCCGTTCGATTTCATCCACCATCGATGCGGACGCCGCACCGGTTGTCTGTAGATAAAGCCGCGTCGCATCGGTAAAAATGTGATTGATTGTGGCGTAGAGACCGTTCTGCACATCTCCGGAAATCTGACCATCCAGCTTGTCGACCTCGTTCCACAGACGCTTCAGACCAAAGCCGTCCTCCACGATCATCGCGCCCCTGACCACTGCCGGGGCCAACAAACCACTGGCATCCACCAGTTTCTGGACAAAGCCTGGACCACCTCGATTGACGACCTGATTGGCAAGCGAGGTCGCAACGATTTCGCGGTGCAGACGATGGTTTGTGATGTCAGCCGCATAGGTCTTCTGCATCTTGCTCGGGAAATAATCTGTCAAAAGATGCTGGAGATAGGGCTCGTCGGGCAGCGGGCTCGCCACCAGCGCGTCGAACAGTGTGAGTTTCGCGTAGGACAGGAGAACGCCGATTTCAGGCCGTGTCAGCGGCTTTCCAGCGGCATAGCGCTCACCGAATTCCACATCATTCGGTAAGGTTTCTACCCTGCGGTTCAACTGCCCGGCAGCTTCCATCGCGCCCATCAGCCGGCCAAGCTCTTCGCGGTTTTCCGTGCCGCGACGCTCGGCGAGCGATATAGCCAGGGATTGCAGATAATTGTTACGCAGCACCAAGTGCGCCACCTCCGTCGTCATGGACGACAAAAGCTGGTTGCGCTTGGGTAATGTCAGGCGACCATCATTGACCGGCGATGCCAACGCGATCTTGATATTGACCTCGACGTCGGACGAGTTGACACCAGCCGAATTGTCGATGGCGTCGGAGTTGCATCGTCCGCCGGACAGGGCGTAGGCGATACGCGCCTTCTGGGTGATACCGAGATTGGCCCCTTCGCCAATCACTTTTGCACGAACTTCGGTCGCATTGATGCGGATTGGATCGTTGGCGCGGTCCCCCACCTCGGCATTGGTTTCCACCGCAGCTTTGACATAGGTGCCGATGCCGCCGAACCACAGAAGATCGGCGGAGGATTTCAAGATCGCCGTCATGATTTCGAACGGCGTCGCCACCGCCTTGTCGATACCGATGGCTGCAACGGCTTCCGGCGTGAGCGTAACCGATTTCTCCGACCGGGAGATAATCATCGCCCCCTTGGATAGCGTCGACCGATCGTAATCCTGCCAACTGGAGCGCGGCAGGTCGAACAGGCGCTGGCGCTCGGCAAAGGAGATGGCGGTATCCGGCGTCGGATCGATGAAGATGTCGCGGTGGTCGAAAGCCGCTATCAGCTCGATCTTTTCGGACAGCAGCATGCCATTTCCGAACACGTCGCCAGACATGTCACCAACGCCGACAACCTTGAACGGCGTCGTCTGAATGTCGGTATCCATCTCACGGAAATGCCGCTTGACGGTTTCCCACGCGCCGCGTGCGGTAATACCCATCTTCTTGTGATCATAGCCCGCAGAACCACCAGACGCAAAAGCGTCATCCAGCCAGAACCCCGCCTCACGGGCCAGTCCGTTTGCGGTGTCAGAGAAAGTCGCCGTACCCTTGTCGGCTGCGACGACGAAGTAGGGATCGTCCCCGTCCAGCCTCAATGTATCGGCGGGTGCAACGATATCATCGCCGACGATATTGTCTGTGATCGACAGCAACGTGCGGATATAGGTTTTGTAGGCATCCTTACCAGCATTGAATATTTCGTCACGGCTGCCGCCGGCGGGCAGCGTTTTGGGGAAAAAGCCCCCCTTGGCGCCAACAGGGACGATAACGGCATTCTTAACCTGCTGGGCTTTGACCAGCCCCAGCACTTCAGTGCGGTAATCCTGCCCGCGATCCGACCAGCGAAGCCCACCACGCGCGACCTTCCCGAACCGCAGGTGAACACCTTCGACTTCCGTTCCATAAACGAAAATTTCGCGGAACGGACGCGGGTCTGGTAAACCATCCAGAAGTTTCGGATCGAACTTGAAAGCCAGCATCGCTTTCGGCAATCCATCTTCGCTGCGCTGGAAATAGTTGGTGCGCAGTGTGGAATCCACGGCGTTGACGTACCGGCGCAGGGTGCGATCCTCATCCAGATTGGGAACGCCAGATAGTGCCGCCTCGATTGATTTGTGGAGATCGGACAGTTTGCGAAGGCGCGGTTTCTCCCCGATCTTCGGATCAAAGCCATGGGCGAACAGCTGGAAAATACTGGCCGCGATCGCCGGGTATTTGAACAGGGTTTCGGAAATATGCTCTTGTGAATAGACGATGCCGGTCTGGCGCAAGTAGCGTGCATAGGCACGCAAAACGGAAATTTCACGAACGCTGAGGCCAGCAGCGAGGATCAGCCGGTTGAAATTGTCGTTGTCTACGGTGCCATCGAACACCGCAAGAAACGCCTCTTCAAGACGCGGGCCGTAAGTTGCAAGATCGAGCGGCTCCTCCTGCTGAACCTTCAGCTCCATATCATGCAGAACAATGGTGGCGGTTTCGTCACCGGACACCACACCAATATCGAAGGTCCGTTCGCTGATAACGCTGAAACCGAGATTTTCCAGCAACGGCACGCGGCGAGACAGCGGCAAATGACCGTCGCGGTGGAAGATCTTTAGTGACAGCACGTCACTGGCTTGATCGTCACGGCGATAAAATTCGATACGAACCGGTTCACCGCTGGCGGTCGCCGCGATGTCGGCCATATCGCCAATGGCTTCCTCAGGCGTAAAGGCTTCTTGATAGGCCTGATCAACATCCAGCACAGGTGTGCCAGACGGAGAAAGCGCCACGAAATGGTCTATCCAGCGCGCAGCGATATCGCCGACAGCATCTTCGAGCTTGTCCTGTGCGATACGCGGTGTCTTGTCGTTGGTACGACCAACGATGAAGTGAACACGGGCAACCGAACCTTCCGGGAAAGCCGGATAATAGGCCGAGATGTGTCCGTCATAGACACGGGCCAGATAATCGCCAATCTTCTCGCGCACATAGGAATTATACTCTTCACGCGGCACGAAAATAATCACCGAAACAAAGCGATCGAACCGGTCGATACGCGGCAGAACACGCACACGTGGCCGGTCGCTCAGTTCCATGATCTGCTCGATGAAGCGGATAAGAAGATCGGCGTCGATCTGGAAAAGATCGTCACGCGGGTAGGACTCCAACGTATTGTGCAAGATGCGCCCGGAGTGGCTGTTGGGATCGAAGCCGAAATGATGCTCGACCTCAGTGACTTTGGCGCGCAACAGCGGAATATGCCTGACGGAATGCGTATAGGCCGTGGCGGTGAACAGGCCGACGATACGCAATTCGCCGATCACATTGCCATTCGCATCGAAACGCTTGATGCCGATGTAATCCATGTAAGCGCGGCGATGGACGATGGATTTCACATTGGCCTTGGTCACGATGAGAAAATCTGGACCGTCGAGGAACGCCAAAATCTCAGGCGTCGTCGTCACCGCATCCTTGCCCAGGCGCAAAACCCGGACATTCGGATCCGTGAGAGTACCGAGACCACTGCCCTCCCCACGTTCGACCCTGGCATTCTTGCCCTTGCCCGAATAGCTGTAATCGCGCATGCCGAGGAAGGTGAAATTATCGTTGCGCAACCATTCCAGAAAAGCGGCCGCCTCGCTGCGTTCGGATTTGCGGCGGGCCGAACCACGCTCCTTCAACTCGCCCAGAGCTTCATCGAGCTTGGCGAGCATAGGCTTCCAATCGCTATAGGCGGACTGAACCTGCGACAAAACGAAGCGGAGCTTTTCCTGGAGCGCTTCAGCGCCCTGCTCCGTTACCGGTGCGATATGAATCTGGATAACACTGATATTGTCTTTTGGTGCATCCGTTTCAGGATCGGACAGTCGGTATCCACCAACGGCATTGTCATCGGCAACCAGGATGGGGTGAACGGCAACAAAAAGACTGCGATAGCTGCTCGTCACTTCCGCCATGACGGAATCGTACAGAAACGGCATGTTGGGGGCGATGACGGTCAGAACAGAAACTGCGACATCCCGCGGCTGGACGCCATCTACTTGGGAAACTCCAATATAAGGCGCATCTTTTTTCCAGTGGGAAAGTTCTTGTGCGACATGTTGCGCGGCACATGCCAGCATTTCCGGAGAATAATATTGAATATCGTCAATGCTTGCACGACCGAAGATTGCGGAGGGGTCAATGAATGGCTTTCCGGATGCTTCCGCCAATTTTCTGGATTTTTCGAGTTGTTTGTCGCGTTTTGGATTGTTCCGGTAGCCCATTTTGCCTTTTTCCTCCCGAAGGATGAGGGGTTATGAAAGAAAATCGAAAAATCTCGGCCTTTTCCTTCAAATTCGAATCGGATATTGGCGTGGAATTGTGAATAGTTTAAGTGGCAATCGTTGCTTTAGATGCTTCATCAAAATTTTATTCGATTGAAAGACAACCTATTGGAACGCAGGCTGCGTTCAAAAGTATCAATTGCCCATTTTCTGTTAACGGTAAGTCGGTCCTATTGTGACGCCTAAGTCACGGTTGAAGCAAATTATTGATTTCCACGTATTTTTGTGGTAGACAGATAAAACTGATCCACAGCGTGGCATTTGCGTGCCCAAAACCACCACGAAAGCAACTCATCACTTGCACGCGGTTTCCGTGACATATCATTCGTTTGTGTTGTCAACCTTCCGGTTGCGAGGTGATTTATTTTTGAGCGCACGTCTGTACCAGTACGAAGTCACCTGACGGTTTCCCCCGTCTCTTCCGGGCCTTACCGACCCGACCCCGGCCCCCCGGGTGCATGTAACAGGGAGTTTTTAGAACGAATGACTATCCAGCAGAAGAAATCCCCAGCGCGTCACGGCTTCAAGATCGGCGAAGCGATCGTTTATCCCGCTCATGGTGTCGGTACCATTTCGTCCATTGAAGAGCAGGAAGTCGCGGGCATGAAGCTCGAACTGTTCGTCATCGATTTCGAAAAAGACAAGATGCGCCTCAAGGTTCCTGTGGCAAAGGCTGTCACCATCGGTATGCGTAAGCTTTCCGAAGGAGATTTCGTCGAGCGTGCACTGAAAGTTGTTCAGGGCAAGGCGCGCGTCAAGCGGACCATGTGGTCGCGTCGCGCACAGGAATATGATGCGAAGATCAACTCCGGCGACCTGATCGCGATTGCTGAGGTCGTTCGCGATCTCTATCGCGCCGAAAACCAGCCAGAGCAGTCCTATTCCGAGCGTCAGCTTTACGAAGCTGCTCTTGACCGCATGGCTCGCGAAATCGCCGCCGTAAACAAGATGTCGGAAACCGAAGCCGTTCGCCTCGTTGAGATCAATCTCAACAAGGGACCAAAGCGCGGCAAGACCGTTGAAGAAGACGAAGCGCAGGAAGAAGAAGCCGCGTAAGCTTTTTCTTTCTGACAAAACGATAAAGCCGACCCTCGAACTGCCTCAAGATGTTGAAGATCAACACCTTGGGGCACTTCGAGGGTCGTTTTTTATTCAGAGATGATTTTGACGCGCTGACCCGGCTGGATCGTCGCGGTGGCGCTCATGGCGTTGATAACGCGGAAAAGCTCAAGCTTGCGATCCGTTCCCATCATACGCGCGGCAAGAGAGGCAACCGTATCGTCCGGCTTTGTCGTAACGACACGGACGCGGAGCGGCTTGAGCGCTGAGATTTCCTGCGGGGTCATCTTGCGGAAGCTGGTGCGTAGCACATTGGCGACGCTATCAAGCTGCGCGCTTCCTTTCGGAACTGCTGTAAGAAACCGAAATATCTGCTGGCCGACACGGATGACCGTAACGTCAAAATCCCATTTATCGGCTGTTGCGCGCGCGGTCGCGGCCGGCAGCCCATTGATCTCGGTCTCGCGCACGGTCTCAGGCACCAGACCCGCAACCCAGCCACTGGTGAGATAATTCGCAAGGCTGGTTTGCTTGGGGTCGGCTACGCCATCGAAACGGATTGCCATTTCGCCAGGACCGGTCGCCAGAACAGCTTCCACCTTATTGTCGATCTGGAAACCCTCAGGTACGTCGAAACGAATGCCCAGAGTGCCGTGCAGAAACGTATTGCCTCTCACATAGCCTTCCTGCGGGCTGTCACCGTAAAGCAGGCCATCAATACCATTGAGGAACCAGTCGCGCCCCTTGTCTCCTACCTGCCCTTCCTGACCGAAGGCACGAGCATGACGCTTGGCAAGTTCGATGCGCTGCGGCGTATTAGGGTGGCTGGACAGGAAGTCGAGGCTCTGGTCGCTGTCAGGATCGGCAGATGTGAATCGCGCATAGGCCGCCATGGAATCGAGAAAGCGCGGCGATGCATAAGGGTCATATCCCGCTTCGCCAAGCATGCGCACACCGATGACATCGGCCTGCAATTCCTGTTGACGAGAAAACGCAGCCAGGCGCAGTTTGCCGCGCGCCAAAGCCTGTTTTCCAGCCAGATCGCTTGATAGCACTTCTGCAACGACACGGCTGGCAATGACTTCTGCCTCTTCACGCCGCTGCCGCTCGATACCGTGATTGGCGGTGACGTGACCCATTTCATGCGACAGAACCGCCGCCACTTCAGAAGCGTCATTGGCCAACGCCAGCAGACCACGGGTCACATAGAGATAACCGCCCGGCAAGGCAAAAGCATTGATGGCGGGTGAATTGAGGATTGTGATGCGATAGGACTGCTGCGGATTTTCAGAAACCGCCGTCAACGCCCCCGCGATCCGCGCCACCAGACGCTCGGTCTTGTCATCATGATATTCGCCGCCGTAGCTAGCGACGATGCGGGGATGCTCGCGGGCGCCCATCTGCGCGCGCGGGTCGTTCTTCTGGACTTCCTCGACGGTTTGTGGATTGTCCGAGGGCTTCAGGCTTGATTGGTAGGATGGGCTGAACAGCGACTGGCACGACGACAAAACAAGGCCAGCGGTGACCAGCGCCAGAACACGCTTCACCGATTTGCCCCTCTGCCATACGTTCTGACCGGAGGTGTGGCTCTGCGGAGCCTTCACACACGTCATCATTCTGCTTGTCTGCTCCAAACGTTCCTGATCATCCGTCAATTGCAGACCAGAATACCCTATCACCCCTAGGGGCATGTGAATGCGCGAACACCGAAAACGATCCGTCATGCAGCAATATTTCAGCTGGAGGATTGTTCTTATAGTTTTCAAGCAGTTGTTATAAATCCGCAAGTGCAAAAATGGCGCATCGCCTGTGTGATTTCGCTAGGACTTGACAGTCCACCGCGTCCAAATTGTGACGCGACCTTCCCAACCCGGCATCCCGACCTGTCTCACAGTGCAAGAAAGGTTCTGATCTCTTCGACACGCGTTGCCGCAAAGAAGTCTTCGACTTCACCCTCATAAACGACGTGACCGTTTGATAGGAATACGACTTTATGCGCGAGACGGCGAATGTCATCAGGGTGATGCGTCACAAGAAGAACCGTATTTTTCAGTTCATCATGCAACTCTTTCAACAGAGTAGCCATGCCGGAACGAAGGCCGGGATCAAGCGCTGCAAAAGGCTCGTCCAACAACATGACCGACCGCTGGCGAACCAGCGCTCTGGCAAGCGCCGCCCTTTGACGCTCCCCGCCAGACAGGGTGGAAGGCAGACGCCTTTCGAAACCGCCAAGACCGACCCGCGCCAGCGCATCACCGATTGCCATCTTGTCATCAGCGGAAAGTCTGAGCGAAGGGCTGACACCCAGCCCGACATTGGTGAAAATATCGAGATACGAAAAAAGATTATTGTCCTGAAAAATAAGCGATACCGGCCTCTCGGAGGGATCGAGACCCGCCATATCGCACCTACCGATCAGCACCCTCCCGGCATCCGGCATCTCAAAACCGGCAACGAGGTTGAGAAGCGTTGATTTTCCAGAGCCGGAAGGTCCAACGACAGCCGTGATTTTGCCGCTCTCGAACCCGCATTTCAACGCAAAATTTTGCTGACCAAGTTTCAGCGAGACGTTATCGAAGCTGACGCCGCAATCGGGAACACTCATGCGACCGCCTTCACTGCCGTGGTTGGTTTCAATGCACCGCCCGCCGCCAGAACAAGGCAGATCACACCCAGAATGAAGGCATAACCAGCCGCGTCATTGGTCCTGTAGCTGCCCATATTGCTGTAGACCAGCCATGGCAATGTGACGAAATTTTCAGATCCGAACAGCGCAACTGCACCGAGATCGCCAAGCGAAAGCGCCATGGCGAAGGAAAATGCCATCGCGATTGGCGCCCATAGAACCGGCCAATCGACAAGGCGAAACCGTGAGAAGCCGGAGATGCCGAGACTTGCGGCAAGACGTCCGGTTCGGGCCTGATGGGTCAGGAATGCCGGTTCCAGAACGCGCATGACGAAAGGCAGCGCCATCAGCATATTGATAACAGCGACCAGCACCGGGGCAGATAAAGAAACATCGCCAAAAGATCGCAGCAGCAAAAACCAGCCACTGCCCAGCACCACCGGCGGCACCAGCAGCACCAGAGATGAACCGGAACCCAACACCGTTGAAAAAACCGCCAACGGAAAGCTCACATCCCTGCGGACTGCAATGGCCTGGCGCGCGCGGATAATGGCGACGGATACGACAATCGCCAGCGACGCCGAAAAGACGGCTACCGTCATGCTCGTTCCAAACGCCTTCCAGAACGAGCGCTCGCTTAAAAGCCGGACTATATCCGCGGAAAGGCCGGATGATGCCATCGCAACCAGAGGCAATCCGACCAGCAGAAGCGCCAAGAGAATAATAGTCCCATCCCATATCCGAGCTGAAACATTCATTCCATCGAACCGGCGCACCGCGCGACCATGCGTCTGAACCTCCGCATCAGCAGAGGGCAAAAGTGCCAATAAAGCCAGCAGAACGCCCGTTATACCGATCTGCATCAACGACAGCGCAATGGCGCGGGGCGGGTCAAAATCGAAACGCAGGGCCTGATAAATCGCCACTTCGATTGTCGTTGCGGACGGTCCGCCGCCCAGCAGCAGAACGAGGGTAAAACTCGTCGCGCACAGCATGAAGATAAGCCCCGCCATACCCGGAACGAGTTTCGCAATTGCTGGCCATTCGATGAAGCGAAAAGTTGAGACGGGTCCAAGACCAAGGCTTGCACTCATGCGCCAATATTCATCCGGCACGCGTTCGAGGCCCGCTAGAAAAAAGCGCACGGCCAATGGAAGATTGAAAAAGACATGGGCAATGAGGATGCCAGAAAGACCATAGATGCTGAAGGGCTGGTCTGCCCCCAAAGTCAACAGGGCAGTGTTGAGAACGCCCTGCCTGCCCCATATTGCGATGATACCGAGCGCGCCTACGATAACGGGCAGACCCATCGGCACCGCCATCAGCCTGACGATCCAGATACGGCCGGGAAAATCCCGCTGGCGGGCGAGAGCTAGCGCCACCGGCAGCCCGAGAACGAGGGAAATCATCGTGGATAGGGATGCTTGCCAGAGCGTAAACCTTAGAATGCGCAACGTGTAGGTATCGAACAATGCGGCCGATGACGCCCCGGCATCGAAAGACAGCAAGGCCGCAACAGCAAGGCCCATGAACAGCAGAACCGCAGCAAATGCCACCGCTCCGCTATAGATGAACCTGCGACTGTCGCGACGCTGTATCATGGCGGATGATTACTTCACGCTCATGGCCGTAAGCCATTCGTCGATCCATGCCTTGCGGTTTTTCGCCACCACTTCCGGGTCCATCAGGAATGTCTTCGTAGGCTGGACCAGCTTGGAGAAAGCGTCCGGCAGCGGCGCAGAGGTTGCGGCTACCGGCATCATCCAGTTGTTTTCCGGAATGGCATCCTGAAAACCTGTGGTCAGCATGAAAGCGAGAAACTGCTTTGCCAGTTCCTTTTCAGGCGCATTCTTCAAGATACCGGCCACTTCGATCTGGATATAATGACCCTCCTCGAAACTGGCCGCCTGATAGCGATCCGTCTTTTCCGCAACCATATGATAGGCAGGCGACGTGGTGTAGGATAGCACCATCGGCACTTCGCCCTTGGTGAACAGGCCGTAGGATTCCGACCAGCCGGGAGTGACGGTCGGCACGCGGTTCTTGAGTTTAGCCCAGGCTTCCGGTGCCGTGTCGCCATAGACGGATTTCACCCACAGCAACAGTCCGAGGCCCGGCGTCGATGTGCGCGGGTCCTGGATCGCAATTTTCTGCGATGGATCGCCCTCGACCAGTTCCTTGAGGCTTTTCGGTGGATTTTTCAGCGTCTGCGTGTCGTAGACGACGGCGAAGTGGCCATAATCATAGGGCACGAAGACGTCATCCTTGAAGTCACCCGGCACCTTGGCTGCGGACGGATCGACACCAGATACCTCGAAAATACCGGTCTGCTTGGCTTCCGCGATGAGATTGGTATCAAGGCCGACGACGACATCCGCCTTGGAGCCGGGGCCTTCCAGTTTCAGCCGGTTCAACAGCGCAACACCATCGGCAACGCCCACGAAATTGACGGTGCAGTTGCACGTTTCTTCAAAAGCAGCCTTCACCTTGGGACCTGGACCCCATTCGGAAACGAAGCTTTCGTAGGTATAGACCGTCAGCGTCTTTTTATCTTGCGCCACGGCAATAGCGGGCAGCAAAACGGACGCAGCGACAAGCGAATGCAGGAAAAAACGACGATACATCAAGAGCACCTCCTCGAAATGGGCAACGGGGAACAGGCGTCTGAATGGAAGCCGTCTAATCCCTCCGCCGGTGTTAACCGGATCAGGTTCTTCGGGTTGGCCAAACCTCTCAGCCTTGTCCCGGATAGGACAAAGCACCCCGTTAGATCTAGGCAAATGTGTAATCGGTGATCAGTGAATTGGCAAGATGGCGTTGACACCACCGGCCTTTAGTTTTCCAGTTGCTCCCGCAACATTTCCAGCTCCAGCCACTCTTCTTCCATGGTCTCAAGCTTTTCGCGCAGCTTCGACATCTCATTTGCCAGCGTATTGAAAACGGTCGGGTTCTTGGCAAACAAATTGGGATCAGCCATGCGCTCTTCTCGCTGGGCGATCTCCAACTGGGTCTTTTCCATCTCCCTGGGCAGATTTTCGAGCGCGAATTTCTGCTTGAAGGACATCTTGCCTTTGGCTTTAGCGGGTTCGGCGCCTGCATTCGAAACAGATTTTGCCTTTTCCTGCTTTTCAGCTCTTTTCTTTTCGTCCGAGGCACCTTTGCGCTGCGCCATCATATCCGAATAACCACCAGCATATTCGATCCATCGGCCATCCGGTGCATCCGGGTTTACGGGTGCAATGGTGGAGGTGACGGTCCGGTCCAGAAAGTCACGGTCATGGCTGACGAGAATGACAGTGCCGGAAAAGCCGGAGACGATCTCCTGCAACAGATCGAGCGTTTCAATATCGAGATCATTGGTCGGCTCATCGAGGATCAGAAGGTTCGTCGGGCGGGCCAGAATGCGCGCCAGCATCAGGCGCGCGCGCTCCCCACCGGACAGATTGCGGATCGGTGTGCGGGCCTGCTCCGGCTGGAACAGAAAGTCCTTCATGTATCCGGTTACGTGTTTCAACTCGCCATTGACCAGAAGGTTTTCACCGCGCCCGTCGGTCAGGTAATGCGCCAGCGTATCGTTCGGGTTCAAATCCTCACGCTTCTGGTCCAGCGTCGCAACTTCCAGATTGGTACCGAGCTTGACCTTCCCCGTGTCAGGCTCGAGCTGCCCGGTCAGCATCTTCAAAAGCGTCGTCTTGCCGGCACCGTTCGGCCCAACGAAGCCGATGCAATCGCCGCGATGAACACGCAGCGAAAACGGTGCAACGATGGTACGCTCCCCATAAGCCTTGGTAATCTGATCCGCTTCGATGACGAGTTTGCCGGACTCACGGCCCTCAGCCGCCGTCGCCTGCACGGAACCCGTCGGCCCCTTATGGCCGCGGTAGTCGGCGCGCATCGCCTGAAGTTCGCCCACGCGGCGCATGTTGCGCTTGCGGCGCGCGGTCACGCCATAGCGCATCCAGTGCTCTTCACGCTCGATGGCCTTGCCGAGTTTGTGCTGTTCCAGCTCTTCCTCTTCCAGAACCTTATCGCGCCACTCTTCGAAATGGCCAAAACCACGACTGAGGCGGCGCGCCTGGCCGCGATCCAGCCAGACGGTGGAATTGGACACTTTCTCCAGAAAGCGACGGTCATGCGAAATCAAGACGAGCGCGCTGCGCGTCTGCTGCAATTCACCTTCCAGCCATTCGATTGTCGGCAGGTCGAGATGGTTGGTCGGCTCGTCCAGCATCAGAATATCGGGTTCCGGTGCCATCACGCGAACGAGTGCGGCGCGACGTGCCTCACCGCCCGAAAGGCTCGACGGATGCTCCTGCCCAGTCAGCCCCAGATGTTCAAGCAGATAGGTTACGCGGTAAGCGTCATCTCCCGGTCCCAGACCCGCTTCGGCATAGGCCTGAACCGTCTCGTAACCTGCAAAATCCGGTGCCTGATCAAGATACCGAATGGTGGCCGAAGGATGCCGAAAAATCTCCCCCGATTGCGCCTCGACCAGACCGGCGGCGATCTTCATCAGCGTCGATTTACCGGAGCCGTTGCGGCCGACAAGGCAGATGCGATCCCCCGGCTCCACTTGCAGGTTTGCACCATTGAGCAGCGGTGTAACGCCGAAGGTCAGCATGATGTCGTCGAGTTTTAGAATAGGGGGTGCCAAGGGTTCAGGCTCCGGTCAAATCATAAGGACGGGCAAGCACTATGGCTTTGCCGCTTTGAAGGCGAAGGCGCAACGGCCCTTCCGCCACGTTGGAAATAGTGCGCGACGAGCCGAAAGCAAGCGCGAAATTGGCGAGCGGATAGCGGGCATTGTCGATATCGAGCCCTTCCAGCGCCGTAAAACCGGCAACTGAGAACAGTGATCCCGAGGGAAGATCGAGTTCGGATGTGCCTTCCATCAGCGGATAGGCCTCCTCATCACCCGATGTCAGCACCACCTCGAAACCGCGCTCGGCCAGTGACACCGCGTAGAGCAGATGAAACAGCGCATGATCCGAACGCTCGCCCGCCAGCGCGCCCACCAGTGTCAGCCGCGTTGCGCCGCGTGACAACGCTTCCGATACGGCAATCTCACCATCCGTCACACCTTTGGCAGCCGGGAACGGTTGCTGCTCGACATCCGGCCAGCGCTCTCTCAGGGCTGTGTCGGAGGAGTCGAAATCACCCACCCACAGTTCCGGCGCAAGGCCAAGCGGCTGCGCATGGCGCATGCCGCTATCTGCCGCAATCACACGCGTCTCCGCCACCGCCTTTTGCAGGCGATCTGTCACGGTAATGTTTCCGCCGAGGAGAATGGTGAAGTGGCTGGTCGTCATGCCCTGCCATAGCCCGGAACGGTAGCTGATGGAAAGGCCGAAACGCCGCATGCGCTCCGATATTGATTTTCCGAATCAAGAGGATTATGACACCTGCCAGTGGTGATTTGCCGACCGGCTTGCAGCCACTTTAAAGAAGTCGCTAAATGGTCGAGGAAACACGTCATTTCCGAGGACCGGCTGCGATTTCGTTGCCGGTTTTTTTTGTGTTTATGGCCCTCGCCACCACGGAAGTGAGTTCGACATGCCGATTAAAATTCCCGATACGCTGCCTGCCTTCGAAACCCTCATCCATGAGGGCGTGCGGGTACTGACAGAGACGGCGGCCATCCGGCAGGATATTCGCCCGCTTCAGATCGGGCTTCTCAATCTTATGCCGAACAAGATCAAGACCGAGGTACAGATGGCGCGGCTCGTCGGCGCATCTCCGCTACAGGTCGAGCTATCGCTGGTTCGCATTGGCGGTCATCGCGCCAAGAACACGCCGGAAGAACATCTGCTGTCCTTCTACGAGACATGGGAAGAGGTCCGCCATCGCAAGTTCGATGGCTTCATCATCACCGGCGCGCCTGTCGAAAAGCTCACCTATGAGGACGTGACCTATTGGGATGAGATGCAGAAGATTTTCGAATGGACGGAAACGAATGTCCATTCCACATTGAATGTCTGCTGGGGCGCAATGGCCGCTATCTACCATTTTCATGATGTTCCCAAGCATGAGCTAAAGGAAAAGGCTTTTGGCGTCTACCGCCACCGCAATCTTAGCCCCGCTTCCATCTATCTCAATGGTTTCTCGGATGACTTTCAGGTGCCTGTCTCGCGCTGGACGGAGGTGCGACGCGCCGACATCGAAAAGCATCCCGATCTGGAAATCCTGATGGAGTCAGAAGAAATGGGCGTGTGTTTGGTGCAGGAGAAGCGCGGAAAGCGGCTCTATATGTTCAACCATGTGGAATATGACTCCACCTCATTGTCAGAAGAATATTTCCGCGATGCAAATGCCGGTGTGCCGATCAAGCTGCCACATGATTATTTTCCGCACAACGACCCATCACTAACGCCACTCAACCGTTGGCGCAGCCACGCGCATCTGTTTTTCGGCAACTGGATCAACGAAATCTACCAGACGACGCCATACGAGCTGGACGCCATCGGCAAGCAGGCTACGTAATTCAAACATTGCACGGCGCTGAAAAATGAAGCAACGTCCGGCCCGATTGCATTGATTGGGAGACTGACAAGATGAACGAAAGCGGCGCACGGGAAAATTTTGGTCTGACGTCGACGGGTGAGAAAGTCGAGCGCGTCACGATTTCAGCCGGTGGTTTGACGGCACATGTCATGACCTGGGGCGCGGTCATTCAGGACCTGCGCCTCGAAGGCCACCAGCCGCCGCTGGTCCTCGGTTTCGACAAGTTCGATGATTATCCGAAATATTCATCCTACTTTGGCGCGACACCCGGGCGCAATGCCAACCGCATCGGCGACGGCAAGTTCGCCATCGATGGCAAAGACTACCAGCTCGAACTGAACGAGAAGGGCGTCACCCATCTCCACGGCGGCAGCGACAACATCGGCAAACGCAACTGGATGATCATGGAACATGGCCCAAGCCATGTGGTGTTGCAGATCGTCGATCCCGATGGTCGTGCCGGTTATCCCGGCAATTGCACAGTGCGGGCGACTTATACGATCCGCGAAGGCGGCGTCCTGTCGGTGGTTTACGAAACCACCACCGACCAGCCGACGATCGCCAATATCTGCCAGCATTCCTATTTCAATCTGGATGGCGCGGAAACGGCACTCGGTCACGAGATCGAAATCGCGGCCGACCATTATTTGCCGACAACCGAGCGACAAATTCCGACCGGAGAAATCCGCCCTGTGGACGGCACAGTATTCGACCTTCGCACCTCCATCCCGATGCGGCGCGAAGAAAACGGCCAGCAGGTGACTTTCGATCATAATTTCTGCCTCTCGCCGCAGCGCGTGGCAAAACGAAAGGTCGCCCGCGTCTACGCCCCGGCCTCGGACATCGCGCTTGAAGTCCACACCACCGAGCCCGGCGTGCAGTTCTACTCCGCCTTCAAATTGAACACGGGCGCACCGGGTCTCGACGGACGAACCTATGGACCGTTTGCAGGCTTTTGCCTCGAAACCCAGATATGGCCGGATGCGATCAATCACGAAGGCTTCCCCGACGCCATTCTGCGCCCCGGCGAGACCCTGCGTCAGGAAACCGACTATATCTTCACGACAGAATCGTAATAGAAATTCTGCAGGCCGATAGCCGTGTCAGACAAGCTGTTTCATTTTAAGTCGCGCTGGAAAGAAGAGTTGACGGTTTCAGGGAGCGGCGGTTGTTTCGTCCTCGAAATGCCAATAGGCGTACTATCCGTCTACCTTCCCACCGAAGAAGAATGGGTGCGGCGCGGACCGGATTGGGCGCGATCACTTTGGCCACTTTTGAAACAGGAATTGGAAGATTTGTGTCACGAGTGCAATGCTGAACTCCGAGTTGATCCCACCGCCGAAGTCTTTCCGATATGACCACAACTGGCTAGCAGTCAGGAGCTTTAGTCAAGCACGCAACCGACGTAAGCGCCTGAACCCCGGGCTCGTCTTTCGATGAGCCCGGCCAGACGCTGCATGCCACGGCCGGGCTTGCCGGCAACGCGGTCGATCGGGTTGGGCAAGGCAACCGCCAAAAGCGCCGCCTGTCGGGAACTCAGTTTCGAGGCCGATACCTTGAAATGATATTGCGAAGCCGCTTCGATGCCATAGATGCCGGGGCCCCATTCGGCGACGTTGAGGTAAATCTCCATCATCCGCTTCTTCGACCAGATGAAGTCGGAGACGACGGCCAGCGGCAACTCCAGACCCTTGCGTATGAAAGACCGTCCGTTCCATAAAAACAGGTTTTTGGCCGTCTGCATCGGAATGGTGCTTGCACCACGGGTGGATTCCCCCTCCAACGCACTGCTGACCACCGTCTGCATCTGGTTCCAGTCCACGCCGCCATGGGAACAGAATTGACCATCCTCCGACATCATTACCGATTGAATGAGACGCGGCGAAATGTTTTCCAGCGGCACCCAGCGGCGATCATAGCCCTGAAACGTCACCAGTTCGGCCAGCATCAGCGTCGAGACCGGACGCATGAAGGGAAGCGCATAGATGGGGATCAACAGATAAGGTAAAACCAGCAGAGCCAGAATGATCAGGAGGACACGTCTCACGAGGCTTCGAACATCCAATTTCGGTTTGCCCTCGCTCTCGGCAAGCGTTTCATAGTCAGTCTCGCTGTCCGGCGTGCTGCTCAAGTCCTGTCCCCACTGGCTCCAGATCGGAGCCTTTCATATTCCGCCCGAGGCATCAAGGCGAGTCTCGATACCGAAGTTCCCCAACAGCCTCACAAAAACCATTGCAAGCCCATTTTCCCCATGCGAAACAGCGCTCATTATAAGGAACGGGCCCTATGACATTCGAAACGCAGTTCCGTGGCAACGCCGCACGGACGGAAGCCTTGCTGACCAAGCTTCTGTCCAGCGAAACGCGCGCAGACGAGATCACCCGACCTGAAAATCTGGCAGAGGCCATGCGCCATGGCGTCTTGAATGGTGGAAAACGTCTGCGTCCTTTTCTGGTCATCGAAACTGCATCCCTTCTGAACGGCGATGCCGAGGTAGCCCTTCGCGTCGGCGCGGCCCTCGAATGCCTGCATTGTTACTCCCTGGTCCACGACGACCTGCCCGCCATGGACAATGACGATCTGCGTCGTGGTCAGCCGACCGTTCACAGGAAATTCGATGAAGCCACAGCCATTCTGGCGGGCGACAGTCTGCTGACGCTCGCCTTCGATATTATTGCCGCCCCGGAAACGCACTTGCCCGATGACCGCAAGGCAGCGCTCGTTCTGGCCTTGGCACGGGCCGCAGGCATCGGCGGCATGGCCGGTGGTCAGGCGCTTGATCTGGCCGCCGAAAAAACTGCGCCCGATGAAGCAGGCATCATCACCTTGCAAGCTATGAAAACCGGCGCGCTGATCCGTTTTGCCTGCGAAGCCGGCGCAATCATTGCCGGAAGCGACGATGTGGAGCGGCATCGCCTGCGCAACTTCGGCGAAAAGATCGGCCTCGCTTTCCAACTGGCCGACGATCTTCTCGACCTCACCTCCGACGCCGCCACAATGGGCAAGGCAACCGGCAAGGATGCGGGACGCAGCAAAGGCACGCTGGTTGCTCTGCGCGGCGCGGAATGGGCAACCGCCCGCCTGCGTGAACTGGTGAAAGAAGCTACGGATTTGCTGGCACTCTATGGTGACCGTGCGGATATTCTGATCGAGACAGCAAAGTTCGTCGCAGAACGGAAGAACTAAAACCTGCGTCAATCATCAAGCGCAACTGCCTGCTGAATTCTACGGTTTCCGCTTGAGAAAACAATCGCGCCGGGTTATGCATGTTTATGCACGATTCCTCCGATTGATTCATGATGTCAAAAACCGATCACTTCGTCAGCGAGCGACGGGCTCTGATTTACGCGCAACTGCTCCGGCATGGCCGTGTGCTGGCGCAGGAGCTTGCGCAGACGTTCGACGTATCGGAAGACACGGTACGCCGCGATCTGCGGGAGATGGCCGCACGTGGCGAATGCGAACGGGTCTATGGCGGCGCGTTGCTGGCATCCGGCACCACCGTTCCCCTTAAAACCCGCATGGGCGAAATGCCGGATCGCAAGGCGACACTCGGACAAGCCGCAACGTCGTTCGTGCAGGACGGCATGATCGTTTTTCTCGATGCCGGTTCCACCAATCTGGCCATCGCAAAAAATCTGGCTGTTGGCCTGAAACTCACCATCGTCACAAACACGCCAGCGATTGCCGCAGAACTCGCCGGTAACGCCGACATCGAACTCATTCTGATTGGTGGCAGGGTCGATCCGGCGGTGGGTGCGGCCATCGATACGACCGCGATTCGTCAGCTGGAGCTAATCCGGCCCGATCTCTGCATTGTCGGCGTCTGCGGCCTGACGTTGGATCGGGGTCTGTGCGCCGATATCTATGAGGATGCCGTGTTCAAACGGTTGGCCTGCGAGACCAGCGCAAAAACGCTCGCCGCCGTTACCTCCGAAAAGCTGGGTGCCGCTGCCGCTTTTCAGGTCGCATCGCTTTCCTCCACGCTCACCCTCGTTCTGGAAGAGGATGCCGACCGCGATATGATCGGCACTCTGGCGGACACCGGCGCCACTATTCATCAGGCTGTATCGTTGTCCGGCATCTCATCTCACATGCAAGTATCGAAGGACCAGTCCCTATGACCGGCACCGCCACGCAAGCACCTACAACCGCGCGCCTTCCCTATATGACGAGAACACGGCTCGGCGTTTCGTTGCTGTTTCTGATGAACGGATTCATGATGGGCTCGTGGGCTCCGATGATACCGGAATTCGCCAAACGCTTTTCTCTCAGCGAAAGCGCACTGGGCCTCGTCATCCTTGTATACGGTCTAGGGTCACTGTCCTTCATGCCTATTGCAGGCTCACAAATCGGCCGTCTCGGTTCGCGAACCGTAACCTTGGCGGTCGCTCTGATCATGGTGCCGACGCTGCTGCTGATCACCATGGCGAATGCATTGTGGGCTGCTGTCATCGCCGTCTTTCTGTTCGGCGGACTGACGGGAGCCATGGATGTTGCCATGAATGCCAATGCCGTGGTCGTGGAACGCAGTATGCGCCGGGCCATCATGTCGTCGTGCCACGCATTCTGGAGCCTGGGCGGACTTATCGGTGCTGGCCTGGGTGGTTTGCTGATCACCAAAATCGGCATCTACGGACATGCCATCGCGCTGACGATCATCGCAGCTGCCCTGCTTGCTGTGGCTTGGCCGCGGGTGCAGGTTGATCGTCCTCACCCGGAAGAAGAGCGCCCAAAGGGTGGCCTACCCATGACGCCGCTGCCATGGATCATCGGCATCATGGCACTGTTTTCGATGATCCCGGAAGGTGCCATTCTCGATTGGGGCGCGCTCTATTTGCGCAATGAACTCAGCGCATCCGTGACGCTGTCCGGATTCGGATTTGCAGCCTTCTCGCTGACCATGGCCATTATGCGCTTTGCCGGTGATCTGGTACGTGATCGGTTCGGGGCCGTCCGCACGCTGCAATTTTGTTCGGCCATATCGATTGTCGGCCTGCTGATTGCGGGTTTCGCGCCGAATGCCTTTGTTGCCATTGCAGGCTTTGCCATTGCCGGCATCGGCATTTCCAATATGGTGCCGATTGCCTTTTCGGCGGCCGGCAATATGCCGGGAATGGCACCGGGCATCGCTTTGTCAGTGGTCACCACCATGGGCTACTCCGGCATTCTGGTCGCACCGTCGGCCATCGGCTTCATCGCCGAACATACCGGGCTTGCCGCCGTGTTCATCGGCCTGCCGCTTCTGCACGTGGTCGTTCTCATGCTGTCCAAGCTTGCACGCCACGCCGATGGCGCAAGTGGACACTGACTGCTCAATTTCGCAAAGATGATAGCCCCTCAACGGCCAAGTCTCGAATTTCGCCATGATTGCAGTAAAATAGGAGTTGATCGCTTCGATGTTGACAAGGCCCGCGCCTTGTTCCACCTGAATGATCAGATTTACCGCAATTGTTCGAGAACACCATGACGTCACACGCCGATTTTGATCCCAAGCCGCGCCGGTCCTCGGTCGCTGTCGATGTCGGTGGCGTTATCGTCGGTGGCGGGGCGCCGGTCGTGGTTCAATCCATGACCAACACGGATACCGCCGATATCGACGCCACCGTGCAGCAGGTCGCAGCCCTTTTTCGCGCTGGCTCTGAAATCGTGCGCATCACCGTCGATCGCGATGAAAGCGCCGCCGCCGTTCCGAAAATCCGTGACCGGCTGATGCGGCTTGGCCTTGATGTACCGCTGGTGGGGGATTTCCACTATATCGGCCACAAGTTGCTGGCAGATCACCCTGCCTGCGCCGAAGCGCTGGCGAAATATCGAATCAATCCAGGCAATGTCGGCTTCAAGGACAAGAAAGACAAGCAGTTCGGCGACATCGTCGAAATGGCGATCCGCTATGACAAGCCCGTGCGCATTGGCGTCAACTGGGGCTCGCTGGATCAGGAATTGCTGACCACCTTGATGGACAAGAACAAGGATCAGGGCTTCCCGCTGTCTGCCCGTCAGGTCACGCGCGAAGCCATCGTCCAGTCCGCCTTGATTTCCGCTGAGCTTGCCGAAGAAATCGGCCTGCCACGCAACCGCATCATCCTGTCGGCAAAAGTCAGCCAGGTGCAGGATCTGATCGCCGTCTATTCCATGCTGTCGGAACGGTCCGACCATGTGCTGCATCTTGGCCTCACCGAAGCGGGCATGGGCTCGAAGGGCATCGTCGCATCCTCTGCCGCCATGGGTTACGTCCTGCAACACGGCATTGGCGATACGATCCGTGTGTCGCTGACGCCGGAGCCGAACGGTGACCGCACCCGTGAAGTGCAGGTCGCGCAGGAAATCCTGCAGGTCATGGGTTTCCGCCAGTTCGTTCCCGTGGTCGCGGCCTGTCCCGGCTGCGGGCGCACCACGTCAACAGTGTTTCAGGAACTGGCCCAGAACATTCAGAACGATCTTCGCAAGAACATGCCGGTCTGGCGCGAAAAATATCCAGGCGTAGAAGCGCTGAACGTCGCCGTCATGGGCTGCATCGTCAACGGCCCTGGTGAAAGCAAGCATGCCGATATCGGTATCTCTCTACCCGGCACCGGCGAAAATCCGGCCGCGCCCGTCTTCATAGACGGCGAAAAAGCGCTGACCCTGCGCGGGCCTGACATCGCCAGGGATTTCGAGGGATTGGTCATTGACTACATCGAGAAACGTTTCGGTCGAAAGGACGCGGCGGAGTAAGTTTCGACCGTGAAAATGCCAAAATTCATCTGTCTTACCTCACGTGAACTCACGGAGCACTGGAATTCATGATCAAGAAGTTTGTCGTTCTTGCGCTTGCCGCAACCTACCTTTCCGCCTGCACCACCACCGATCCCTACACAGGTGAGCAGAAGGTTTCAAACATGGCGGGCGGCGCGGGCATCGGCGCTCTTGCAGGCGCTGTCGGGGGTCTGGCCATCGGTGGCGGCAACAAGGGTCGCAATGCCTTGATCGGCGCCGGTATCGGCGCTTTGGCTGGCGGTGCCATCGGCGGTTACATGGACAATCAGGAATCCGAGCTTCGCCAGCAGCTTCAGGGTACCGGCGTCTCGGTGACCCGTCGTGGCGACAGCATCGTGCTCAACATGCCATCCAACGTCACCTTCGCGACGGATCAGGATCAGGTCATTCCGCCATTCTATCCGACGCTGAATTCGGTCGCGATCGTTCTCAACAAGTTCAACAAGACCTATATCGACATCAACGGCCATACCGATTCCACCGGCAGCCTTGCCCACAACCAGGGCCTTTCGGAGCGTCGCGCCGCATCGGTCGCGAACTACCTCGGTGAGCGTGGCGGTGTCGACCAGCGCCGTATCTCCACCATGGGCTTCGGTCCATCCCAGCCGATTGCATCCAACGCGACAGCCGATGGCCGCGCTCAGAACCGCCGCGTCGAAGTGCTGATTTCACCGCTCACGCAGAACGGATGATCTGAAAGCACAGACGAGCATCAAAACACCCCGCATAAAAAAGCCCACCTTTCGGTGGGCTTTTCGTTTCTCTGCTTTCCACATCACTCGCCGTAAGCGATCAGTAGATCCTTGGCATCGATCTGGTCACCGGGTTTGACGAGCACTTCGGCCATCTTGCCATCACGCTCCGCATGAAGAGCGGTTTCCATCTTCATCGCTTCGATTGACACGAGCACGTCGCCAGCCTTCACATCCTGTCCCTGATTGATGAAGACGCGCGAGATGACGCCCGGCATCGGTGCGCCGACATGGGCAGCGTTGCCGGGTTCCGACTTGCGGCGCACGGCAGAACCGGATGCGCCGTGCGCACGGTCAGGCACCTTGATGCGACGCGGTTGGCCGTTGATCTCGAAGAACACCGTCACCATGCCCTTGTCATCAATGCCGGATGAGGCCTGATTGACGATCACAAGCGTCTTGCCACGCTCGATATCCGCAAACAATTCTTCGCCATCTTCCATGCCGTAGAAATAGGCGTGTGTCGGCAGAACCGAAACCGGACCATAGGTTTCCGATGCCAAGGCGAAGTCGGTAAAGACCTTCGGATACATCAGGTAGGAGGCAAACTCGAAGTCATCGACCGAACGCTCCAGCTTGGTTTCGATCTCTTTCCGCTCGGCATCGAGATCGGCATCGTCAAGAAGCGAACCGGGACGAGCCGTGTAGGGCTGATCACCCTTCAGCGCTTTTTTCTGCAACGCCTGCGGCCAACCGCCCGGCGACTGGCCGAGATCGCCCTTCAGCATGGAAACGACCGAATCAGGGAAGGAGACTTCCTTTTCGGGGTTTTCGACATCGGCGACCGTGAGGTCCTGAGAGACCATCATCAGCGCCATATCGCCGACGACCTTGGAAGACGGTGTCACCTTGACGATATCGCCGAACATCTGGTTGACGTCCGCATAGGTCTGCGCCACCTCGTGCCAGCGGCTTTCAAGACCCAGCGAACGGGCCTGTTCCTTGAGGTTGGTGAACTGGCCACCCGGCATTTCGTGCAGATAGACTTCCGATGCCGGTCCCTTGAGATCGCTCTCAAAGGCGGCATATTGGCCACGCACCGCTTCCCAATAAAACGAGATGCGGCGGATCCATTCGGGATCAAGCCCGGTGTCGCGGTCTGTGCCCTTCAGCGCCTCCACAATGGAACCGAGACACGGCTGCGATGTGTTGCCCGAAAGCGCATCCATGGCCGCATCCACCGCATCCACGCCCGCTTCCACCGCCGCCAGCACCGTGGCAGCCGAGATCCCGGATGTATCATGGGTGTGGAAATGGATTGGCAGGCTGGTCGCTTCACGCAAGGCCTTGAACAGGACCCGGGCGGCGGCGGGCTTCAACAGCCCGGCCATGTCCTTGACGGCTATGATATGCGCGCCAGCCTTTTCGAGTTCAGCAGCAAGGTTGGTGTAATATTTGAGGTCGTATTTCGGACGAGCGGAATTCAGAAGATCGCCCGTATAGCAGATCGTGGCTTCGCACAGCTTGTTCTCTTCCGCAATCGCATCCATCGATACGCGCATATTATCGACCCAGTTGAGGCAATCGAAAACACGGAACAGATCGACGCCGCCCTTTGCGGCCTGGCGGACGAAATATTTGACGACATTGTCGGGGTAGTTCTTGTAGCCAACGCCATTTGCACCGCGCAGAAGCATCTGCAGCAGCAGGTTTGGCGCACCCTCGCGGATGAGCCCAAGGCGCTCCCACGGGTCTTCGGTGAGGAAGCGCATCGACACATCGAAGGTCGCACCGCCCCAGCATTCCAGCGATAGGAGCTGCGGCAACGCCTTGGCATAAGCGCTTGAAACGCGAGCGATATCATGGGTGCGGACACGGGTTGCCAGCAACGACTGGTGGCCATCGCGCATGGTCGTATCTGTCACCAGCACGCGCTTTTCGTTGCGCATCCATTCGGCAAAGCCCTTTGGCCCCAACTTGTCGAGAAGCTGCTTGGTACCGTCAGGTGTCGGTTTGTCGATATAGGGAACAACCGGCACAGGCGCGTTGGCGGCAGGTTGAACGCGGCCCTTCGTTTCGGGATGTCCGTTGACGGTCACATCGGCCAGATAGGTCAAAAGCTTGGTCGCACGGTCCTGCCGTTTGACCTGCTCGAACAGTTCAGGCGTCGAATCGATGAAGCGCGTCGTGTAGGTGTTTTCGACAAAGCTCGGATGGCTGATGATGGCTTCCAGAAAGGTGAGGTTGGTTGCCACGCCGCGAATACGGAATTCGCGCAGCGCACGATGCATGCGGGCGATGGCTTCGTCCGGCTGTGGCGCCCAGGCCGTGACCTTCACCAGCAGCGGATCGTAATAGCGCGTGATGATCGCGCCCGAATAGGACGTGCCGCCATCCAGACGAATGCCGAAACCCGACGCCGAACGGTAAGCGGTGATGCGGCCGTAATCGGGAATGAAATTATGCTCTGGGTCCTCAGTGGTGATGCGGCACTGAAGCGCATGGCCGTTGAGGCGAATGTCTTTTTGCGCAGGCACGCCTGATTCCGGCGTACCGATGGTCTCGCCTTCAAGAATATGGATCTGCGCTTTTACGATATCGATGCCGGTGACGACTTCGGTCACCGTGTGCTCGACCTGAATACGCGGATTGACCTCGATGAAGTAGAATTTGCCGCTATCGGCATCCATCAGATACTCGACCGTGCCAGCACCGACATAATTGGTGGCGCCTGCGATCTTCAGCGAATAATTCGCCAGTTCCTGACGGCGTTCGTCGGAAAGATACGGCGCTGGTGCGCGTTCGACCACCTTTTGATTGCGACGCTGGATGGAGCAGTCACGCTCAAACAGATGCACGACATTGCCGTGTGTATCGCCAAGGATTTGGCTCTCGACGTGGCGGGCGCGCTCCAGAAGTTTTTCCAGATAGACCTCATCCTTGCCGAAAGCAGCCTTTGCCTCGCGCTTGGCTTCCGTCACCTCGCGGGCAAGATCTTCCTTTTTACGGATGGCGCGCATGCCGCGACCGCCGCCGCCCCAGGATGCCTTCAGCATCACGGGGTAACCGATCTCCTCGGCCATGCGCTCTACCTCGGCCATATCATCCGGCAGCGGTTCGGTTGCCGGAACAACCGGCACACCAACGGAAATGGCGAGATTGCGCGCAGCAACCTTGTTGCCCAGCCGGCGCATGGTATCGGCAGTGGGTCCGATGAAGATCAGCCCGGCCTCGTTGCAGGCCTCCACGAATTCAGGGCTTTCCGACAGGAGGCCGTAACCGGGGTGAATGGCGTCTGCGCCTGAAAGCTTGGCAACGCGGATCACCTCCTCGATCGACAGATAGCTCTCGATCGGCCCCATATCCTTGGCCAGATGCGGGCCACGACCGACCTGATAACTCTCGTCCGCCTTGAAGCGATGCAGCGAAAGCTTGTCCTCCTCCGCCCAGATCGCGACCGTTTTTATGCCAAGCTCGTTGGCAGCACGGAATACACGGATCGCAATCTCTGAACGATTGGCGACAAGAATTTTCGATATCTTCAACACGGCCTCCCAAAACCTCGCAGGCAAATGTATTTGCTGCACCGCGAAATTAAGCAGTAAATGCGGCAGTTGGAAAGGGCGTTTTTGTCGATGACTGTCTGGATGAGCAGAAGGTTTTAGCAGATAATTCCGTGGCGTAGGGCAAGCGCCACCACATGCTGGCGATTTCTCGCGTCAAGCTTGCGTTGGATGCCGTTTATGTACCAGTCAACGGTGTGGCTGGAAATCGAAAGGCTCTTGCCTATTTCCGGCGACGTCTTGCCTTGAGCGAGCAGTGTCAGCACATCCAGCTCTCGCTTTGTAAACTGCGTGGAGGACATATCGGGGATGGACAAAACGGCTTCAGATTGACCGGTAAATTCCAGCAGCCGCCAGAACGCGACACGCATGGCCGTATCTATGATGAACAGATCGGATGTTGAAAGCATCCGCCCGTCACCAAAGATGTAAACGCCGCCCAGCAAGCCGCTACGCCCGTGGATCGGAAAGGCATAACCTTCGCGCAGACCATACCGCGCGGCATCCTGAAACAACTTGGCGGCGCGTTTGCGTTGCGTGGCTTGAGGCAGCATCGCCACTACATCACGACAACGGAATGGTTGATGCAAAAGGCCAAGCGTCCGCTTAACCGGATCGCTGTTTCCATATTTTTTGGCGTGATAGACTTCCTTCCAGCCGTCGGGCAAATGCTCCGCCAGCACAGTCCCTGTAAACGTCAAATCTTCCGCATCACGGCGAATCACGCGATAAAAATCGAATCCGAGCCGACACGTCAGATCATGAAAAGCCGACAGAAAACGCTCTTCTGTTTTTGCCTCGTTGCACTGAGTCAAAAACTGAAAAACATTGTGCATTGAAACGAATACCCTGGAAGGAAATGAGACGATATCGATGGTTTCGGAAGCGCGATGCTCGAATCGAGGACCGATCAAAGCCGATATCACCAATGGCAAGTTGTGCCATATAATGTAATTAAATTATTAAAACCATACCGCGAAATTTTGCAACATGCTTTGTTGTGAGACACGCCGAAAGCAGACCTCTTGCATCATTCTTACTAATTTTTTCAGCACCCAAAGGTTTAAGCGATGACCGTTAAGCGGCCATTCATGTGGAAAAAGCGATAACATACTGACCAACTGGCATAAGCCGCCGTTTCGTCGGCTCGCCACGCTCCAAGCGTAACAATCGCGCTACTAGACTGACATGAATACGGGATTTGGCAATTGACACTGTTTCAGGTTTACACTCGCGCTCTGCGCTACCTCGCCGACAACAAGTTGCGTGTCACCGTCGTCGTCGTCGCGAACGTCATTCTGGCTGCAATCACGATTGCCGAGCCGGTGCTGTTCGGCCGCATCATCGATGGACTTTCATCTGGCACTATCCCAGTCAACATCCTCATCCTTTGGGGAGCTTTTGCCCTGTTCAATACGGTCGCCTATGTTGCTGTAGCGCGTGAGGCGGACCGGTTGGCACATGGGCGCCGTGCGTCCTTGCTCACGGAAGCCTTCGGCCGAATCATCTCCATGCCGCTCTCATGGCACCACCAGCGCGGTACATCCAACGCGCTGCATACGCTTCTGCGCGCAAGTGAAACACTGTTCGGCCTGTGGCTGGAATTCATGCGAACCCATCTTGCGACATTTGTTGCGCTGATTCTTCTCATCCCGACTGCCATCTCCATGGACCTGCGCCTCAGCTTTGTTTTGATGGGACTGGGTATCGTCTATTGGTTCATCGGCAAATGGGTGATGGAGCGCACCAAAGAAGGTCAGGCATCCGTAGAAGAGCATTACCACACGGTTTTCGCCCACGTCAGCGATTCGATCAGTAACGTTTCTGTATTGCACAGCTACAACCGCATCGAAGCTGAAACAAAAGCGCTTAAGTCATTTACGGAGCGACTTCTCAGCGCGCAATATCCGGTTCTGGACTGGTGGGCATTTGCAAGTGCATTGAACCGGACCGCCTCTTCGGTTTCGATGATGATCATTCTCGTCGTCGGTGCCATCCTGGTGAAGAACGGCGAGTTGCGGGTTGGTGACATCATCGCCTTCATCGGCTTTGCAAACCTGCTGATCGGGCGCCTGGACCAAGTGCGCGCTTTCGCGACCCAGATTTTCGAGGCACGGGCCAAGCTCGTAGACTTCTTCAAGCTCGAAGATTCCGTGCAGGAGCGTGAGGAGCCAAGCGGCGCCATCGAACTCGGCCAAGTCTCGGGCAAGGTGGAATTCCGTAACGTCAATTTCGGTTTTGCCAACACCAAGCAGGGCGTTCACGACGTGTCGTTTACCGCCAACGCCGGAGAAACCATTGCAATCGTCGGACCGACCGGTGCAGGCAAGACGACCCTCATCAACCTGTTGCAGCGGGTCTACGATCCCAATGGTGGCCAGATCCTTGTGGACGGAACCGACATTTCGACGGTAACGCGGCAGTCGCTGCGGCACTCCATTGCCACGGTTTTCCAGGATGCGGGCCTTCTCAACCGGTCGATCCGCGATAACATCCGCCTTGGTCGCGATAGTGCCACCGATGACGAGATCGTCCAGGCCGCAGCTGCAGCCGCTGCGACCGACTTTATCGACAGCAGAAACACCGGCTACATGACGCAGGTCGGCGAACGCGGCAACCGTCTTTCCGGCGGCGAGCGCCAGCGCATCGCCATTGCGCGCGCTGTGTTGAAAAACGCGCCGATCCTCGTTCTCGACGAAGCGACCAGTGCGCTCGATGTCGAAACCGAGGCGCGCGTGAAGGACGCTGTCGATGCGCTTCGCAAGGACAGAACGACCTTCATCATCGCCCACCGCCTGTCGACCGTGCGCGACGCCGACCAGGTCCTGTTCATGGACAATGGCCGGATCGTTGAAAAAGGCACCTTCGATGAGCTGAGCATGCGCGGCGGTCGCTTCTCGTCGCTGTTGCGAGCCAGCGGCCTGCTGAACGACGATGAGAAAACCGGTGCTCCGGTACTGTCAATGCCTGCAAAGTCAGCCCTGACGGGATGAAGACGTGCTAAGGAAGAGATCCTACCCGCTCAACAAAAAGCCCCGGTCGATGCCGGGGCTTTTTCGTATGCTGACTGAAAACTGAAATCAGAAATTATCGTCTTCGTCGTCATCCTTGCGGGTAGACTTGAGCGAGCTGAGCTTGGCGAAAACGGCATTGGCGTCGATTGCTTTTTCTTCTTCGCGCTCATACTTGTAGCCAAGAACTTCCGTAGCTGCAGCAGGCTGCAACGTCGCGTCCAGTTCTTCCTGCGTTGGAAGGGGACGGCCACGCGATGCGCGTTCAACTTCAAGATCGAGATCGATCTGGCTGCACAGGCCAAGTGTCACCGGGTCCATCGGTGTCAGGTTGGCCGAATTCCAGTGCGAACGGTCGCGAATCTGTTCGATGGTGGACTTCGTAGTGCCGACGAGACGCGAAATCTGCGCGTCCTTCAATTCGGCATGGTTGCGCACCAGCCACAAAATGGCGTTCGGGCGATCCTGACGCTTCGAAACAGGCGTGTAGCGCGGTCCACGACGCTTCGATTCCGGTACACGAACCTTTGGCTCGGAAAGCTTGATCTTGTGGTTAGGATTGGCAACCGCACGCTCGATTTCGTCACGGGACAGCTGTCCGGTCGAGATAGGGTCGAGACCCTTGATTCCCTGCGCCGCTTCGCCGTCGGCGATAGCCTTGACTTCCAGTGGATGCAGTTTGCAAAATGTCGCGATCTGCTCGAACGACAATGCGGTATTATCCACCAGCCAGACGGCCGTCGCTTTCGGCATGAGCAATGTTTGAGCCATAGATACAGTCCTTCTGTCCGTCCGCTCCGGTGGCGCGGGACGTGGATGTTAACCACTAATTTCCGGGATATTAGCGCTCTATAACCGGATTGCATCAGAATTGCAATTCTTTGCGCAACAAATGACCTTTGTCTAATTGCCGGATGTCACCGAACTGCTATGAATCTGGCACATGACTGAAAAATGGAGTTTCCGGTCATTACAAGACGAATCGGCCTGAGGAGGAATTCATGTCTGCCAAAGTCTACCCGGTCCTAAAATCTGCTACAAAGCACACGTTGATCGATAATGACCGTTATCTGAAATGGTACGAGCAGAGCGTTGAGGACCCTGAAAAGTTCTGGGGCAAGCATGGCAAGCGGATAGATTGGTTCAAGCCCTACACCAAGGTCAAGAACACCTCTTTCAAGGGCAAAGTACCGATCAAGTGGTTCGAGGACGGGCTGACGAATGTTTCGTACAATTGCATCGACCGCCACCTGAAGACCCATGGCGAGCGCACCGCGATCATCTGGGAAGGCGACAATCCCTATATCGACAAGAAGATCACCTATAACCAGCTTTACGATGCGGTGTGTCGTCTCGCCAATGTGATGAAGAAACACGGCGTCAAAAAGGGCGACCGTGTCACCATCTACATGCCGATGATCCCCGAGGCCACCTATGCGATGCTCGCCTGCGCCCGCATCGGTGCGGTGCACTCCGTTGTGTTTGGTGGCTTCTCGCCCGATGCGCTGGCAGGCCGTATCGTTGACTGCGAGTCAACATTCGTCATCACTTGCGATGAAGGCGTGCGGGGCGGCAAGCCCATTCCGCTCAAGGACAACACCGACAAGGCCATCGACATTGCCGCCAGACAGCATGTGAGGGTGGACAAGGTGCTGGTGGTGCGCCGCACCGGCGGCAAGACCACTTGGGCACCGGGCCGCGACCTCTGGTACCATCAGGAAATCGCATCCGTTAAACCCCATTGCGAACCGGCCAAGATGAAGGCGGAAGACCCGCTGTTCATTCTCTACACCTCAGGGTCCACCGGCAAACCGAAGGGGGTGCTGCACACGACGGGTGGTTATCTCGTCTATGTGTCGATGACCCATGAATATGTCTTCGATTATCACGATGGCGATATCTACTGGTGCACCGCCGATGTCGGCTGGGTGACGGGCCACTCCTATATCGTCTATGGGCCACTCGCCAATTGCGCCACCACCGTCATGTTCGAAGGCGTCCCCAACTTCCCTGATCAGGGACGCTTCTGGGAGGTCATCGACAAGCATCAGGTCAACATCTTCTACACGGCCCCGACGGCACTTCGTTCGCTGATGGGTGCCGGCAATGACTTCGTCAAGCGCTCCTCGCGCTCCAGCCTGCGGCTGCTCGGCACCGTGGGTGAGCCGATCAATCCGGAAGCATGGGAATGGTATTACCACGTGGTGGGTGAGGATAAGAGCCCGATCGTTGACACCTGGTGGCAGACGGAAACCGGCGGCATTCTGATTACGCCGCTTCCGGGCGCGACCGACCTCAAGCCAGGCTCGGCCACGCGGCCTTTCTTCGGCGTTCAGCCACAGCTGGTCGATGCCGAGGGCAAGGTGCTGGAAGGCGCAGCAGACGGCAACCTCTGCATTGCCGATAGCTGGCCGGGACAATCGCGCACCGTCTATGGCGATCACAAGCGCTTTATTGAAACCTACTTCTCGACCTACAAGGGCAAATACTTCACCGGCGATGGCTGCCGCCGCGATGAGGATGGCTATTACTGGATTACCGGTCGCGTCGATGACGTGCTTAATGTGTCCGGCCATCGTCTGGGAACTGCGGAAGTGGAATCGGCGCTCGTCTCGCACAATCTCGTCTCGGAAGCTGCCGTCGTCGGCTACCCGCATTCCATCAAGGGACAGGGCATCTATTGCTATGTCACGCTGATGGCGGGACAGACCGGGGACGATGCCCTACGCGCCGAACTGGTCAAGCATGTCCGCAACGAAATCGGCCCCGTCGCCACGCCCGACAAGATCCAGTTCTCGCCGGGCCTGCCCAAGACCCGCTCGGGCAAGATCATGCGCCGCATCCTGCGCAAGATCGCCGAGGATGATTTTGGCGCGCTGGGCGATACGTCAACGCTGGCTGATCCCGCCGTGGTCGATGACCTCATCGAAAACAGGCAGAACAAGACGGCAGTGGCTTGAACCGCACCGAGAAAAAATGAAAAAATATCCGGTAGCTTTGCGGCTGCCGGGTATTTTTATGATTGGGAACGTTTCTCGGCCCAAACGCGCTTTCTGCAATTGCATCAACATGCACATTGATGGAACGGGAGGAAACCGACATGCACAATTCTAAAAGCCGCGTCATCGCCTTTATCGGCACGGGATTGATGGGCGGGCCGATGGCGCGCAATCTGCTGAAGACCGGATTTGGCGTTCGGGTCTGGAACCGTAGCGCCGAGAAAGCGCAAGCGCTGGTAGCCGATGGCGCCGTGCTGGCCGCTTCACCGGCAGAGGCGGCAAACGGCGCCGATATCGTCATGACCATGTTGAGCGATGGCAATGCGGTCCAAGATGTGCTTTTCGATGCTGGCGTGGCAGGTGTGCTCGCGAAAGGCTCAATCGTCATCGACTGCAGTTCGATTGCGCCACCCATTGCGCGCGAACATGCCGGGAAACTCAAGGAATTTGGCATCCATCACATCGATGCACCGGTTTCCGGGGGCGTCGTCGGCGCGACGGCAGGCACCCTTGCCATCATGGCTGGCGGTGATGAAGCCGTGATCTCAAACCTTTCGGATGTCTTTGCTGCCATGGGCAGGTTGACCTATGTCGGCCCATCCGGTGCCGGGCAATTGTGCAAGCTGGCCAATCAGCAGATCGTTGCCATCACGATCGGCGCTGTCGCCGAGGCGATGATGCTGGTAGAGGCCGGTGGCGCATCGCGCGAAGGTTTTCGAAACGCCATCCGTGGCGGTTTTGCCGAAAGCCGGATCCTGGAACTGCATGGAGAGCGCATGGTGAAACGCGATTTTGTGCCTGGCGGGCCGTCCAAATTCCAGTTGAAAGACTTGAATGGCGTTCTGGCGACGGCACAAGACCTGTCGCTTACCCTTCCACTAACAGAGCAGATCACTCAGGAATTCGCTGATTTCGTCGGCGACGGTGGGGCAGATATCGATCACAGTGGAATTCTGCTCTATCTGGAAAAACTGAACAAGCAGACGCGTTAGATCAGCCGAAATCATTCGCGAATCAACACTTGCCAACCCTGTCGTATGGTGACTTTCGTTAAGGCATATTATAAGGTCGCCACCAGCTTCACAGCACCGCCCGGTGCCGTATCATCATCAATGACCTCAAGATCGTTTCACAACGAGCTCAAGGTCGTTTCATAACGCGACGTGGCGCGGGAACCGGCCGCTTCAGCGTCAAAGGGAGTATGTTCATGACCATCCATCAGAACCTGATCAATGGCGAGTGGATCGGAGCCGACACGTCGGCAAACATCAATCCATCCGACACCAACGAGGTTGTTGGCCTTTACGCGCAAGCGGGAGCCGAAGAAGCAAAGCAAGCCATTGCTGCCGCCAAGGCAGCCTTTCCGGCATGGTCGCGGTCCGGCATTCTGGAACGCCACGCAATCCTGAAAAAGACCGCAGACGAAATCCTCGCCCGCAAGGAAGAGCTCGGCGCGCTTCTGGCCCGTGAAGAGGGCAAGGTTCTGGCCGAAGGCATTGGCGAAACCATCCGCGCGGCACAAATCTTCGATTTCTTCGCAGGTGAAGCGCTGCGCCTCGCTGGCGAAGTCATTCCATCGGCCCGCCCGAATATCGGCGTCGAAGTTACCCGCGAGCCGCTTGGCGTCATCGGCATCATCACGCCCTGGAACTTCCCGATTGCCATTCCAGCCTGGAAAATTGCACCCGCGCTCTGCTACGGCAACACGATCGTCTTCAAGCCTGCCGATCTGGTACCGGGTTGCGCATGGGCGATTGTCGATATTCTGCACCGCGCTGGTCTGCCGAAGGGTGTCTTGAATCTCGTCATGGGCCGCGGCTCAGTCGTCGGCCAAGCCATGCTCGACAGCCCGCATCTGTCCGGCATCACCTTCACGGGCTCCACCGGCACCGGACAGCGCGTTGCAGCCTCTTCACTGCCGTTCAACCGCAAATTCCAGCTGGAAATGGGCGGCAAAAACCCTTTCGTGGTTCTCGATGACGCCGATCTCAGCGTCGCGGTAGAAGCAGCCGCCAATTCGGGTTTCTACTCCACCGGACAGCGTTGCACGGCATCCTCACGCCTCATCGTGACCGAAGGCATCCACGACAAGTTCGTGGCAGCACTGACCGAACGTCTTTCCAAAATCAATGTCGGTCATGCCATGGACAAGGAAACCCATGTCGGCCCGGTCGTTGATGAAAAGCAGCTGAAGCAGGACACCGATTACATCGAGATCGGCAAGAAGGAAGGTGCAAAGCTCGCCTTCGGCGGTGAGGTCATCAAGCGCGAAACACCCGGTTTCTTCCTCCAGCCTGCCCTGTTTACCGAAGCCACCAACAGCATGCGCATTTCGCAGGAAGAAATCTTCGGACCTGTGGTCGCCGTCATTCGGGTCAAGGACTATGATGAGGCTTTGGCTGCTGCCAATGACACGCCGTTTGGCCTGTCGTCCGGCATCGCCACCACCAGCCTGAAACATGCGACCCATTTCAAGCGCAATGCCGAAGCCGGTATGGTCATGGTCAACCTGCCCACAGCCGGCGTCGATTTCCATGTGCCATTCGGCGGTCGAAAGGCATCGTCCTTCGGTCCTCGCGAGCAGGGCAAATATGCAAGCGAATTCTTCACCACAGTAAAAACAGCTTACACGCTGGCATAAGCCGCTCTTTCAAAAAAAACAGATCCCCGGCACCGCCCCGGGGATTTTTTGTCTTTTTTACCGGAATTGTTTCCGACTATGCTGTGCGATCAACTGCGTCGGGAAAACAGGAACAGCATGACAGATATTACGATGATCGAGGCCGCGCGCAAGCGTATCGGGACTGAAGCCATCCGTACGCCTTTGCTGTCGTCACCTTTTCTGGACGAGATTGCCGGACGCAGGATTTTCGTGAAGGCGGAATGCCTGCAAAGGACCGGTTCGTTCAAGTTTCGTGGCGGCTGGTCAGCCGTATCAGCACTTGAGCCGGATGTTCGCAAGCGCGGCGTCATCGCATTTTCCTCGGGCAATCACGCGCAGGGCGTGGCGCTGGCCGCAGCGCTGCACGGCGTGCCCTCCGTCATCATCATGCCCCAGGACGCGCCAGCGATAAAAATCGAAAACACCAAAGCCTATGGTGCCGAAGTCGTTTTGTTCGACCGCGCCAATGACGACAGGGACGCCATCGGCGCTATGCTTTCGCAGGAACGCGGCCTGACATTGATCCGGCCCTTCGATGAACCATTGGTCATCGCGGGTCAGGGAACGGTGGGGCTGGAAATTGCCGAGCAGGGACTGGAACTGGGCATCACCACTGCCGACGTTCTCGTTCCCTGCGGCGGCGGTGGCCTTACCTCGGGTGTGGCGCTTGCGTTGCAGGCCAATGCACCTGGTTACACCGTCAGAACCTGCGAACCGGAGAAATTCGATGATGTCGCCCGCTCGCTGGCATCTGGCAAGATCGAGCGCAACGAGGCTTTGGCTGGCTCGATATGCGATGCGATCATCACGCCGCAGCCGGGCAATATCACATTCCCGATCATGATGAACCGATGCGGCAAAGGCATCGTGGTGTCGGAAGATGAAGCCCTGCGCGCCATGGTGTTGGCATTCCTGCGGCTGAAAGTCGTTGTCGAGCCAGGTGGTGCGGTAGCACTGGCCGCCGCCCTGTTTCATGGCGAGGAATTTGAAACGGACACGATCATCGCCATCGCTTCTGGCGGAAACGTCGATCCCGGCGTCATGGCATCGGCACTGTCACGTTTTTAAGATTTGGCGAGACGGCGAGACACCTCTTGCGCAATCGCCATCGATGCCGTCAGTCCCGGGCTTTCGATGCCGAAAAGATTGACGAGCCCGTTGATGCCATGGACCTCGGGACCATCGATGCGAAAATCCATCGCAGGATCATCAGGGCCTGAAATTTTCGGACGAATGCCGGAATAGGCTGGCGAAAGCGCGTTGTCTGGCATATCGGGCCAGTATTGCCGAATGGCCGCATTGAATCCTTTGGAGCGACCCGGATCGACGGCATAGTCGATCTCATCGACCCATTGCACGTCAGGGCCGAACCGTGCCTGACCACCGAGGTCGAGCGTCAGGTGAACGCCAAGGCCATGGCTATGGGGTGCCGGATAGATCAGCCGTGAAAACGGTGATTTTCCCGCTAGCGCGAAATAGGAACCCTTGGCAAAGCGGGCAACCGGTACATGGTCCACCGAAAGAGCCTCAATGCCCCTTGCGACCGCTGGCGCGTAAAGGCCCGCCGCATTGATCAGAAAACCGCAGCTCAGTTGCATGGGCTCGGCACCGCCAACGAAAACCTTAAAGCCGCTAACGTCCCTGTCTGCCCGTAGAAACGGAGCATGATAAGCGATCACGGCACCTGCGTCCTCGGCGTCCCCTAGAAGCGCCAGCATGTAGGCATGGCTGTCGATGATGCCGGTGGACGGAGAACACAGCGCCGCTTTGCAGGAAAGCGCAGGCTCGATGGTCCGTGCCGCTTGCCCGTCGATCATCACAAGGTCTTCGCAGCCGCTCTCCATGCCGCGTCGTTTCAGGTCTTCCAGAAGCGTGATTTCATTATCGGTGGCGGCAACAATAAGCTTGCCGCAGCGGCGGTGACCGACACCGTGCGTTTCGCAGAAATCGTAAAGCTGTCGTCTGCCCTCGACACACAGTTGCGCTTTCAGACTTCCCTTCAGATAGTAGAGACCGGCATGGATGACCTCGCTGTTGCGAGACGAGGTATGGGTGCCGAACTCACCTTCCTTTTCCAGAACAATGACGGATAGGCCTGTCATCGCCAGTTCCCGGGCCACGGCTATACCGATGACACCTGCACCGATGATCAAGACGTCTGTATCTGCCAAATCGTGTCGCCGTTAATTTTGTGTTGAACCGGAAAGGTCGCCGCGCGTTGAACGTTAACAAATCGGTAGATCGGTGCCTGTTGGGAGGCAAGTGGCGATCAGTATTTTCTCCGATTTCGGCAACTTATGGAAAATCCTCTCTCCAGAATGACCAGAAAATAGCGATACTCTGAGACTTATAGCCAAACAGCCGGTTTACCGGTTGACGTGTCAACAAGGGAGGGTTCGATGTCTTATTCCAAAGCCGGAAAAATCAGAGATTTTGCACCATCTTCTGCTGCCCCGAAGAGCTGGCAGATCGCGCTCCACACAGTCATGGTTACCCTGTGCTTCGCATTCGTCGGCGCAGTGATCTTCGGACTGTTGCCTTGACCATCCCACAGGTCTGACAGGTCACGCGACCTTCAGGTAATCTTCTGCAAGCTCCACCCAAAACGCTGTGCCGATGGGCAAAATCTCATCGTTGAAATCGAATTTCGGGTGATGAAGCGACGGGTCGTTTTCCGTGCGCTGGGTGCCAAGAAAGAAGTACGCTCCTGGGCGCTTCTCCAGCATATAGGCAAAATCCTCTGCGCCCATCGTCGGGCGAGGCATTTCACTTACTTTTTCCGCACCGGCAAATCGTGTTGCCAGACCCATGATATAGTCCGTTTCCGCCTTGTGATTGACGGTCGGGTTATAGCCGCGCTGATAATCCAGCGTTACGCTCATGCCATAACTCGCCGCCTGACCCTCGGCGATCATGCGAATACGCTTTTCGAGTTCGTCTCTTGCGTCCGCGTCGAAAGAGCGGATCGTCAGCAGCATTTCTGCCGTCTCGGGAATAACGTTGCTCGCCACACCCGCATGAAAAGCACCCACCGTCACCACGGTCGGAGTAAGAGGGTGAATGTTGCGCGACACGATGGTCTGCAGCGCCATGATGATGCTTGCCCCTGCAACGATCGGGTCGAGCGCGGTTTGTGGTTCCGCTCCGTGCCCGCCATGACCATGGATGGTGATCTTGCACTCATCCACCGCCGCCATGATCGGCCCATCGCGCAGCACGAAATGGCCGAAGGGAAGGCTGGGTTCGTTGTGAAGCGCAAATACGGCATCACAGGGAAAACGCTCGAACAGCCCGTCTTCGATCATGATGCGCGCACCGCCGAAATTCTCCTCGGCGGGCTGGAAAATCAGGTGAATCGTCCCGTCGAAATGACGGCGCTCCGCGATGATCTTGGCCGCACCCAACAGCATGGCCGTGTGACCATCATGGCCACAGGCATGCATGACACCCGGGTTTTCGCTGGCATATTCTGCCCCGGTTTCCTCGTGAATGGGCAAGGCATCGATATCGGCGCGGATGCCGATCGATCTTTCGCTGCTGCCGTTGCGCAAAGTCGCCACAACACCGGTGCCGGCCAAGCCACGCGTGACATCGTAACCCATCGCCTCCAGCTGGGCTGCAACGAAATCGGACGTCTTGAACTCCGAAAGTCCAATCTCGGGGTTGCGATGAAGGTGGTGACGGATCGCCACGACATCCGGCATGTGATTGGCAAATGCGGCGGCAGCGTCAGGCTTGATCGTCATTTTCTTACGTCCGGCAGGTTTGCTTGTGTGAAGCGTTTTCAGGTGGCTGTCGTTTAGCAGCATAACGGCGCTTTGATAAGTGCGCACGCAATGGCCGTGCGGCGTTGTATCGTGCGCCATTCGGCGCTTGCGTGGAAGCAAAACAGGTGGCATGGAACTGATAGCGCCTTTAATCATTCCGTCCATGGGGTCATGTCACGTCTTCCTGGTGGGCAGACAGAACCAAAGGGTTCAGCGACAAGATGAGGACAGGTGCAACATGACGTGTTTTCGCTTTGGGGGAGCGTGCAAAATGTTTCATGAACGACGTAGCGCGGCACCGCGCTTGTTTGCCTTTACACCATCCATCAGTTGATTTTCTTGCGACGTGAAATCGTTCGCCCAAAATGCCATGTCAACGGGCAAGCAGATTTTACGAGAGTACCATCGTTCGCTGGTTCGCGATGGTTCAGCAAAGGTTCAGGATCAGCACGAGATAAAGCTGCCACAGTTGTTTCAATTTCCTAACGCAATCTGAAACAAGTTCCGGTTACACGAGACCAGACCCTTAGCAGAGTGCAGAATACGAGCCGATGTCATTTCATATTACGCCGACCGCCGCCGCCCGTGATTCAGAAACAAAGCAGATCGATCACAATGATTCGATCCGCTCGGTCTACTTCACAATCGAGGAATTGAGGGACTGTGGAGCCGAGCTCTCCAAATCCGGGGCCGATGGCCTGCCGGGCTTCATGGAGTTCGATTTCTTCGCGCGCCATCGTGAGAACGAAAAAGAAATTCTGCGGGTCTATCGCACGACGGCGGTGGATGCTGAAAACGGCCAGAACATCACGCCAGCCGCCGAATGGCTGCTCGATAATCACTATGTGATCGAAGAAGCCATCCAGGAAGTACGCCGGGATTTTCCGCGCAAATTCTATCGCCAGCTGCCGACGGTAAAGATCGGCAACATCGAAATTCCGCGCGTCATGGCACTGGCGTGGATTTACGTCGCACACACACACAGCACCATTTCCCGCGAAAGCATGACGGCCCTGGTCGAGGGCTATCAGACGTCGAAGACATTGCAGATTGGCGAACTCTGGGCCCTGCCGTCGATCCTGCGTTTCGTCCTCATCGAAAATCTGCGTCGTATTTCCATTCGCGTCGAACGCTCCCGCCGCATGCGTCAGCGCGCAAACGAAGTAGTGGATGAAATCATCCGCCTCAACGATGCCGAGGCATCCGCCGGTCTTCTCAAGCAGATCGACGAACTGGTCGCAGATCCAACTTTCTCTACACAGTTTCTGTATCGCCTCAGAAATGGCTCACAGACCTCCGGTTTGGCGCTGAACTGGCTTGAGGAACGTCTGCATAAGTCCGGAACAGACGCCGAAAACATCATGATGGCGGAACATAACCGCCTCGCATCCGGGAATGTGACGATGGGCAACATCGTCAAGAGCCTGCGCGAAATCGACGATACCGAATGGTCCGTATGGTTTGAGGAAGTCAGCCACATCGACAAGGTGCTGCGCGAGCAGACGGATTATGAGACGCTCGATTTCGGATCACGCAACACCTATCGCAACACGATCGAACTTCTGGCGCGTCGTTCGCCCAAGACGGAAATCGAAGTGGCGCAGGTCGCCGTCGATATGGTCACGGAAACTGCCAATTCCGGTGAAACCCATCCGCATGCGCCGAATGTCGGCAGCTTCCTGATTGGTGAGCGTCGCCAGGAACTGGAAGATCGGATCGCCTACTCGCCGCTCTTTTCGCAGCGCGTCGTACGCTTCATGCGCAAGTTCAACTGGCTTTCCATCGCAGTTCCGGTCATGGCGTTCACAGCGCTGGCTATGGCAATCGTCGGCTGGTTCCTGGCGGAAGCCGGCATGCCTTGGTATGTCGTCACCGCATTCCTGCTGATGTTCGCCCTGCCCGCGTCGGAAGGTGCGACAGGCCTGTTCAACACGCTCGTGACGTTCTTCGTCAAGCCGTTCCGCCTGGTCGGCTACGAGTTCAAGGAAGGCATTCCGCAGGATGCCTGCACGCTTCTGGCCGTGCCCTGCATGCTGACCAGCCGCGACAGCGTCGATGAAATGGTCCGCAATATCGAGGTGCATTATCTCGCCAATCCACACGGCGAGATTTATTTCGCTTTGATCAGCGACTGGCGCGACGCCGCCTTTGAGCAATCTGCGGAAGACATCGAAATCCTCGAATATGCCAAGCGTGAAGTAGCGGAACTCAGCGCCCGCTACGCCTTCGACGGCAAGACACGGTTCTACCTGCTGCACCGCCGCCGGCTGTTCAATCCGGCGGAAGATTGCTGGATGGGCTGGGAACGCAAGCGCGGCAAACTGCATGAACTGAACATGCTGCTGCGTGGTGACAAGGACACGACGTTCCTCAACGGTGCCAATATGGTGCCGAAAAACGTCAAATATGTCATGACGCTGGATGCCGACACACGCCTGATGCGCGATGCCGTCACCAAACTCGTCGGCAAGATGCACCACCCGATCAACCGTCCGGTTCACGATCCCGTCACGGGCCGCGTCATCCATGGTTACGGCCTGCTTCAGCCACGCGTGACACCATCGCTGACGACGGGCAAGGACGCCTCCGTCTTCCAGCGCGTCTTTTCTATCAATCGCGGTATTGACCCCTACGTCTTTACCGTATCCGACGTTTATCAGGACCTCACGTCCGAAGGCACCTTCACCGGCAAGGGCCTTTACGATGTCGATGCCTTCGAGACGGCCCTCAAGGGTCGCATCGATGAAAATGCCGTTTTGTCCCACGACCTTCTCGAAGGCTCGTTTGCGCGCTGCGCACTTGTGACCGACGTGGAACTGGTCGAAGACTTCCCGACCCGTTACGAAGTCGAAGTCTCGCGTCAGCACCGGTGGGCGCGTGGCGACTGGCAGCTTCTGCCTTACATCATGGATGCCAAGCGCGGCGTGACAGCTATCGGCCGCTGGAAGATGGTCGATAACCTGCGCCGCTCGCTGACGCCGATTGCATGGTTTGCAGCCTCTGTCCTCGGCTGGTATTTCATGGGCCCGCTCGGTGCGCTAATCTGGCAGATTCTGCTGATTTTCTCGCTGTTCGTCGCTCCCACCATATCGCTGCTATCAGGCATCGTGCCGCGCTCCACCGATATCGTACCGCAGGCGCATTTTCACTCGATGTGGGCAGAAATCCGCGCCACCAATGCGCAGGTCGCACTGCGTATTGTCTTCATCGCCGACAGCGCCTGCTTGATGGCCGATGCCATCGCTCGTTCGCTTTACCGCTTGTTCGTCAGCGGCAAGCTTATGCTGGAATGGCGCACAGCCGCCAGCATCCAGTCCAGCGCGCAGGGCAGCATTTTTGATTATTATCGCCAGATGTGGCATGCGCCTGTTGCAGCCCTTCTCGGCCTGGCGCTTGCTTCCCTTCCGGGTGACAACGCGTTTCTCGTTGGCCTTCCCTTTGCTCTGCTATGGATTCTATCTCCGGTCGTCGCATGGTTTGTCAGCCAATCTGCCGAGACCGAAGACCGTCTGTTCGTATCCGAACATGTGTCGAGCGAGTTGCGCAAGATCGCGCGCCGCACATGGCGTTACTACGAAGCTTTCGTGAATGCGAAAGAGAATTATCTGCCGCCGGACAACTATCAGGAAACGCCGGAGCCCGTCGTTGCCAGCCGCACGTCGCCGACCAATATCGGCGTCTACCTGCTGTCGGTCATTTCGGCACGTCAGTTCGGCTGGATCAGCTTTTCCGAAACCGTCGAGCGGATGGAAAAAACCATCGAGACGGTTGAAAAGATGGAGAAATATCGCGGCCATCTCTACAACTGGTATCACACCGATACCTTGCAGACGCTTGGCCCCCGTTATGTCTCCGCGGTCGATAGTGGCAACCTTGCCGGCCACCTGATCGCCATCTCGTCAGCCTGCCGCCAGTGGGCGGAAGCGCCGTCGGCCCATCTTCAGGGAAATCTCGATGGCATCGGCGATGTCGCCGGTATCCTGCGCGAGACGCTGAAAGAACTGCCCGATGATCGAAAGAACCTGCGGCCTCTGCACCGCCGCCTGGAAGAGCGGATCATCGGTTTCTCCAACGCTCTCGCATCGGTCAAGCGCGAGCATGAATTCGCGTCGATCCGTGTCATCAATCTTGCAGTGTTGGCCCGAGATATCCAGAAGCTCGCATCCAACCTCAATCTCGAGGTCAAGTCGGAGCAAAGCGCTGAGGTCACCCGTTGGGCACAGTCACTGCTCGATTGCTGCGAAGCGCATATTTCCGACAGCGCCTTCGATCTTTCCACCATCGATCCGCTGCGGGATCGTCTGAACTCGCTTCGCGATCGCAGCCGCAATCTCGCCTTCTCGATGGACTTCGCGTTCCTGTACCGCAAGGATCGTCGCCTGCTGTCCATCGGCTACCGCGTGGATAGCCAGGAGCTGGACGAGGCCTGCTACGACCTTCTGGCGTCAGAATGCCGCCTGACCAGCCTGTTTGCGATTGCCAAGGGCGATCTGCCGACGGAACACTGGTATCGTCTCGGTCGTCAGGTCGTGCCGATCGGCGCACAGGGCGCGCTCGTCTCCTGGTCCGGCTCGATGTTCGAATATTTGATGCCTCCGCTGGTCATGCAGGAGCGTCACGGCGGTATTCTGAACCAGACCAACAATCTGATCGTCAAGGAACAGATCAGCCATGGCCGTCGCCTCGGCACACCGTGGGGTATTTCCGAAGCGGCGTTCAACGCCCGCGATCACAACATGAACTATCAGTATACCAACTTCGGCGTGCCGACGCTGGGCCTGAAGCGCGGCCTTGGCCAGAACGCGGTCATCGCGCCCTATGCCTCGATCCTCGCCTCGCAATACGACCCGGACGCGGCTCTGGAGAACCTCGACAAGCTGCGCAAGCTGGGTGCTCTCGGCCAGTACGGTTTCCACGATGCTGTCGACTTCACACCGACCCGCGTGCCGGATGGCAAGGTCTGCGCCATCGTCTACAACTATTATGCCCACCACCATGGCATGTCGATTGCGGCTGTCGCCAACGTGGTCATGGACGGCGTATTGCGCGAACTCTTCCACGCCGATCCGGTGATCGAAGCAGCCGAACTGCTGCTTCAGGAAAAGGCACCGCGCGAAGTGCCTGTCATGAGCGCCAAATACGAGCCGGAAACACCTGGCAAAGAACAGGCGGATCTCTTGCGCGCAGAAGTGCGCACCATCAACGATCCTGCCGTGCGTGACCGTGAGGTCGTATTCCTGTCGAACGGTCACTATTCGACCATGCTGACGGCAACGGGTGCCGGTTATTCCAAGTGGAATGGTCAGGCGATATCGCGCTGGAAGGCCGATCCGACCGAAGATCGCTGGGGTACCTTCCTGTTCCTGCGTGATACGACATCCGGGCAATGGTGGAGTGCAACAGCCGAGCCACGAGTTGCCGAAGGCGAAAAGACCAAGACCGTCTTCTCGGACGACAAGGTCGAATTCCACAAGACGGTGGGCGATCTGCAAAGCGTGGTCGAGTGCATCGTCGCTACCGAACACGATGCCGAAGGCCGTCGCGTGACGCTCCTGAATGTCGGTTCGGAAGATCGTTATATTGAAGTGACGTCCTATCTGGAGCCCGTCATCGCAAATGAAGACGATGACAATGCTCATCCGCTCTTCTCGCGTATGTTCGTGCAGACCGAGATCGGCAAGCGTGGTGACGTCATCCGCGCATGGCGCAACAAGCGCAGCCCGAGCGAACCCGGCACTGTTATCGCGCATCTGGCTGCCGATAATGCCGGTCCCGCCCGTCCCACCGAGTATGAGACGGATCGTGCCAAATTCATCGGTCGTGGACGCTCGCTGGGTGAAGCTGCGGCTTTCGATGCGGCGGCTACGCTTTCCAACACGGATGGGTTTACGCTCGACCCTATCCTGTCACTTCGTCGCGTCGTCCGCGTCCCGGCGGGCAAGAAGGTCAGCGTCATCTTCTGGACGATCGCCGCACCCAACCGCGAAGACGTGGACAAGGCCATCGACCGCTACCGCCACCCGGATGCCTTCGCGCATGAATTGGTGCATGCCTGGACCCGCACACAGGTGCAGATGCGCCATGTCGGCGTGACCTCGCAGCAGGCAGCTGCCTTCCAGCATCTGGCCCGTTACCTCGTCTATCCCGACATGCATCTGCGCGCCGACTCCGATACGCTGAAAACTGGTCTCGGCTCCCAGCGCTCCCTATGGCCGCTGGCAATTTCCGGGGATTTCCCGATCTTCAGCCTGCGTATCAATGACGACATGGACATGGATATCGCCAAGGAAGCCTTGAGCGCGCATGAATATCTGCGCGCCCGTGGCGTTATCTTCGATCTCGTCATCGTCAACGAGCGGGCCGCCTCCTACGCGCAGGATATGCAGCACGCCCTGGACTTCATTTCCGAGGCACAGCGCCGCATCAACCCGGCAGATGGCGGCAGGCAGCATGTCTTCTCCGTCCGCCGCGATTTGATCGATGAGGAAACATGGTCGGCGCTGCTGGCTGCATCGCGTGTCGTTCTTCACGTTCGCAACGGCAAGATTGTGGATCAGGTCAACCGCGCAGTATCTCTGTTTGCGGCCCATCGTGGGCCGGAAGGCAGCGACACTGCACAGGCTCGCCTTCCAGCACCGATGTTCCCGCATGCGGAGCCGGTCGAAGACGCGCATGATCTCGATTTCTGGAACGGCTTTGGCGGCTTTACCAAAACTGGTGACGAATATGTCGTGCGCCTACACGGTGGCCAATCGACGCCGCATCCTTGGATCAACGTCATCTCCAACGAGAAGTTCGGCTTCCACGTTTCTGCTGAAGGTGCTGCCTTCACATGGAGCCGCAACTCGCGTGACTATCAGCTGACCCCATGGAGCAACGACCCCGTCGTCAACCGTCCGGGCGAGGCGATCTATGTCGCGGACGTCGACAGCGGCAAGATATACTCACCGTTTGCCGCACTGTCTCGTAACCCGGAAGCGATTTTCGAAACCCGTCATGGCCTCGGCTATTCCGTGTTCCGAAGCATTGAAGACGGTCTCGATATAGAAGTCACCCAGACGGTTGATCGTGAAAAGCCGGTCAAGCTGTCTCGCCTGACGGTTCGTAACGTCGGCACACAGAACCGCCGCCTGAAGACCTATGGTTATGTCGAATGGGTTCTGGGCAACAACGTCCAGAAGTCTGCACCGTTCATTCTCAGCTCTCATGATGAGGAAAGCGGCGCGCTGTTTGCGTCCAACCCCTACAGCATCGACTATAATGCCCGCACCGCTTTCTTGGCGTTGGAAGGCCCGGCTGGCAGCTTCACCACCAGCAAGCGCGAGTTTATCGGCCGCTATGGCTCGATCCATGCTCCGCAGGCTGTGTTGTCGGGTGCTGCCCTGTCTGGCAGCCTGGAACTCGACGGCGCGCCTTGCGCCGCCGTCATGCAGGAAATCCACCTGAAACCGGGCGAAGAGAGGCACCTGTTGTTCTATGTCGGTGATGCCGATACCGCAGAAGAAGCACGCGCACTGGTGAAGGATATTCGCCAGTCAGACTTCAACGCGGTGCTGGACGCCAACAAGACATTCTGGAACGGCTTTATCGGCCAGTTGCACGTGTCCACACCGGATGCCAGCTTCAACCACATGGTCAACAGCTGGCTGCCATATCAGGCACTGGCCTGCCGCATCATGGCGCGCACCGCATTCTACCAGTCCAGCGGTGCCTTCGGCTTCCGTGATCAGCTGCAGGATACGCTGGCGTTCCTGCTCTATCAGCCGGACCTCGCGCGTGAGCAAATCCTGCGCGCCGCCGGTCGACAGTTCCCGGAAGGTGACGTTCAACACTGGTGGCTGCCACTGACGGGCGCCGGTGTCCGCACGACCATCTCCGACGACGTCGTCTGGCTGGCCTATGCCACCCACCAGTACATCGTCGCCACCGGCGACAAGGGCATCCTTGAGGAAAGCATTCCGTTCCTCAAAGGCCCTGCCTTGACGCCCGGCCAGCACGACGCTTTCTTCCAGCCGGAGACGACGGACAATGCCGTCAGCCTCTACGAGCACGCCGCACTGGCGCTCGATCTGGCCATTTATCGCACCGGAGAAAACGGCTTGCCGCTCATCCTCGGCGGCGACTGGAATGATGGCATGAACCGCGTAGGCGTCGCCGGCAAAGGCACCAGTGTGTGGCTCGGCTGGTTCCTGTCTGGAACGCTTCGCGATTTCATTGAAATTGCCGAAGAGCGCCGCGATCTGGACCGCGTCGAAAAGTGGAAGACCCATCGCGACAAGCTGCGGGCATCGCTCGAAACCGCTGGCTGGGACGGCGAATATTACCGTCGCGGTTATTTCGATGACGGCACCCCGCTCGGTTCCATCACCAGCGAGGAATGCCGCATCGATTCGCTCGGCCAGAGCTGGAGTGTTCTGTCAGGCGAAGGCGAAGAGCAGCGTTCCGCGCAGGCCATGGACGCCGTAATGAAGGAGCTCGTTGACGAGGAAACGGGCATCATCCGTCTCTTCACGCCGCCCTTCAAGCGCTCTCCGCAGGATCCCGGCTACATCAAGGGCTATCCACCGGGTGTCCGTGAAAACGGCGGCCAATATACGCACGCCGCCACCTGGGTCGTTCTGGCGCTGGCCAAACTGGGCCGCAACGAGGATGCATGGAAATGCTTCTCGATGCTCAACCCGGTCAACCACGCGCTCGACCGCTCGGCTTCGGAAACCTACCGTGTCGAACCCTATGTGGTGACGGCGGATGTCTATGGCGAAGGTGCCTATGCTGGCCGTGGTGGCTGGAGCTGGTACACCGGTTCTGCCGGCTGGCTCTACCGCGCTGCCGTCGAAGGCATTCTCGGCATCACCCGCGTCAACGGCACGCTGCACATTGCACCGTCCTTGCCGGAGGCATGGGATAACTTCTCTGCAAGGATCACGCTTGAAGGCAAGGTCCGCGAAGTCTCGGTCAAGCGCACCGTTGGTTCGCCGGATATCGAAGTATCCGTCGATGGCAAGCCAGTCACGGGCAAGGACAGAGCAATCCCGTTCGATTAAGGGTTCGGGGCTTCGGCCCCAACCGCTCAACAAAAAGCCACGGCTCCAGACGGTGCCGTGGCTTTTTCATTTTGATGAAGGTTCGCTCAGCGTGTGCCGAAAATCGCCGATCCCACCCGCACGCTCGTCGCGCCGAATTCCACCGCAGTTTCGAAATCACCCGACATGCCCATGGACAGTTTTTCCAGTCCGCATTCTCCGGCAAGCTTTGCCAGAAGCGCAAAGTGTGGACCGGGATTTTCATCGGCGGGCGGAATGCACATCAGACCTTCCACATTCAACGCCAGCTCATCCCGGCACATCGCAACAAAGGCGACCGTCTCACGCGGGTCGATACCTGCCTTTTGCGGCTCCAGCCCGGTGTTGACCTGAACGTAGAAACGCAGCGCCCGCCCCTGCTTCTTGACTTCTTCGGCAAGTGCTTTGGCAATCTTCTCGCGATCGACGGTTTCGATCACGTCGAACAGCGCAACCGCATCCGCCGCTTTGTTGGATTGTAGCGGCCCGATCAGATGCAGCTCGATACCAGCGGTCTTTTCCTTCAGAGCGGGCCACTTGCCCTGCGCTTCCTGAACGCGGTTTTCGCCGAAAGTGCGCTGGCCGCAATCGATCACGGGCTGGATCGCATCGCCATCGAATGTCTTGGACACCGCAACGAGACTGACACTACCGGCTTTCCGCCCTGCTTTTTCCGCAACCGCTTCAATCCGCTGCGTGACATCCAAAAGGCGCGCTTCGATTTCCATGACCAGACCTTCATTTAAACTCGAGGAGAGTGGGTTCAGTAGCCGCCGTTGGGCTTGATGCCAAGCGCCATTGTCACCATTTGAACGCTGTCACCCAAGATTGCACCCGCAGCAGCCCCGCCAAACTTGACGCATACGCCGTTTCGTGGTGAAGGTCAGCGCGAATTTTCCCCTTGATACCCGGATTTCAGAAGTATGGCCATCGAACGTTATAATCCTCGCGACGCAGAGCCGCGCTGGCAGCAAAAATGGAACGAAGACAATGTCTTCGTGACAGATAACAGCGATGCCCGTGAGAAATATTACGTTCTCGAGATGTTTCCATATCCATCCGGCCGCATCCACATGGGACATGTCCGCAACTATGCGATGGGTGACGTCGTTGCCCGCTACAAGCGTGCGCGCGGTTATAACGTGCTGCACCCCATGGGCTGGGACGCCTTCGGCATGCCTGCGGAAAACGCCGCCATGCAGAACAACGTCCATCCCAAGGACTGGACCTATCAGAACATTGCCAGCATGCGCGGCCAGTTGAAGTCCATGGGCCTGTCTCTGGACTGGACCCGTGAATTTGCCACTTGTGACGTGGAATATTACAGCCAGCAGCAGGCGCTGTTCATTGACTTCATGGAAAAGGGTCTGGTCTATCGCAAGCAGTCCAAGGTCAACTGGGACCCGGTCGATCATACCGTGCTGGCCAATGAGCAGGTCATCGACGGGCGCGGCTGGCGCTCCGGTGCCTTGGTCGAACAGCGCGAATTGACGCAATGGTTCTTCCGCATCACCGATTTCAGCCAGGACTTGCTGGACGAACTGGATCAGCTCGACCAATGGCCGGAAAAAGTCCGCCTGATGCAGAAGAACTGGATCGGCAAGTCGGAAGGCCTGTCACTGCGCTGGCAGACGGTGGCCTCCACCGCGCCTGCGGGCTTCAACGACATTACGGTTTACACGACCCGCCCCGACACGCTGTTCGGCGCATCGTTCCTGGCCATCGCCGCCGATCACCCCTTGGCCAAGACCCTGTCGGAGACCAACGCTGACATCGCTCAGTTCTGCGACGAATGCCGCCGCCAGGGCACGTCGCTCGCTGCTCTTGAGACAGCCGAAAAGCGCGGTTTCGATACCGGCGTCAAGGTCGTTCATCCGCTCGACCCGTCTTGGGAACTGCCTGTTTACATCGCCAATTTCGTGTTGATGGATTACGGCACCGGTGCCATCTTCGGTTGCCCGTCCGGCGACCAGCGCGATCTGGATTTCGCCCGCAAATACAATTTGCCGGTGGTGGCCGTTGTCATGCCGGAAGGCGAAAACGCTGAAACCTTCGGCGTTGACGATACCGCCTATGTCGATGACGGCGTCATGATCAATTCGCAGTTTCTCGATGGCATGACAACGACGGAGGCTTTCGAAGCCGTCGTGTCGAAACTGTCAGCGCAGACACTGGCCGACGCGCCACAGGCTGAGCGCAAGGTCAATTTCCGTCTGCGCGACTGGGGTATTTCCCGCCAGCGCTACTGGGGTTGCCCGATCCCGGTCATCCATTGCGAAGTCTGCGGTGTCGTTCCGGTTCCAAAGAAGGACCTGCCGGTCAAACTGCCTGATGACGTGACCTTCGATGTGCCCGGCAATCCGTTGGATCGCCACCCCACATGGCGTCATGTTTCCTGCCCGCAATGCGGCCATGCAGCACGGCGCGAAACCGACACGATGGATACATTCGTCGATTCGAGCTGGTACTTCACACGCTTCACAGCGCCTTGGGAAAGCCAGCCGACCGACCCGAAGGTCGCCAGCCATTGGCTGCCGGTGGATCAGTATATCGGTGGCATCGAACACGCGATCCTGCATCTGCTCTACTCGCGCTTCTTTACACGCGCGATGAAGGCCACCGGCCATGTGGACGTAAAGGAGCCCTTCAAGGGCCTGTTTACGCAAGGCATGGTCGTGCACGAAACCTATCGTCTCGGCGAAGGCCAGAACGGCCAATGGGTTGTGCCTGCCGATATCCGCATCGAGGAAGTGGACGGCGCACGCCGTGCCTTCCTCTTGTCAGGCGGTGACGAGGTTCAGATCGGCTCCATCGAAAAGATGTCGAAGTCGAAGAAGAACGTTGTCGACCCCGACGATATCATCGCCTCCTACGGGGCCGATACCGCTCGCTTCTTCGTTCTGTCGGACAGCCCGCCCGATCGTGACGTGATATGGTCGGAAGCCGGTGTCGAAGGCGCACACCGCTTCGTACAGCGCGTCTGGCGCATCATCGGCGAGGCGGCGGATGAGTTGAAATCCGTCAAACCGGCTCCAGCCACGCAGGGCGAAGGACTTGTGGTCTCCAAGGCTGCCCACAAGACGCTGAAAGCAGTGCAGGACGATCTGGACAAGCTGGCCTTCAACAAGGCGATTGCCCGCATCTATGAACTCGTCAACACGCTGGCCGGTCCGTTTGCGGATATCGCCAATGGTGGCAAGGCAGACGATGTAAAGGCCGCCGCGCGTGATGCCGCCGAAATCCTCATCCGCCTGATTGCACCGATGACGCCGCATCTGGCCGAGGAATGCTGGACGGCGCTGGGCAATGACGGCCTTGTTGCGCAAAGCCCATGGCCTGCCTTCGTGCCTGCATTGATCGAAGAAAATGACGTCGTCATGCCGGTTCAAATCAATGGCAAGAAGCGTGGCGAATTGACAATCGCGCGCGATGCGGATCAAGATGCCGTCAAAGCGGCGGTGATGGAACTGGATGCCGTGAAAGCGGCGCTGGCCGGAGCCGAGCCGAAAAAAATCATTGTGGTGCCACAAAGGATTGTGAACATTGTTGTCTGATGCCTATTCCAAATGGGGCCGCATAGCAGCCGCAATCTCTGTCGTTTTGTGCGCTGGCATCCTTGCAGGGTGCCAGGTCCGCCCGCTCTATAGCCAGGCCTCCGGTACGCGTGAGAAGTTCGAGACCGTGAACTTTTCGTCAGCTGAAGACCGGATCACGCAGGAAGTTCGCAACCATCTCGTCTTCCTCGCTTACGGCGGTGCTGGCGCTCCGAAAACCAAGGAATACGACGTCAAGCTGACAGTGACATCCAGCGCGACCTCCACCGAGGTCACCGACGACACCAGCCTGTCTGTCAGCAAGAACAACTATGATGGTCCCTATCCAGGGCGTGTCAGCATGACAGGCAAATATGTGATAACCCGTATCTCCGATGGTCAGGTTCTGCGCGCAGCAACCCGCACCGTCACTTCCATGCTCGACCTGCCGCAGCAGGAATTCGCCAAACTCCGCGCTATCAGGGATGGCCAAAACCGTGCGGCACGGGAACTGGCGGAAATCATCGGTACGGATATCGCCGCCACGCTCGGCCGCTAAGAACCGGCTGATGACGGAAATAAAATCCCATGAATTCGAACGCTTCGCCGAAAAACCGGCGGAGCGTTTTCGTGTTTTTGTCCTCTACGGACCTGACCGCGGTCTTGTCTCCGAACGTGCGTCCCTCATCGCGTCGAGAACCGGCATCGATCCCAACGATGCTTTCGCATCGCTGAAGATTACCGCTGCCGATCTGCAAGGTGATCCCGGCCGTCTTCTGGATGAGGTCAATGCCATTGGCCTTTTCGGCGGCGAAAAGCTGGTCTGGGTCAAGGGCGCCGCCAATGAAAAGGCGCTGGTAGACGCCCTGCAGATTCTGTCGGAAACCCCACCCGAATCGAGCTTCCTCATCATCGAGGCAGGCGATCTGAAGAAAGGCACCGGCCTTCGCAAGATCTCAGAGCCATCACGCGCCATTGCCGCCATTCCCTGCTACGCCGACGATGCCCGCGCATTGAACGCGCTGATCGATCAGGAGTTCTCGACCGAGCACCTGCGCATCGCACCCGCCGCTCGTCAAAGACTGACGGAATCGCTTGGCGGCGACCGTATTGCATCGCGCAACGAGGTGCGCAAGCTGGCGCTCTATTGCCGGGGCCGCGATGTGATCGAAGAAGACGATGTCATGGCCATTATCGGTGACGCGAGCGCCGTGTCCGCCGACGATGCCGTCGATGCGATTCTCAAGGGTGACCGCAACGCCTTCTTTCACGCCACCCAGAAAATCATCGCCTCCAAAACGCCGATCTTTCTGGTCCTGCAAGGTTGCCTGCGGCAGTTCCAGCTGCTGGACCAGATGCGGGCCGAAATGGACGACAAGAAACAGCAGGCCGGTCAGGTCATGCTGACGCTCGGGCGCGGCGTCCACTTCCGTCGCAAACCGATCATCGAACGCGCGCTGCGCACATGGCAGCCAGCGGCGATTGCGCGTGAAATGAACCGATTACAGTCAGCCATACTCCAAAGCCGCCAGCGACAAAGCCTGGAGGAAAGTGTGGCCTTGCTGACCCTGCTCTCAACCACGCTACAATCCGGGCGTGGTAGCTGACGATAACCGAATACGAAAAAGCCTCCACGGTGCAAACCGGGAGGCTTTTTTAAATCCTGTGACAGATGATGGATCAGTCGCCCTTACCCGGCTCAGCCGAAAAATATAGATCGAGCTTGCCGCTGACGCCGTCCATCTCCTTGGCTTCGGGCATCGGATCGCGCTTGATGGTGATGTTGGGCCAGATTGCCGCATATTCGGCATTCAACGTCAGCCACTTGTCGAGACCTGGCTCCGTATCCGGCTTGATTGCCTCTGCGGGACATTCGGGTTCGCACACACCACAATCGATGCACTCGTCCGGGTTGATCGCCAGAAAATTCTCACCCTCGTAGAAGCAGTCGACAGGGCACACTTCAACACAGTCGGTATATTTACAGCGAATGCAATTATCAGTCACGACATACGTCATGATGGACTCCAGAATATGCAAGGCCGGGTCATTGAGCTATCGAACACAAGCCCTCGCCCGGAATTCAGAAAGGGCATTTTTGCAAGTGAGGTAATGCCTTTACCAAGAGATAGCAAGGACAAACGTTTCTGAAAAACCAGCCTATATGAGTGATTTATTCCAGGCCAAGTCGACGTCTTTGGGTTGGATAGCTGCCAAGGTCCATCACTCGAAGCCTTCGCCGCTATCGGAAATAAACCGGTCGAGTGCACGGCGCTCTTTCTTCGTCGGGCGTCCGCTACCTGGCTCTCGCATCGCCTGCTCGAATGGTGTCATGTGGTCGCTTGGTGCGGGTGGTGGGGTCTGGTCGTCGTAGAGAAGCTTGGCTTCCTCATAAGGACCACGTCGCTCGCCGGAAGCCAGAACGACAAGAATACGGCTCGAACGCTCGAAGGAAAGTTCCAGCTTATCACCCAGCTTCACCAAATGGCTGGATTGGCGAACGGCATTGCCGTTGATCCGTACATTGCCGGATTGAATGTAGCTCTGGGCAAGGGAGCGGGATTTGACCATACGGGCGAAGAACAGCCACTTGTCGAGGCGCTGACGGCCTGCATCCTGTGGCTGTTGCTTTTCACCCATACCTTACTTCTTCAGCTGGTCCTTCAGAGCAGCGAGCTTGGCGAAAGGCGAATCCGGGTCCAGCGGCTTCTCCTTGCGCGGTGGCTTGGCTTCGAAACGCTGCTGACCCTGCGGCTTGCCGCCACGGTCGTTGCGATCAGGTCTGTCCTTGCGCTCGCCACGATCGGGACGATCATTGCGATTGTTGTTGCTGTTGCGGTCTGGACGACCACCGTCGCGTTTGCGGTCGCCGTCACGCTTGCGATCACCATCGCGGGCAGCGCCATCACGACCGGCATTGTCACGCGGCGCAGGCTTGCGGTCTTCGCCACCCTCTGCACGGCGTTCTCCCTGGCCACGGTTGCCGGGACGCCTGTTGTCGCTGCGCTGGGTGTCGTTACGACCGCCGGGACGCCACAGCAGAACCGGCTTCGGTTCGGTGACTTCGGCAGGTGCAGCGTCAGCGGACGGCTCCTGCGCCGTCTCAGTGGCTTCAGTTGCTGCTGCCGCTTCTTCTTCCGTTGCAGCGGCAGGCGCTTCTTCCGCCTTCACGTCGGCAGGAGCCTCCGCAGCGGACGTGTCTTCCGAAGATGTTTCTGCATCAGCGTCATCATGTGATGCCGTCTCTTCAGACGGCGCAGCGTCGGCAGACGCTTCAGTCTTTGCAGCATCGGTAGTCTGGCCAAGGAAGATCGCAGCCTCTTCGGCGCTCACCTGATCGGCACGGTAACCAAGACCTTTGAGAATTTCTTCCATATCGTCGAGTGTCGCACCCAGAATGGACAGCATGGCGGTGGTCGTTGTGAAACGACGTCCGTCATAAGCACCTTCAGGACGCGCCTGTGCACCCGGCTTCCACTGCAACAGTGGACGGATAAGATCGGCAAGGCGTTCCAGAATGTCGATACGCACGGCGCGCTTGCCCAGGAAGCGGAAGCCCGCAAGCTTGTAGAACATGCGCTCATAGCTGGCATCCGTCACCACAGACGTGCGGCCGGCGGCAAGAACCGGGATGAGATCACCGTAACCGGGCTTGCCCAGACCATCGTTCTTCAGCGCCCACAGCAGCGTCACCAGCTCCGCCGGAGCAGGCTTCAACAGCGCAGGCAAGAAAACGTGGTAGGCGCCAAAGCGAATGCCGTAGCGGCGCATGGAGGCGCGCGCATCCTGATCCAGCGTCTTGACCTCTTCGGTCACGTCGCGACGGAACAGGACGCCGAGATTTTCCACCAGCTGGAACGCCAGACCCTTTGCCAGACCCTGAAGGTCTTCGGCGCGGGAAATATCGTCCAATGGCTTCAAGACGGTTGCGATCTGGTGGTTCACGAAACGCTCGATGCGGGCAACGGCGTGATCACGCGCATTGCCGCTCAACTGTTCGTCGGCCAGCATGATGACACGCGGCTTCATGATATTGTCGCCAGCGGTCAGACGAGCGACGGGTTCACCCAACCAGCGGACCAGCCCATCAGAGCTCAGCGCGAGATCGCTGTTGCCACTGGCATGCAGGCGCGCGGCACGCGCCTCGTATTCCAAAGCAAGCGCCTTCTGCGCTGCGCCTTGCACAGCCTTGGCATCTGGACCTTCAGCTCCGGCCACCGGTGTAAACCGGAAACCCGCCAATTGGCCGACATGATGTCCTTCAACAAAGACATCACCATTCACACTGATTTCAGCTTCAAGCATCGCATTCTCTCTTAGGCGCCTCATGAGCACAGATGTCCTGCGATCAACAAAGCGTTTCGTCAACCTGTCATGTAAGGCATCGGACAATCGATCTTCGATTTCCCGAGTCTTTTCTTGCCAGTGTGTCGGATCGGCAAGCCATCCTGGGCGGTTTGATACATACGTCCATGTTCTGATCTGCGCAATCCTTGCAGATAGCGTATCGATCTCTCCGTCGGTGCGGTCCGCCCGCCGCACCTGTTCGGCCATGAAATCCTCATTAACGGCTCCACGTTTGACGAGGTCGAAGTAGAGGGTCGAAATCAAGTCGGCATGCTGTGCCGGCGCGATGCGGCGAAAATCCGGTAAGGCACAGGCCTCCCACAGTTTTTCCACGCGCGCAGCATTGGTGGTTATGTCCACGATTTCAGGATAACGCGCAAGATGTTCCAGCGCCTGCTGGTCGATTGCGGGCAATGCGCGCGTCAATCCCTGAATGGTTGGAGGCGTATCGAGGCTCGCCCGCAAATTTCCAATAGATGAATAATCGAAGTTCTTGGTGCGCCATTGCAGCACTTTGACCGAATCGAACTGATGTGATTCGACCCGGTGCACGAGCTCGTCATCGAAGGGATCGACCTGACCCGTCACCCCGAACGTACCATCGCGAAGGTGGCGACCGGCACGACCGGCAATCTGCCCCATCTCGCCGGCATTCAGATTGCGGAACTGATAACCATCGAACTTGCGGTCCTGCGCAAAGGCAACATGATCGACATCGAGGTTGAGACCCATGCCGATGGCATCGGTCGCGACCAGATATTCGACGTCACCGGACTGATAGAGACCGACCTGTGCATTGCGTGTTCTGGGGGAAAGCGCACCCAGCACCACAGCCGCCCCGCCACGCTGGCGGCGCACCAGTTCGGCAATGGCATAGACCTCGTCGGCGGAAAACGCGACGATGGCCGTGCGCTGCGGCAGGCGGGTGATTTTCTTCTGTCCGGCGTAGAATAATTGCGAAAGCCGGGGCCGCTCCACCACGACAATACCCGGCAAAAGCTTTTCCAGAATAGGTCGCATGGTGCCAGCGCCCAGCAGCAGCGTTTGCTCACGACCACGAAGATGCAGGATGCGATCGGTAAAGATATGGCCGCGCTCGAGGTCTCCGGCCAGTTGCACCTCATCGATAGCCACAAAGGCCGCCGTGGTTTCACGCGGCATCGCCTCGACCGTGCAGACTGAATAGGGTGCCTTGGGCGGAGTGATTTTTTCTTCACCGGTAATCAGCGCCACGTTGGGCGCACCGACCTTTTCCACCAGCCGCGTATAGACTTCACGGGCAAGCAGCCGCAACGGCAGGCCGATCACGCCGCTTCCATAGGCAACCATGCGCTCGATGGCATAATGCGTCTTGCCGGTATTGGTGGGTCCAAGAACGGCCGTAACACCGCGGCCGCTCAAGATCATGGGGCGAGAATTCAACGTATTATCCGTAAGATCGACTGAACTGCTGTTTTAGAACCATTCGGAAACGTTCCGTCCGCCTCTTGTCACCACACATGGCAATCGTGAAGGTCAAAGGCAAGGAGGGAACACGCGAAAGGCGCATCGGCCAAGGGTTTTGCCTGTTTTAATGCGACTGGAACATCTTGTGAACGAATCAGAGACGAATCGCTAAGGTTGTGGATTCAGCTTTTGTTCACGGCAACATCTGGTCTGCACGAAGGTTGTTACCACCAAATCCTGAATCGACATATCTGGATTAAAGCGGCTGACCGGCCAACAATCGCGGCCCGCCTTTGTCGGTGGTGCCTGCCGCCTGTCCGATGAAATAGGATTTGAGACCCGGAATCCGGTCCACGATCCCCAGGCCGAAGTCACGCGCAACACGAATGGGTCCGACATCGTTGGAAAACAACCGGTTCAGCACATCGGTGGTAATGCCCATGCGCACCGTATCGAACCGCCGCCATGACTGGTAACGCTCCAGCACGTTCAGCGAGCCGATATCGAGGCCCAGACGATCTGCCTCGACAATCGTTTCAGCAAGGGCTGCCACATCCTTGAAGCCGAGATTGAGCCCCTGGCCCGAAATCGGGTGAATGCCGTGCGCCGCATCACCTGCCAGCGCAAGACGCGGTGCCACGAAAGCGCGGGCCAGCGTCAGACCCAGCGGAAAAGCCCGCCGTGGGCCAACCGGCCTGATAGGGCCAAGCTTGTGGCCGAAGCGGCGTTCCAGCTCTTCCTCGAACACCAGATCGTCTGCTGCCACCAATTGATCGGCGTCAGCAGTGCGCTCCGTCCACACCAGCGACGAACGATTGCCCTTCAAGGGCAGAATGGCAAAGGGGCCGGACGGCAGGAAGTGCTCTTCGGCGCAGCCATTATGCGGGCGCTCATGTTCCACCGTCGTGACGATGCCGGATTGATCGTAGGCCCAATGTACCGTCTTGATGCCGGCCATATCGCGAAGCGCCGAGCGGACACCATCGCAAGCCACCAGCAGCCGTGTCTCGAACGTGGAGCCGTCGGACAGCGTGATAAGATTGCTGCGATGTCCGGCCTCGAAGCCGGAAACACTCAGGCCATGGCGGATGGTCACGCCCAGCCGTTCGCACAGCCCGCGCAACGCCCCCACCATGGCGACATTGGACACCATATGCGCAAAAGGCTGGCCGTCTGCCACGTCGCCATCGAAGGTCAGAAACACCGGGCGGACCGGGTCGGAGGTCTTGGAATCCGTTACGATCATCTTGTTGATCGCCTGCGCTTCCGGCAACAACTCGGTCCATATGCCGAAAACATCCAGCATCCGCGATGCCGCGGCGATGATCGCGGACGCCCGCATGTCCTTCTTCCAGACATTATCAGGGGCAGCCTCGATGACCTCGACATTCAGATGTGGCGCGCCCTGCTTGATGGCGACAGCAACGCCAAGTCCGACATATCCGCCGCCTGCAACAACCACATCCAACATCATGACTTCTCCCGCATTCTTGTGAATCTCACAGCTCCACTATAGACCATCACCAAAGGTCTTCCTACAGCCGGAGCATGTCGAAAATGTCGCGCCCTCTCGAAAATACAGCGCCGATGGAAAAACTGATTTCCACGCTCGATCTCGAAAAGCTCGAGGAAAACCTGTTTCGCGGCACAAGCCCACAGGTTGGCTGGCAGCGTGTTTTCGGTGGTCAGGTCATCGCCCAGGCGCTGATGGCCGCGCAACGCACCGTGCAAGACGACCGTTTCGTCCATTCCCTGCACGCCTATTTCATGCGCCCAGGCGATCCCCTGGTGCCGATCATCTATCAGGTCGACCGCATCCGCGACGGGGCAAGCTTCAATACACGGCGCATCGTCGCCATCCAGCATGGTCACGCGATTTTCTCCATGTCGGCATCTTTCCAGATCGATGAGGGTGGCTTCGACCATCAGGCAACAATCCCCACCGTTCCCCAGCCGGAACAGTTGATGAGCGAAGAGCAGATGCGCGACGCCTTTTTGGCCAAGGCGCCGCCCGCCATCCGGAAATACTGGGAAAACAAGCGCCCCATCGAGATCAGACCGGTTTCGTTGACGCATTACATCTCGAAGGAAAAGCTCGATCCGCATCAGGACATCTGGGTCAGAGCGGTCGGCAATGTACCGGATGACCGACACTATCAGGCGGCGGTTCTCGCCTATCTTTCCGACATGACATTGCTCGATACATCGCTTTACGCTCACGGCACGACGATCTTCGACCCCGCCGTTCAGGCCGCAAGCCTAGACCACGCCATGTGGTTTCACCGACCCTGCAAACTGGACGACTGGCTGCTCTATAGCCAGGACAGCCCCAGTGCGTCAGGCGCGCGCGGATTGACGCGCGGCAGCCTTTTTACACGCGACGGCATCCTGGTTGCTTCCATGGCTCAGGAAGGCCTGATCCGCAAAATGGCAAATGATTAAATATTAAGCAATTTTTGAATTTCGCATATTAATTTTGCATGAATGGCGCAGGCCCGTGCCTATTTTACAGACTTATTTATTATAACCTATATTTTTCAATAACTTAAAAAAACATCATCAAACTGGCACACGCCTTGAATGTACGAGGTCAGTCGCTGTTATCGATCGGCCAGCGGCAGGAGGGTCGGCTCCATGCCGAGGACAAACAAAGGATGGGAAACCAGATGAAAATTGTGATGGCCATTATCAAGCCGTTCAAGCTGGACGAGGTGCGCGAAGCACTTACCGCTGTCGGCATTCAGGGCCTGACCGTGACCGAGGTCAAGGGTTACGGTCGCCAAAAGGGACACACCGAAATTTATCGCGGCACCGAATATGCGGTCAGCTTTCTTCCCAAGTTGAAGATCGAAATCGCCGTTGCCTCCGATCTCGTGGAGAAGGCCGTCGAGGCAATCGCGTCCTCCGCCAAGACCGGGCAGATCGGCGACGGCAAGATTTTCGTCTACTCGATTGAACAGGCCGTGCGCATCCGTACCGGCGAAACCAACACAGAAGCGCTTTAAGCTCGGCTGACAGGGGAGTTTTCAAACCATGCGATTCAACAAAATTTCAACACTCGGTCGGCTCAGCGTCGGCGCCGGCGCGGCGGCCCTTCTCGCCCCCGCCTTTGCGTTTGCGCAAGACGCCGCGGCTCCGGTTGCAGCTGCCGCCGCAGCCGTTCCTGATAAGGGCGACACCGCCTTTATGTTCCTTTCCACCATCCTCGTCCTGTTCATGGCGATTCCTGGCCTTGGCCTGTTTTACGGCGGCCTCGTTCGCTCCAAGAACATGCTGTCCGTTCTGATGCAGTGCACCGTCATCGCCGCTTCGGTCATGATCATCTGGGTCGTCTACGGCTATTCCTTCGCCTTCGGCGGTTCCGAAAGCCCGTTCTTCGGCGGCTTCGCCAAGATGTTCCTCTCCGGCGTCACCAAGGACAGCACGGCTGCGACCTTCTCGCAGGGCGTCGTCATTCCTGAATACATCTTCGTGATGTTCCAGATGACGTTTGCTGCCATCACACCGGCACTCATCATCGGTGCGTTCGCGGAACGCATCAAGTTCTCCGCCTCCATCCTGTTCTGCATTCTTTGGGTCACCTTCGTTTACTTCCCGATTGCGCACATGGTCTGGGACGCGAAGGGCTACCTCTTCGGTCTCGGCGCGCTCGACTTCGCTGGCGGCACGGTTGTTCACATCAACGCCGGTGTTGCCGGTCTGATCGGTGCGATCATGGTCGGCAAGCGTACCGGCTTCGGCAAGGACATGATGGCACCTCACTCCATGACGCTGACCTATGTCGGTGCAGCCATGCTCTGGGTTGGCTGGTTCGGCTTCAACGCCGGTTCCAACCTCGAAGCCTCCGGCGGCGCGATGCTTGCAACCGTCAACACCTTCGTTGCAACGGCAGCAGCTATCCTGTCGTGGTGCCTGGTTGAAACCTTCACACGCGGAAAAGCATCCATGCTGGGTGCAGCATCTGGCATGATCGCCGGTCTGGTTGCCGTTACGCCTGCGGCCGGTATCGTTGGCCCCATGGGTGCCATCGTCATGGGTATCATCGTCTCTCCGCTATGCTACTTCTTCGTCTCCGTGGTGAAGAACAAGTTCGGCTATGACGACACCGCAGACGTCTTCGGCGTTCACGGCGTTGGCGGCATCTTCGGCGCTCTCGCAACCGGCATCTTCGCAAGTGCCTCGCTCGGCGGCATCGGTTATGCCGGCGAACAGACGATGAGCGGTCAGTTCATGGTTCAGGTACAGGCCGTCGTCATCACGCTTCTGTGGACCGGTATCGGCTCTGCGATCCTCTACAAGCTCGTTGATCTCATCGTTGGTCTGCGCGTTCCAGTCGAAGCCGAACGCGAAGGTCTCGACCTCGCATCGCACGGCGAAGCAGCTTACCACTCTTGATAAGAGAAACGCCGGGCCGGTCAGCGGCCCGCGCATAAAGACGAGAAGCCCGGCACATCGCCGGGCTTTTCGTTTTAAAAGCCATTGGTGATGCCTGATTTTGCATGGTTAATGCCATATTAACCACCCACCCGCTATTTTGCCCTGTCATCCCGTCTCGCCACCTGTGGCCGGACTTCGGAAGCAACGAAAAAACGACAGGTTCAGCATATGGACAGAGTGACGTCTCCGGCTTTCAATGGTCGCGATAACCGCTTCGTACTGACGGCATTCGTCGTGCGCCAGATCATGGCTCTCTGCGGCTTTGCCGTGCTGGCCGTGCTGGCGCTCGGCATCACCGCATTGGCCACGTGGAATGTCGCAGATCCCAGCCTGTCCTACGCCACCGGCAACGAGCCCACGAACCTCTTAGGCCATGGCGGCGCCATCTTTGCCGATATCATGATGCAATTCCTCGGTCTGTCCGCGCTCATCGCCATGCTGCCAATTCTCGCATGGGCGTTTGCGCTGATCTCGGGCCGAAATTTCAACCGCATTCCTGTCCGCCTCGTTGCCTGGATCAGCGGCGCTTTCATCGCTTCGGCCTCTCTCGGCTGCTTTCCCGCCCCTTTGACATGGCCGCTACCCAATGGCATCGGCGGCGTCATCGGTGATATGATCCTGCGCTTCCCGGCCCTTTTCATCGGCGCTTATCCCACCGGCACCTTCGCCACGGTTCTCGGCGTCATTTTCGCCGTTCCCGCAGCCTGGCTCATGCTGTTTGCCTCCGGCCTGCTCGGCGCACCTGACGATGTCGAAGAGGTATTCGTTCCTCAGGCGTCAGCAACCAGCAAGGCCCGCAAGGTCGAGGAGCTAGACGACGAAGGAGACGATGGCGACGGCTTCTTCGCCAACCTGCTCGCCTTCGGCGCAATCGCCCACTATTGGTACATCACCCAGGCCCGTTTCCGCCGCCTGTTCGGCCTGAAGCCGAAGTCGATGCGCGGTGATTTCGAGCAACCCTACGACTTCAACGATTACGAGTTCGGCACGCTGAACGAGCCATCGCGCCTGAAAACGGCCATCAACCGGCTGGATCGCGCCGACCCCTCCTTCGAAGAACGCGCCGAAGCCCGCGCACGCATCGACGTATCACCGCCACCGATTTCGATGGGTGATGAAGACGACGACAGCCTGCCCGCGGGTGTCCTCTCCGGCGACACGCAGTTTTCGGCCCGCCCGCCCGCAGGCCAGACCCGCATCACGCCGCCATCGGCACGTCCAAAGCCCAGCGAGCGCCTTGCCCGCGATGCACAGCCATCCTTCATCGCCAGAGACGGTTTTCAGCTTCCCTCCGTTCATCTTCTCGCTGAGCCCAAGAGCGTCGTGCGCGACAGCACGTTGAACGCAGATGTTCTCGAGCAGAATGCCCGCAGGCTGGAAGGCGTGCTGGAAGATTTCGGCGTCAAGGGCGAGATCATCCATGTTCGCCCCGGCCCCGTCGTCACCATGTACGAGCTTGAACCCGCACCCGGCATCAAGTCGTCGCGCGTCATCGGCCTGGCAGACGACATCGCCCGTTCCATGAGCGCGATTGCCGCCCGCGTCGCCGTCGTGCCCGGCCGCAATGCCATCGGTATCGAACTGCCAAACAAGGTGCGTGAGACGGTCTATCTGCGCGAACTCGTGGCGTCGCGTGATTTCGAAAACAACAAGGCCAAGCTGCCCATGGCACTCGGCAAGACCATCGGCGGCGAAGCCGTCATCGCCGATCTGGCCAAGATGCCGCATCTGCTGGTCGCAGGCACCACCGGTTCCGGTAAATCGGTGGCGATCAACACCATGATCCTGTCGCTGCTCTATCGCATGACGCCGGAACAGTGCCGCCTGATCATGATCGACCCGAAAATGCTGGAATTGTCGGTCTATGACGGTATTCCGCATCTGCTCTCGCCCGTCGTTACCGATCCGAAAAAGGCCGTCGTCGCGCTGAAATGGACCGTGCGCGAAATGGAAGAGCGCTACAAGAAGATGTCGAAGATCGGTGTGCGCAACATCGATGGCTTCAACACCCGCGTTCAGCAGGCGCTCGACAAGGGCGAGGTGCTGACCCGTACCGTGCAGACCGGCTTCGACCGCCAGACCGGCGAAGCCATGTACGAAACAGAAGAATTCGATCTGAAGCCCCTGCCCTACATCGTCGTCATCATCGATGAGATGGCCGATCTGATGATGGTGGCTGGTAAGGACATCGAAGGTGCGGTGCAACGTCTGGCCCAGATGGCGCGTGCCGCCGGCATCCACGTCATCATGGCCACACAGCGCCCTTCCGTGGACGTCATTACCGGTACCATCAAAGCCAACTTCCCGACGCGCATCTCCTTCCAGGTCACCTCCAAGATCGACAGCCGCACCATCCTGGGCGAACAGGGTGGCGAACAGCTGCTCGGCATGGGCGACATGCTCTACATGGCCGGTGGCGGACGCATTCAGCGTGTCCACGGCCCCTTCGTTGCCGATAACGAGGTCGAAGAGATCGTGTCCTATCTCAAGACGCAAGGCTCGCCGGATTATCTCGAAGCCGTCACCGAAGACGATGACGAAGAGGATGGCGGCGGTCCGGCAGGCACCGGCAATCTGGCCGAGTCCGAAGACCCTTACGATCAGGCAGTTGCCGTTGTGCTGCGGGATGGCAAGGCATCGACATCCTATGTCCAGCGCCGTCTGGGCATCGGTTACAATCGCGCCGCGTCGCTCATCGAGCGCATGGAGCAGGAAGGCATCATCGGTCCCGCCAACCACGCGGGCAAACGCGAAATCCTGGTGCCGACCGAACAGGATTGATTAGGGAACGGCAAACAACGCAACGGTGGCTGAATACCGTGTTCCCTCACGGAAATATCAGCAACCAAGGCGTGGTTTCGGCGTTATATCAAACTGCCTATGTCATGAAGCCGCCGCGTTTTTTCGGCATACGGAATGCGATGAAGGAGAAAAGAATGAAAAAGAATATTCCGGTCGCGTCCGCGCAGTCTAACGCCTTTGAAGGCAACATGACGCGCCGTGGTGTGATGACCCTGTTTTCGGCGACAGCAGCGATGGCCGCTCTCCAGCCCTTCGCCGCCTTCGCACAGGCCGATGCGGCAGCGCAGAAGATCGCCAGCCACTTTTCTTCCGTCAAAACCATGATGGGCGAATTCGTACAGTTCGGCCCGCGCGGTGAGCAGACGGGTGGCAAGTTCTATATCGCCCGCCCCGGCAAGCTGCGGTTCAACTATGAAGACCCATCCCCCATGCGCGTCATTTCCGATGGCAAGAATGTCGTGATCGGCAACAACAAGCTGAAAACCTGGGATCTCTACCCGCTGTCGAAGACACCTCTCAGCCTGCTTCTGTCCGACAAGATTGATCTCGGAAACCAGAAGGTCCGCGATGTCAAACAGGAATCAGATCTGACGACCATCGTCCTTGGCGACAAGAGCGTCTTCGGCGATTCGACCATCACGCTCATGTTCGACCCAAAAACCTTCGATCTGCGCCAGTGGACCACCACGGATGCGCAGAACAAGGATACGACTGTGATGATTTTCAACGTTCAGACCGGCATGGCCTTGGACGACAAGGTCTTCGCCATCGATTACGAAGAAGTCCGCGGTCGCGGTTGATCAAATCTTTAGGGTCGAGAAAAGCATTTCCGTTTTCTGCCTGATGTAATAAGCCTGCCTCCACCTTTTCTTGAAGGACAAACGGAGCGCAGGCATGACTTTTTCGATAACCACCTGGAACATCAACTCGGTGCGGCTGCGCATGCCGATCGTCGAGCAGTTTCTCGTGCGTTACAAGCCAGATGTCCTCTGCCTCCAGGAAACGAAATGCCCCAATGGCGAGTTTCCACTCAAGCCTTTGAAGGCTCTCGGCTACGAACACATCATCATCCATGGCCAGAAAGGCTATCACGGCGTGGCCATTGCCTCGAAACTGCCGCTGACCGAAGATCACCGGCAGGACTATTGCGGCATTGGCGACGCGCGCCACATATCCGGCGTCATCCAGGTCGGCTCGCGCAAGATCCGCCTGCATAATTTCTACGTTCCCGCAGGCGGTGACGAACCGGATCGCTCGATCAACCCGAAATTCGGTCACAAGCTGGATTTCATTGAGGAGATGAAGGCATTGAGCGCCGACGGCGTTCCCGGCACATCCTCTATCCTCGTCGGTGATCTGAACATCGCACCATTGGAAAACGATGTCTGGTCACACAAACAGCTGCTGAAAATCGTCAGCCACACGCCTGTAGAGACGGACGGCATGCTGGAGATCATGAAGAAGGGCAACTGGCTGGACCTGATGCGCCTGAACGTGCCGGAAACCGAAAAAATCTACACCTGGTGGAGCTACCGCGCCAAGGACTGGGAAGCCGCCAATCGCGGTCGCCGCCTCGACCACATCTGGTCCTCGCAAGACCTCGGCCCCTCACTGGACCGCATCGAAATCCTGCGCGAAGCCCGAGGCTGGAACCGCCCATCGGACCATGTGCCTGTGACGGCGCATTTCAAATTTTGAGACTTACGAGAAGCGGCCCTGCAGTGCCGTTGCGCCCGCTGAAAGCGCGGCGATATTGTCCCTGATACGGGTCATGACCACGTCCGCCACATTGGGAAATTCTTCGATCATGCGGTGAAAAAGAATGCGGGTGATGCGGATGACCTCGGAATCCTCCGAGGCGACGGCGGTATATTTGCGCTCGCAGAGCGTGAAGAGGGCCAGTTCCGACAACATCGTGCCAGCCGTTGGCGCTGCCTGAAGCTCCGCTTGTCCGCTCCGACCGGTGCTGTAGAGATGAAAGCCGCCACGGGCGATGACGAAAGCGCATTCAGAGGGCGAGTGCTCCCGAAACAGCGCCTGTCCCTGCGCAATCTTGCGGCGCTCGGCACCGAACGCAATCAGTCGCAACTGGTCGTCGCTCAAACCCTGAAACAGAGGCACCTGCGCCAAAAGCTGGATATCGTCGTTCAGTGCCATTTCGTTCGAAGCCCCGGATCACTCAAGAGTAGGATAGGTTTTCGAACAACGGCGCGGTTATGACAAGCCCGCGCCGCCAGAAATGTCGTCACGGCACAATCTTGTAGCCACCGTTTTCTGTCACCAGAAGCTCCGCATTCGACGGGTCGCGCTCGATCTTCTGGCGCAAACGGTAGACGTGGGTTTCGAGCGTGTGCGTTGTCACACCGGAATTATAGCCCCACACCTCTTCGAGCAGCACATCACGCGTCACGACGGCACTGCCAGCGCGGTAGAGATAGCGGATGATGGCCGCTTCCTTTTCCGTCAGGCGGATTTTCTTGCCGTCTTCGGTCGTCAGCAGCTTCTGGCTGGGCTTGAACTGGTAGGGGCCGACGGTAAACACCGCGTCTTCGCTCTGCTCATACTGGCGTAGCTGCGCACGAACGCGCGCCAAAAGCACGGCAAAGCGGAACGGCTTTGTCACATAATCATTGGCGCCAGCCTCCAGACCAAGGATCGTATCGGAATCCGTATCGTGGCCAGTCAGCATGATAATCGGGGCTTTGAAGCCGTTTTTACGCATCAGCTTCACGGCCTCGCGCCCATCCATATCAGGCAGACCGACATCCATGATCAGCAGATCGACCTGCGTGGATTTCGCTGTCTGAATTGCGTGATTGGCGTTGGCACCGGTGAGAAGATTGAACTCCTCATAGGGAGACAGTTGCTCGGCAAGTGTCTCGCGAAGGTCGTCATCGTCATCCACAAGGAGAAGTGTACGGGCCGTCATGGGATATCTCAGCCTTTCATTGTATAGTAAAACATGTCGCACAAAACTGCTTACTCGTTTTGCAGGAATGACATGCCTTTCGCTTTAGTGAGCCAATTCAGCGGTTTGAGGCCGCTACGTCAACCCTTCGTCGTAAGATTAGGCGGAGCTATGAGGTCACGTTGGCTCACCTGCAAAGCAAAATCTCGTGAGAACGATGCTCAAGAACAGAAAAAATCCGCCGAAATCGCCTGCGAAACTCATTCTCCGCGCCGCGCCGCGCTATAAAACCCGCGCTTTGCTTCAGCTTGGCCATCTCACATTTCAGGCCGCGATAGGCCGCAATGGCCGCACATGCCTCAAGCGGGAAGGCGATGGAAAAACACCGATGACCACCATGCCGATACTGTATGGTTTTCATCGCGGCGACAGGATTTCCGCTTTAAAAACATCGCTGACGATGCATCGCACCCGCTCCGATATGCTATGGTGCGATGCGCCTGCGGACCCCAACTATAACCGCCCTGCCAAAGCACCCTTCAAGCCAAGCCATGAGGAAATACAGCGGCAGGATGGTCTTTACGATGTCTGTCTCGTTCTCGACTGGAACATCACATCTCGCCGCCGCAATCTCGGTTCGGCGATCTTCATGCACATGATCCGGCCCGGTTATGAGCCAACAGCGGGATGCGTGGCGCTGCATCCTCGGGACATGCGCCGCATTCTACCGTTTCTGCGCAAGGGCAGAAAGATCATGGTCCTGTAGACAGGACGAGAACAGTTACTATTCCCGGCCTAGTCTCAATTCACTGCCACTCACGGATATCCACGAAGTGGCCGGCCACCGCAGCCGCAGCCGCCATGGCGGGCGAAACGAGATGGGTGCGGCTCTTGTAGCCCTGGCGCCCTTCGAAGTTGCGGTTGGAAGTGGACGCGCAACGCTCGCCGGGCGCAAGACGGTCGTCATTCATGGCAAGGCACATGGAGCAACCGGGTTCACGCCACTCGAAGCCCGCTTCGAGGAAAATCTTGTCCAAACCTTCCTTTTCGGCTTGCTCTTTCACGAGACCGGAACCGGGAACGATCATGGCAGATACGGTCGGCGCAACCTTGCGTCCCTCGACAACCTTGGCAGCAGCGCGCAAATCCTCGATACGGCCATTGGTGCAGGAGCCGATGAAGACGCGGTCGATGGCGATGTCCGTCATCTTCGTGCCCGGCGTCAGGCCCATATATTCCAGAGCGCGCTGCTTGGAATTGCGCTTGTTCTCATCCTCGATCACTGCCGGATCAGGAACTTCACCCTGCACGGACACGACGTCTTCCGGCGACGAGCCCCAGGACACGATCGGCGGCAGGTCGGCAGCATTGAGCACCACGACCTTGTCGTAATGCGCGCCCTCGTCGGACTTCAGTGTCTTCCAGTAGGCAATGGCCTGCTCAAGCACCTCACCCTTGGGCGAACGCGGCTTGCCCGTGATGTAATCGAAGGTCGTTTCGTCAGGCGCGATAAGCCCGGCGCGCGCGCCACCTTCGATGGTCATGTTGCAAACCGTCATGCGGCCTTCCATGGACAGCGAACGGATCGCTTCGCCAGCAAACTCGATAACGTGGCCGGTGCCACCAGCCGTACCGATCTCGCCGATGATGGCCAGGATGATGTCCTTTGCCGTCACACCGTCCGGAACCGCGCCATCCACACGCACCAGCATGTTCTTGGCCTTTTTCTGGATCAGCGTCTGCGTCGCCAGAACATGTTCCACTTCGGACGTGCCGATACCATGCGCCAGCGCACCGAAGGCGCCGTGCGTCGATGTATGGCTGTCACCGCAGACAATCGTCATACCCGGCAGTGTGAAACCCTGCTCCGGTCCGACGATGTGAACGATGCCCTGACGCTTGTCGCGCTCGGAGTAATATTCGACGCCGAATTCCGCAGCATTCTGCGCCAGGGCTTCGACCTGAATCCGGCTTTCCTCGTTCTTGATGCCCTCAAGACGATCCGAGGTGGTGGGAACATTGTGGTCCACCACCGCCAAGGTGCGGGTTGGCGAATGAACCGGACGACCGGCCAGGCGCAGCCCTTCGAAGGCCTGCGGGCTCGTCACCTCATGCACGAGGTGACGGTCGATGTAGAGAAGACAGGTTCCATCCGGGTCGCGGTTGACGACGTGATCATCCCAGATTTTATCATAGAGGGTGCGAGGTGCGCTCATGGCTATATCCATCGGATTTTGAAAAATTGAATTGGGTTCGCAGCAAAACTGACAGTCTCTTTGAAAGAGATATCAGGCAAACGTAAGTCGGCCGCCGAGCGCGCCGGAAATGCGCGCGAAAAACCGTGCCGGCAGACGCTTATGATCCTGCAGCACAAAAATGTTTTGCGCGAGACATCCGAATTTCGATCCCATTCATCCCTCATAGCAGATCGGCTTTTCAACGGCAATATTGCCGTACTGGGCGAAAACGCACGCCCGACCGACCGAAGATGGATAAAACTGCCATCTCGCACGTTAGCGTCTGTCAGAGCCATATCACGATGCTATAACGCTGTCGTGAAGGCGGGGGCAATGATCAGAGCATAGCTGCATATGTTGCAGTGAGAAGGAGGATACGTCTTGGTATCTGAAAAGGCACTTATTTCAAAAATCACCTGGCGGCTCATGCCGTTCCTGGGACTTCTCTATCTTATCGCCTATATCGACCGGCAAAACGTCAGCTACGCAAAGCTGCAAATGGTCGGCGATCTCGGCCTCAGTGAATACGCTTACGGTTTGGGCGCATCGCTGTTCTTCATCGGCTATTTCATCTTCGAAGTACCGAGCAACCTGCTGCTCACCCGCTTCGGCGCCAGTCGCTGGTTTGCCCGCATCATCATTTCCTGGGGACTGGTCACGATCGCGCTGGCCTTCACCAGCAGCCAGACCATGTTCTACATTCTGCGCTTCCTGCTGGGTGCCTGTGAAGCCGGTTTCTTCCCCGGCGTTCTCTATCTTCTGACGATCTGGTTCCCGCGTGACTACCGCGGCCGCATGGTCGGCCTGTTCATGATTTTCAGCGCGCTCGCCAATGCCATCGGTGCACCGCTGGGCGGCATGCTGCTCGATCTCGATGGCCTCATGGGTCTGGCAGGCTGGGAGTGGGTCTTCCTCGCCACCGGCGTTCCCGCCGTCATTGCCGGCATCTTCACCATCTTCTATCTGGACGACACGCCTGAGAAGGCAAAGTTCCTGACCCAGGACGAGAAGGACTGGCTGAACAAGAAGATCGCCTCTGAAAATTCCAACATGGAAGAACATGCCGAAAACGGCTTCCGGGCGTTGATCAACAAGCAGGTTCTGTTCATGTCGCTCTGCTTCGTCGGCTTTCCGTTGGCGGCTTATGGCCTCAGCTACTGGCTGCCGACCATCGTCAAGAGCTTCGGCGTGTCCAACACCACCAACGGCTTCATCAACATCATTCCGTGGATAGGCGTGGCCATTGCCCTTTACGCCATCCCGGCAGCAGCGGACCGCGCGCAGAACAAGATCCCCTTCATCGTCGGTCCTGCCTTTATCGGCGCCTTCTGCCTGTTGATGTCGGCGCTGGTGACGGCACCCGTCGTCCAGTTCACGTTTCTCTGCATCGCAGCCGCTGGCATCTTTGCTGGTCAGCCGGTGTTCTGGAGCCTGCCCGGTCGTTTCTTGAGGGGTGCAGGTGCAGCAGCCGGTCTTGCCGCCATCAACTCGGTCGGCAATCTCGGCGGCTTCGTCGCCCAGAACGTCGTGCCATGGATCAAGGACGAGACGGGCAGCACCATTGCCCCGATGTTCTTCCTTTCCGCCTGCCTTGCCGTGGCTGGCGTCTTGGTCATCATCGCCGGTCGCATGATTGCCAGACAGGAACAGGCACAAAACGCCCGCGCCTGAGTGAAGCTTTCCGCCGCTGGTTCCCTCAAGGTTACCAGCGGCGGAAATACTGCCTTCTTTCCCGCTTAACCGCCATTTCCTATGGTCTGCGCATCCACCGTCCGCATTCAGGAGATCACGATGTCCAGTTTCATCACCAAATTTGCACTGGTCGCAGCGCTGGCCTTGCCCGCCTCATCGTTTGCAGTCGTTTCCGCCCACGCCCAGGAAGCCGTCGTCAAGGCACCCGATGTCGAAGCCTTGTTCACCAGCCCCGACCCAAAGCTCAACGCCAACAAGCAGGTGACCTACAAGATCATCCGCGATCTTCTGGAAGCCGGCCATTGGGACAAGGCCGACCAATATCTGACCGAGCGTTATCTCCAGCACAATCCCAACGCCGCATCGGGCCGCGATGGCGTGATCAAGTTCTTCACCGAAGTCTTGAAGGTCGAGAAAAAACCGATCCCTGATAAAATCGGTTCACCCGTCGCCTTCGTCACGGCAGAAGGCGATCTCGTCACGGTCGGCTTCGTGCATGAGGTCAAGGACCCGAAAGACCCTGCCAGGACCTACACGACAACATGGTTCGACACATGGCGCTTCGTTGATGGCAAGGCGGATGAACATTGGGATTCCGCTTTGAAAGGGCAGTAAACCCTACCCGCGAGGACTGCGGCGCAGGGATTTTTCCACGCGCCGCAACACCAGCGAAAGCCCCAGCGTCAGGATGAGGTAGATATAGGCGACGATGGAATAGGTTTCGAAAAACCGGAACGACCCCGCCGCATAGACCTTGCCCAGCTGGGTAATGTCCATCACCCCCAGCACCGACACCAGCGAGCTGTCCTTGACCATCGACACGAAATCGTTGGAGAGCGGCGGAAAGATCGTGCGGATGGCCTGCGGAAAAATCACGAGTCGGAAGCGCTGATAGCGGTTGAGCCCCAGCGCCTTGGCCGCCTCGATCTGCCCCTGATCGACAGCTTCGATACCCGCCCGGAAAATTTCCGCGATGAAGGCGGCATAACAGATCGTCAGCGCCAAAATGGCCCGCCATGTCAGCGAAAAATCCCTTACCAGCATCGCCTCTACCCACCCGGCTTGAACAAGCGGCGTGATCATCCAGTTGAACAGGCTGACAAAGGCAGGCGCGCCGACAAAGGCGATGTAGAACAGCACGACGAGAACAGGAATGCCCCGAACCGTCTCAATGTAGAAACGGGCGATCTGGCGCAAAACAATGCTGTCAGCCATGCCCAGCACGGCAATCACCAGCCCCCATAGCGAGGCCAGCGCGAAAGCCGTCAGCGTTACTGATACCGTCATGCCGATGCCCGTGATGACGGTGGAAAACACCTGCGCATAAATGCCGTTGACTGCAATCACGACAGCAAGCACCAGACCGATGCCGACAAGCGCCACCAGCCACCACGGAAAATCATCGGCAGTGGAAGATTTGGGCCGGGCGCTCACGCGCTTGCCTTTCGCTGGTCAGGTCGCATGTGCTTACTGGCCAAGCTTGTAGTCCAGAAACCACTTCTTATCGAGCGCCGCAAACGTGCCATCTGCTTTCAGCGCCGCAATTGCCGCATTCACAGGCGCCACCAGATCCGACCCCTTCTTGAAGATGAAGCCGAAATCGTCGCCACCCAGGGGACCGCCAATTAGCTTCAACGCACCATCGGAGGCATCGACATAACCCTTGCCCGCCACGCCATCCGTCAACACCAGATCGACATCGCCGGTTTTCAGCGCCTGCACGGTGGCGCCAAAGGTTTCCATCAACTTAACCCGCGGGTTCTGCTCGTTTCCGTCAAGCACGTCATAGACAACGGTATAAAACGGCGTCGTGCCCGCCTGCGCGCCCACCAGCCCCTTGTCGAAAGCGGCAAAGCTTTTCGCGTCGGTAAAGCGCGTCTCGTCGGCGCGCACCAGCATGAACATTTCAGAGCGCATGTAGGGATCGGAGAAATCCACCTTCTCTTTGCGCTCCTCCTTGATGCTGATGCCGGTCATGCCAATGTCGTATTGCCCATCCGACACCGCCTGGATCATCGCATCCCACGATGTGTTCTGATACTCGACCTTGAAATTCAGCCGCCTGGCGATCTCCCCCATCGCATCATATTCCCAGCCGATGGCGCTACCGGATTTCGGATCGACGAATTGCAGCGGCGGATAGGCGTTTTCGGTGACGACAACAACAGTCTTTCCCTTGAGGTCCGGCAGGTCGGCGGCAACGGACATGACAGGCGACATAAGCGTCGCGGCAATAGCGATGAGAAAAGAGCGTCTGAGCAATGTCGTGTCTCCTGCTGGCAATGCGGGAAAATGACATGGTTTGAAGTGTTAGGGCAAGAGCGCACTGATGGCAGGGCGCGTACTTGCCGTGGAGCAAGAGACGAAATACGAATCTTAAACTACTAACGCACCGTCTTGCTTGTAGAACTATTTATTGAGTTAGAATGTAGAACCTTCTGCTCAAGGCCCACACGCCAGTACTCACTTATAATGAACTTTAAGACTGGCTGCCCCCTTAGTTCCTCTACAAGATCGGCGTAATAGCCCTTCTCTTTCGCGAGCTCTGTAAGCTCTCTCGCTCGCAGTCTGGCTATGTAATCTTGGTCCGATGGTTCAACATAGTCACCGAGATATTTGATGTTCTCCTTCAACCAATCGCGGAGAAATTCACCGAATAAGGATTTCCGTTCCATTTGTTAGCATCCCCGTAAACTAGCGAATCCGATGTATTGATTACATAGGGAGCAACAGACCACGTTCAAAAGAAAAGGCGGCCCGAAGACCGCCTTTTTAAAGTTCCCGAAAAACGGAAAAGCTTATTCAGCTGCGCCTTCGGCAGGCTTTGCAGCCTCTTCAGCAGCCTTTGCTGCTGCGGCTTCTTCGGCTGCCTTGGCTTCAGCAGCTTCTGCTGCGGCCTTTTCAGCGGCCAGAGCCTGTGCTGCTGCAACCTTTTCAGCTTCGAGGCGTGCCTTTTCTTCGGCAGCAGCCTGACGCTCGCCGTCGTTGAGCTTGCGAGCGCGAACGCCGGTGTCTTCAACGATACGGGCAGACTTGCCGCGACGGTCGCGCAGGTAATAGAGCTTCGCGCGACGGACCTTACCGCGGCGAACGATTTCAACGCCTTCAACCAGCGGCGAGTAAACAGGGAATACGCGCTCGACGCCTTCGCCGTAAGAAATCTTGCGAACGGTGAAGCTCTCGTTGATGCCGCCGCCGGAACGGGCGATAACGACGCCTTCGTAAGCCTGTACACGGGTACGTGTACCTTCCGTTACGCGCACGTTGACGCGAACGGTGTCACCTGGAGAAAATTCTGGAAGCTTGCGCTTCGCTTCGATCTTGGCAGCCTGTTCGGCTTCCAGCTGTTCGATAATGTTGGTCATATTAACCTCTGAGTTCTTCTGAAACAGCCAGAGCGCTCAACTGTCATCCCTTGAAACCAGGTCTCGGGACCATGCCTTGCGGCAGGAGCGGGTTCACCATTCTTTGCTTGCGGTTAAAGGGGTAAACCCCAGTTCCACGCGGGCCATTACAGCAAGACAACGCATTTGTCATCCCTTTTGCAAGATTATTTTGTCGGTCACGACCTAATTGTCGTCCGTCCCATCACCGGATATGGAGTGACGGGGGCGCAAGATGCGCCGGGAGGGGTCATGTCATTCTTCATCATTCTGCTGCTGCTTGCCAGCGGCTTTCTGTCCGGCGCGGTCAATGCCATCGCAGGCGGAGGCACGTTTCTGACCTTCGGGGCCATGACGCTTGCCGGTATCGCCCCGATTTCCGCCAACGCCACCTCTTCCATCGTGCAATTTCCCGGCTACGTCACGTCCGTCATCGCCTATTGGCCGGAAATTAGGGCCCACTGGAAAGGTGCTGTTTTTCTGGCCCTGCTATCGATTGCTGGATCGACCGCTGGCGCGCTTCTTCTGTTGTCGCTGGACAACCCGGCCTTTCGCCAGCTCGTGCCCTGGCTCCTCCTCGCCGCCACACTTTTGTTTGCCTTGGGGCCATGGCTGCGTCCGCGCACGAATGCGCAGCGCTCGCCCGGCAGCGCCGCGAGCCTCATCGGACAATTCTTTACGTCGATCTACGGAGGCTTCTTCGGCGCTGGCATGGGCATCATGATGCTGGCGGTCCTGGGCCTGACATCAGGCGGGACCTACCATCACCTCAATGCTTTGAAAAATCTGCTCGCCGTCGTCATAGCCGCCGTCGCCATCGTGGTTTTCGTCGGCGGTGGTGTCGTGGCATGGCCCGCAGCGCTGATCATGATCCCGGCATCGGCCATCGGCGGTTATAGCGGCGTCTATATCGCGCGGCGCGTACCGCAATGGGTCATCCGCGCTTTGGTGATCTCGGTCGGTTTGTTGCTGTCGGTCTACTACTTCGTCTCGACCTGAGACGTTTTCGCCAGAAGGTCGGGGCGGCGCTCTTTCGTCAGCGCCAGCGCCTGCTCATGACGCCATTTTTCAACGGCCTTGTGGTTGCCGGAGGTTAGAACCGCTGGAATCTCGCGCTCTTCCCACACTTGCGGGCGGGTATAATGCGGATGCTCCAGCAACCCACCCTCGAAGCTCTCATGCACGCCGGAGAGATCGTTGCCCATCACACCGGGCAGAATGCGCACCACCGCATCCAGCAACGTCAGTGCCGCCGGTTCGCCACCGGAGAGAATATAGTCGCCGATGGAAACCTCTTCGAGGCCACGCGCATCGATCACCCGCTGGTCCACACCCTCGAACCGCCCGCAGATGATGATGACGCCGTCACCGGCGGCAATCTCGCGCACCCGCTCTTGGCGCAGCGGTAGCCCACGCGGGCTCATCAAGAGGCGGGGACGTGTATCATCGGTCGAGACAGCATCGATTGCCGCCGCCAGCACGTCCGGTTTCAGCACCATGCCAGCGCCACCGCCAGCTGGCGTATCGTCCACGCTGCGGTGCTTGTCTGCCGCGAAGTCCCGGATCTGGACCGGCTCGATCTGCCACTGGCCGCGCTCCAGCGCCCTGCCCGCCAGCGAATGGCCCAGATGCCCCGGAAACATGTCCGGGTACAGCGTCAGAACGGTTGCCTTGAATGTCATGTTATTTTTTCTTGCCGAAGATCGGATGATCCGGATCGTCCTTGCCGTCTTCAGGATTGTCGATCAGGCCAGCGGCAAACGGATCGATCAGAATTTTTCCGCCTTCGAGATCGATTTCCAGAACGGCGGCCTCGGAAAAGGGAATGAGCGTCGGACGGCGACCAGCACCTTTCAGCTCCAGCAGATCGCCAGCGCCGAAATCATGAACAGCGGCAACGGAGCCGTAGCTCTTGCCTTCGGCATCGACAGCCTCCAGCCCTTCAAGATCGGTATAATAGAATTCGTCTTCTTCAAGATCGTCGTCGGGCAGGTTGTCGCGCTCGATGAACAGTTCCAGTCCGTTCAGAGCTTCCGCCGCATTGCGGTCGTTGATGCCGCGAAAGCGCACGATGACCACGGTCTTCGCTTCGCGAATTTCAAGGATTTCGAACATCCGGCCATCGGCAGCAATCAGGTTGCCGTATTCTCCCAATGCAGTCGGATCATCCGTGAACGAGCTGACCCGGACTTCGCCACGCAGCCCTTGTGCCGCGCCAATCTTGGCCATGAGAATAGGGTTTTCCAGCTTTGCCATCGGTCGTCCGTTCCGGTGTTCGTCTTTTAAAGTCTGTGTACGGCATGTTGCGGTCAAAATAAACATAAACGGGTGGCGCGGAAATCCACACCACCCGTTCATATCGTGCCAACCGGACTTATTCGGCAGCAGTAGCTTCTGCAGCAGCAGCAGCGGCGTCATCGGCCTTCTGCTTCTTCTCGGCAATTCGCTCTACGGCCTTCTTGCCTGGCTTTGCCTTTTCAGGGTTGCTGCGGGCATCGCGCGTTACGATGCCGGCTTCTGCGAGGAAGCGCAGAACGCGGTCTGTTGGCTGTGCGCCCTTGGCAATCCATTCCTTGATCAGGTCGCCGTTGATCTGGATGCGATCAGCGTTGTCCTTGGCAAGCATTGGGTTCCAGGAACCGACCTTCTCGAGGAAACGGCCGTCGCGTGGCGAACGGGCGTCTGCAACGACGATCTGGTAGTACGGGCGCTTCTTGGAACCACCGCGTGCGAGACGAATTTTCAGTGCCATGTTGTTTCTCCTTAAGAATGGCTAGTCCGCCGGTCAGGCGGTCTTGTCGGTGCCGTTGTGTTCAGCGGCAATTGCTTCATGATGCCGGATGACTTCCTTGATGATGAAGTTCAGGAACTTCTCGGCGAAATCCGGGTCCAGATCGGCGTCCTTTGCCAGGCGGCGCAGGCGTTCGATCTGGTATTCCTCGCGCGCCGGGTCCGCCGGCGGCAATTCGTAGGTTGCTTTGAGAACGCCCACCGCCTTGGTGCGTTGGAACCGTTCCGCCAGCATATGCACCAGCGCCGCATCGATATTGTCGATGGACTGGCGATATTGCGAAAGTTGAGCCTTTACGTCTGCGTCGGTCATCACAGCTCTCACTTCTTCTTCCCAAAACCGGGCAGGCCGGGAAGTCCGCCAAGACCCGGAAGTTTCGGTCCGCCCAGACCGGGAAGACCGGGCATTCCACCAAGACCGGGCGGCATGCCACCCGGCTTGCCGAGACCGGCTGCTTCCGCCTGTCTCTGAAGGGCTTCAAGCTGCTTGGGGTCCATATTGGCCAGATCAGGCATGCCGCCCATTCCACCACCAAAACCCATCTTGCCCGCAAGGCCGCCCATCATCTGTTTCATGATGCCGCCCTTGCCCTTGCCGCCCATGGCTTTCATCATGTCGGCCATGCCGCGATGCATCTTGAGCAGCTTGTTGATTTCGGCGGCATCCGTGCCGGAACCGGCAGCAATGCGCTTCTTGCGGCTGTGCTTGAGCATGTCAGGATTGGCGCGTTCGGCCTTGGTCATCGATGAAATGATGGCGATCTGGCGGTCGAACATCTTGTCGTTGAGACCCGACGCCGCCATCTTGTCCTTCATGCCGGACATGCCGGGCATCAGACCCATAATGCCGCCCATGCCGCCCATTTTCTTCATCTGACCAAGCTGGTCGGCCAGATCGTTCAGATCGAACTTGCCCGACTGCATCTTCTTGGCCATCGCCGCGGCTTTTTCCGCATCGATGTTTTCAGCAGCCTTTTCGACCAGCGAAACAATGTCGCCCATGCCGAGAATTCGGTCGGCGATACGGCGCGGATGAAACTCGTCCAGCTCGCCCATGCGCTCGCCGGTACCGATCAGCTTGATCGGCTTGCCGGTGACGGCACGCATCGAAAGCGCTGCACCACCGCGACCATCGCCATCCATACGGGTCAGCACAAGGCCGGTAATGCCAACGCGCTCATCGAAGTTACGCGCCAGATTGACGGCGTCCTGACCGGTCAGACTATCCGCGACCAGCAGGATTTCGTGCGGTTTGGCGTTTTTCTTGATCTCCGCCATTTCCATCATCAACGGCTCGTCGATGTGGGTACGACCGGCGGTATCGAGGATCACGACATCATGGCCACCGAGCCTGGCAGCCTGCACGGCGCGCGAAGCGATATCGGTCGGCGATTGTCCGGCAATGATGGGCAGCGTATCGACGCCGGTCTGCACACCCAGCTGGCGCAACTGCTCCTGAGCTGCTGGACGACGCGTGTCGAGAGATGCCATCAGCACCTTCTTCTTGTCGCGTTCCGTCAGGCGCTTTGCAATCTTGCCTGTCGTGGTCGTCTTACCCGAACCCTGCAGACCCACCATCATGATGACGACGGGGGCCGCCGCGTGCAGATCGATCGCCACGCCTTCGGAGCCCAGCATCTCGACCAGCTCGTCGTGGACGATCTTGACGACCATCTGGCCGGGCTTGATGGCTTTGAGAACCGAGGCACCAACGGCCTTTTCACGCACCTTGTCGGTGAAGGAACGCACGACTTCCAGCGCAACGTCCGCTTCCAGAAGCGCACGGCGAACCTCGCGCAGGGCAGCCGTTACATCGGCTTCCGAAAGCGCGCCACGGCCGGTCAGTCCATTCAGAATGGAGCCAAGGCGGTCCTGGAGGTTTTCAAACATTGCGTCATCCTTCTTCGTTCCGGGGAACCCGAAACGTCGGTGCTTTTGCTGTCAAAAACAAGACGCATAGCCAAAAAGCACCCGAGGGCGCTTCGCGCTGTCGGATGTTTGCCTCCGGGATCTTCTATACCTTGCGGGTCCCGGTCGGCGGCGTGCGGTCATGAAACTGCCAGCTGATTGGCGCGGATAAACAGGAAAAGGCCATTCGAGTCAAGGAAAACGTCACATTTGCCGCTTTACGCTTATTTTTTCGAGAGCTTGGCGGTATATTCCTGCTCATAGCGCCGGATGGCTTCATTGTATTTCAGCGTATTGGTCGAATCCTTTTTGGCCTCCATCGCCATGGCTCGCACCCAACGGCCCGCTTCCTGGGAATATTCATAGGGCGTCAGATTATGCTCTTCGAGAACGGCGGCGGGATCGATCTTGAGTTTCGTCGCCGCCTGCAGATGGCCCTGCACCCGTGCGTAATCATCCAGCGTCGCCAGCTTGCCCTCGATATCCACCTGCTCGGTCTTCGCAAACCGGCCACGGTTGGGATCGCCGAATGCCTCGCCGAACACACGCATGATATCGCCATTCGACCCTGACGTCTTCAACGCTTCGGTAAACGCCACATTGACGGCTTCAAACGACTGCTTGTTCAAACCAAGAACGGCAAACACCTCGGCCTCGTCCTGCTTGTTGGCAATGCGCCCATTCGCGGACGCCCATTCCTCGAACGTCACTCCATTGACGGGCGCTGGTAGCTGCTCGGCAGATACGGGCATCGCGAGCAACACCATGAGCAAAAATGGCAATGACAGAAATTTGATGATGGTCACGGTCTTGTCTCCCGGAAACAGGCATTGGCAAAATAATATCTACTGGAGGATGTATTTTAAACCCGGGAAGCAAAAAACGGCAAGACCGCAATGCGCCGCCATTGAATGCGCAGACGTGCAGACCTAAACTTGGAGAATGAAAAGACGCACCCTCTTCAAACTCTCTTTCCTCGGCGCGCTTCTGGCGGGTGGCGGTCTTTATGCGCGCCAGTCCAGCGCCAGCGCCTATTACAAAGGCCCGCTATCGGACCATTTCGATGGAGCGCGTTTCTTCAACCCCGGTGGCGAGACACCCAACGGTTTCATGGACCTGATGAAATGGCGGTTCGATGGCAACAAGGCGACATGGCCGGAGGCCTATCCCAGCCCGTTTCCCTTCGTCAAACCCGATGAGCGCGTCAACGGCAAAGACCTGCGCGTCACCTTCGTCGGCCATGCGTCCTTTCTCATCCAGACGGCGGGCATGAATATCCTCGTCGATCCCGTGTGGTCGGAGCGGACAAGCCCCTTCAACTTCGTTGGCCCCAAACGCGTCAACCCGCCCGGCATCAAGTTCAACGATCTGCCGCCCATCGACATCGTGCTGGTCACACACAATCATTACGACCATCTCGATCTGGAAACGCTACACCAGCTTCACATCGCCCATAAACCGCATTTCATCACGCCACTCGGCAATGATGTCGTCATTCGCACCCGCGTCGAGGCGGCGAAGATATCAGTGGGGGATTGGGGTGATGTGCTGAATGTGGCGCCTGATGTGAAAATTCATTTCGAGCCCTGCCATCACTGGTCGGCGCGTGGCCTGAATGACCGGCGCATGGCGCTGTGGGCGGCCTTCGTCATCGAAACACCGGGCGGTAAAATCTACCACATCGGCGATACCGGCTTTCACAGCGGCCTTAATTACCATGCCGCGCGCAAAAAACACGGCGGCTTCCGCCTCGCCAACCTGCCATTCGGCGCATATGAGCCGCGCTGGTTCATGAAAGGCCAGCACCAGAATCCGACTGAGGCCGTAGAAGGCATGAAAATTTGCGGCGCGGCTTACGCCTGCGGCCATCACTGGGGAACCGTTCAACTCACCGATGAGGCCATCGATGCACCGATCATTGCGCTTAAGGCAGCGCTGACGGAACACGGCGTAGCGGAAGATCGCTTCCGCCCCATGCATCCGAGCGAAGTCTTCGACGTACCCATGACATGAGGCTTGTGGGACAGGCGCTTTGACAGTTCAGCGCCTCGCTTTCACGTCCTGAGAGTTTCGCTCCCAAGCGTCTGCGTCGTCCCACAATACCCCAACGTCATTACTTCTTCTTGGTCGTGCTTTCGCTGGCTTTCACCTGCGATCCAAGTGTCGGTGCCGCCGCTTGTGCGGCCTTGTCTTTTTTAGGTTTTCTAACTTCTTTGTTGCTGCGAACTTGACCCTTGGCCATAGTATTTTCTCCCTGCTTCGTTCGCCAATTAGCGGACATCTGGAGAGCAAAGGCAAGCGGTTTATTATGGTGTTTTTTGGGTTGGGTGGATGCCACGGTGGCAGCTGCCATTCTGATATGCCCGATAGCAGCCTTGAAGGGCGATGGTGCGAGAGGGAAAAGGTCGGCGTATGCCGCTCACCCCCCTCTGTCCTGCCGGACATCTCCCCCTCAGGTGGGGAGATCGGTAAAAGGCACGCTGACTGCTCCAATCGTAGCCGTCAGAGGGATGCACCGGCAAAACAGGCTGTCGTCCCCGCCGCAACGTTCAAGATGTCCGGTGAGCCCGCCCCCAGCCAATCTCCCCACCTGAGGGGGAGATGCCCGGCAGGGCAGAGGGGGGTGAGCGGCACCCTCCAACGCCACAATAAAAATACTTCCCAACCAAATCAACACCTTACCCGAAAGCCCGCAAAAAACATCAAAAAATCCTCCACACGTTTCTCCACCTCCCGCGAATCACCCGCACAATTGTCCCGTTCCGCCCTCGGATACACCGCAAGGCGTTGCGGCGAGGCGGGACCGGCGCTGGTGACAGGGAGGTTACGCATCCTCTCTGTCACCGGGGTCCGGCAGCAATCCCCCCGGCGGCAACGGGAGGAGGAGGACACCGGTTTCGGACCGGCCAGTGTCATTCTCCCGATGCCCGACCTGGCCG
>NZ_KQ961025.1:258653-402893 GCF_001562555.1 Agrobacterium bohemicum
CTCGGATACACCGCAAGGCGTTGCGGCGAGGCGGGACCGGCGCTGGTGACAGGGAGGTTACGCATCCTCTCTGTCACTGGGGTCCGGCAGCAATCCCCCCGGCGGCAACGGGAGGAGGAGGACACCGGTTTCGGACCGGCCGGTGTCATTCTCCCGATGCCCGACCTGGCCGCGTCGTGAGGTGAAGACTGAACGTCTTCGCCATACCGATGCATCCGCCAGGAGCTTGGTCGCCGGGTGTACCGACAGCTCATCGTCCCCCAGGTCGAACGCGACCACGGGGATTGAAGCGAAAGTCAGGCGGTACACAGGAACACGCTGCATCTGCCCCGCACTGTTGCGAAACAGCGCGGACGGATCGCAAGAGACTGCCGCATCCACCACGGACGTGGCAGCCCTTGCGAAAAACGGATCGATCCTTCCGCCCCTGGATTATCGGCGCGGGAGCAAATCGAAGGCAGGTGCAGCCGAACTGGCAGGGCGATCATCCAGCAATGGAGTTCGCCACCCGGATGGGAAGGGTCGGACCTTGAACATGTCCGACCGGTTCTCCGGCAAGGTTTCCCCTTTGCCATCCGGTTTCTGCCAGCCGTGGCAAGTGGATTGCTGTTTGGCCAAAAGAGCCGAACGGGGCGCTGAAAGGTGCCATTCTTACACTACCAAACGAGGCAGCTTGCAGCGCCCCGTCCGAAATACCATGGCCGCAAATGGTTGTGGGACCAGAGAACAGATCAAGCCACGGGCAGGTGCTGCCGCGTGAACGGCGAAGCATGCGTGTGTGGTGGCCGGGGTTTTTGACAGGATTGGATTTGGTGGCGGAGTGTATGTTTGCGTTTGCGGGTGTGGCTCACCCCCTTCTGCCCTGCCGGGCATCTCCCTCACAGGTGGGGAGATTGGCTGGGCGCTGGCTCGCCGGTTCGACCGCATCTTCAGCGCCAGCCCCTCCCGAAACTGATGAGAGGGGCTAGAGGTTGCCGCGAGTCGATCTCCCCACCTGTGGGGGAGATGCCCGGCAGGGCAGAGGGGGCGAGCTTGCTCCTGCACTAACGTCCTCTCGCCACTCCCCCGTAAACATCAACTGCGCACCGAGAGAACAGCGCTCACCAAACACTGGTAATTCCCCATCATTTCCGCCATATAGAGGCAACTGCGCAGCCACCCTGCGCGATCACCCCCAACAGGTTCAGGATCATGTCTGATACGGTCGAATTTGCGAAGATGAATGGGCTTGGTAACAAGATCCTTGTTGTCGATATGCGCGGCCGCAAGGATATGGTCACACCGCAGGCGGCGATTGCGCTGAACGCCCATGCTGAAACCGCCTTTGACCAGATCATGGCCATCCACGATCCGCGTGCGCAAGGAACGGACGCCTATATCGATATCCTCAATTGCGATGGCACCAAGGCGCAAGCCTGTGGCAATGGCACCCGTTGCGTCGTGCAGGCACTGGCGTCGGAGACCGGCAAGAAGACCTTCACCTTCCAGACCGTTGCGGGCATTTTGAACGCCAGCGAACACGAAGACGGTATGATTTCCGTCGATATGGGCATGCCCCGCTTTCGCTGGGACGATATACCGCTGGCCGAGGAATTCCACGATACCAGCCGCATCGAGCTTCAGATCGGGCCGATCGACAACCCCGTTCTGCATTCGCCAGCGGTCATGTCGATGGGCAATCCGCATGCGGTCTTCTGGGTGAAAAGCGATCCCATGACGTTCGATCTCGAGCGCTTTGGTCCGTTGCTCGAAAACCATCCGATGTTTCCGGAAAAAGCCAATATCACGCTGGCGCAGGTCATCTCCGACACAGCCTTGCGCACCCGCACCTTCGAGCGCGGCGCGGGCCTGACGCTGGCCTGCGGCTCTGCCGCCTGCGCCGCTGCCGTTTCCGCCGCCCGCACCGGGCGCACGGGCCGCACCGTCGAGATCGATGTCGCCTCCAGCCCCGTTCGCATTCCGCTGACCATCGAATGGCGCGAAGACAACCACGTCGTCATGACCGGTCCCGCCGAGTGGGAATGGGCTGGCAGAGTCGATCCCGTCAACGGCACCTGGGCGCGCGATACGGCGCAGGAAAAGGCGGCCTTATGAGCGGCGTCGAGGTCATAACCTTCGGCTGCCGCCTCAACACCTACGAATCGGAAGTGATGCGGGCGCAGGCTGAAAAGGCAGGGCTGAACAATGCCGTGCTGGTCAACACCTGCGCAGTCACCGGCGAGGCCGTGCGTCAGGCCCGTGCCGCCATCCGCCGCGCCCGCCGGGAAAATCCGCATGCCCGCATCATCGTCACCGGCTGCGCCGCACAGACGGAAAAGCAGACCTTCGCCGAAATGCCGGAAGTGGACGCCGTGCTGGGCAATGAGGAAAAGCTGACAAGCGCTTCCTACCGCGCTTTGCCGGATTTCGGTGTTTCTGCCGAAGAAAAGCTGCGCGTCAACGATATCATGAGCATCAAGGCCACCGCGCCGCAGATGATCAAGCATATCGATGGGCATGTGCGCGCCTTCATTCAGGTGCAGAACGGCTGCGACCATCGCTGCACCTTCTGCATCATTCCCTATGGTCGCGGCAATTCGCGCTCGGTTCCCATGGGTGCCGTGGTCGAACAGGCCCGCAAGCTGACAGAAAACGGCTATTGCGAAATCGTGCTGACCGGCGTGGATGCAACAAGCTATGGCGCGGACCTGCCCGGTGAGCCATCACTTGGATATCTGGCCAGGACGCTGCTGAAGCAGGTGCCGGAGATTTTGCGGCTACGCCTCTCCTCCATCGACAGCATCGAGGCCGACAAGCATCTCATGGACCTGATTGCGGACGAGCCACGCTTCATGCCGCATCTGCATCTGTCACTCCAGCATGGCGATGACATGATCCTGAAACGGATGAAGCGCCGCCACATGCGCGCAGATGCCATCGCCTTCTGTCATCAGGTCAGGTCGTTGAGGCCCGAAATCGCATTCGGCGCGGACATGATCGCCGGTTTCCCGACCGAAACCGAAGAGATGTTCGAAAATGCCGCAACGCTTGCGGAAGAATGCGGCATTTCCAGCCTGCACGTCTTTCCCTACAGCCCACGCCCCGGCACGCCTGCAGCACGCATGCCGCAACTGGACCGAGGCCTGATCAAACAGCGTGCGGCCCGGCTTCGTGAACGTGGTAATATCTTGAGCCATGCGCATCTCGACCGGATGGTCGGCACCGAGCAGACCATTCTCGTCGAGAACAGAGGCTTTGCGCATACCAAAAATTTCACACTCGTTGCCGCCCCCGATCTTGCCGCCCGCACACTTGCGCAGGTGCGGATTACCGGTCACAACGGGAAACACTTAGATATGCAATGTCTGGCTGCGCAGGTCGCCTGACGGAACGATACGGAACGATCATGGCCCTCGGCTTCATCAAAAAAGTCTTCTCCTTCGGCAAGGACAAGACCGAGACAGACAAGCCGGACAGCGATGCCGCGATTGAAAAGGGCAACGAAAATGCCTCTTTCGAAGAGGTACTGATCGAAGCGGAAGCTCATGCGCCTGTAACCGACGATCCGGTTTCAGACCTTGAGATGGAAACCGCAGGCGGCCCTGCCCCGGACGCAACCATTGCTGATGAAGAACCAGAAGACGACAAGCCGCTTTTGCCGGGTCCTGAGCAGGCTGGCGATATGGGCATCGTGCCACTTTCACTGCTTCAGGCGGAAGCCGAAGCGGACGAGCTACCCGCAACGGACGTGAATGATCCAGACGCGCCACTCGACACACTGGCCATGGACGCCTTGCTGGATGAGGCAGAGGCCGTCACCGCGTCGGAGACGACCGAAACACCGGTTACACCATCCGTTCTGCCAAAAGGCTTTTCCTTGCCAAGCGAGCGCGTGGTGCTGGTCGAAGCTGAACCGGAGCAGAAACTCTCCTGGTTCCAGCGCCTGCGAGCAGGCCTGTCGCGCACCTCCATGCAGCTCACCAGCCAGATTTCCGCGCTCTTCACCAAGCGCAAGCTGGACGAAGACACGCTGGACGAGTTGGAGGATCTGCTGATCCAGTCCGATCTCGGTCTGGAAACCGCCATGCGAATTACTGGCGCGCTGTCATCGGAACGTTACGGCAAGGATGTCAGCGGCGAAGACGTTGCGCGCATCATGGCTGGCGAAATCACCAAGGTTCTGGCACCCGTCGCCAAACCGCTGGAGCTTGATCTGTCGCACAAGCCGCATGTCATTCTCGTCGTCGGCGTCAATGGCACCGGCAAGACGACCACCATCGGCAAGCTCGCCGCCAAGCTTTCCGGCTCGGGCCTCAAGGTAATGCTGGCCGCAGGCGATACGTTCCGCGCCGCAGCTATCGAGCAGTTGAAGATTTGGGCAGACCGCACCGGATCGGAATTCATCGGCACCAAGCTGGGTGCGGATGCGGCGGGTCTCGCCTATGATGCGTTTGAGCAGGCGCGGACCAAAAAATGCGACGTTCTCATCATCGATACTGCCGGTCGCTTGCAGAACAAGACCGAGCTGATGGACGAACTTGAGAAGATCGTGCGCGTGCTTGGCAAGCTCGACCCCGATGCACCGCACACGGTGTTGCAGACCTTGGACGCGACGACGGGCCAGAACGCTCTCAACCAGGTGGAAATTTTCCGCAATGTTGCAGGCGTGTCCGGCCTGATTATGACAAAATTGGATGGCACGGCCCGCGGCGGTATCCTCGTTGCCATCGCTGCCAAACACAAATTGCCGGTGTATTTCATCGGCGTCGGCGAAGGCGTTGACGATCTGGAGCCATTCGAGGCGGAAGATTTCGCCAAAGCGATTGCGGGAGTATGAGTATGGACGTGGAAAGCAATCAGCGCGAAAGCGAAAAAATGGTCCGCGAGATCAGCCCGCTGCTGAAATTCGTGCTGGAGCTTGGACCGCTGGTCGTGTTCTTCTTCGCCAATTCCCGCGGTGAATGGCTAGCAAACACATTTCCTGTGCTGACGGAATTCGGTGGCCCAATCTTCATTGCCACCGGTCTGTTCATGATTGCCACCGCTCTCGCGCTGACCGTATCATGGATTCTTACCCGTACCTTGCCGATGATGCCGCTGATCTCGGGCATCGTCGTCCTCGTCTTCGGTGCACTGACGCTCTACCTGCAAAACGATACCTTCATCAAGATGAAGCCGACCATCGTCAATGCGCTGTTCGGCGTCATCCTTCTGGGCGGGCTGCTGTTCGGCCATTCGTTGCTGGGCTACGTCTTCAACTCCGCTTTCAAGCTGAACGAAGAAGGCTGGCGCAAGCTGACATTTCGCTGGGGCTTCTTCTTCCTGTTCCTGGCGGTCCTCAACGAAGTTGTCTGGCGCGGATTTTCCACCGACACATGGGTCGCCTTCAAGGTCTGGGGCACGATGCCCATCACCATTCTCTTCACCATGGCGCAGATGCCGCTTATCATGCGCCATTCGGTTGAGCCGTTGACGAAAGAGAAAAAATGACCCCTGCGCAGATGCCCGGCTCCCGCCCCTCCTCCCATATCTGGTTTGGCGTGGCCGCAGGAATTTTGCTGTTGCAGATCGTCATTTTGTATTTCATGGGCCGCGTTCCCATCTGCGAATGCGGTTATGTGAAACTGTTCGAGCCGGGCGTGAACACGCCGGGCAACTCGCAGCATCTGGCAGATTGGTACACACCATCGCACATCATCCACGGCTTCCTGTTTTACGGACTGGCATGGCTGCTGTTTCGCAATCGTTCGATCGGTTTCCGTCTTTCCATCGCCGTCCTCATCGAGGCCGCCTGGGAACTTCTTGAAAACTCGCCCATCATCATCGACCGCTATCGCACCGCCACCATGGCGTTAGGCTACAGCGGTGACAGCATTCTGAATTCGGCGATGGACACGGTGTTCATGGTTACAGGATTCTTTTTCGCCGCCCGCGTGCCGATATGGCTGACCGTCGTGGTCGCCATTGTCTTCGAGATTTTTACCGGCTGGCTCATCCGCGATAATCTGACCTTGAATGTCCTAATGCTGGTAGCACCCATCGACGCCATCAAGGAATGGCAGAACGCGCTTCCGACACCTTAACTCAATCGGCGGCGGCGGCTTTTTCGATGGCGGGAATCATCTCCCGCTCATAGGTCGCGACATCGATAGGACCGACCTTCTTGTAGATGATAGTACCGTCTCTATCCACCAGATAGGTCTCGGGGATACCATAGACACCCCAGTCGATGGCCGCTTTACCGTTGGGATCGATGCCGATAGCGGCATAGGGATTTCCGAGTTCGCCCAGAAACCGCAAGGCATTGTCGGATTTATCCTTGTAGTTGATGCCGACAATGTTCAGCCGCTCATCCTTGGCCAGTTCCTTCAACATCGGATGTTCCTGCCGACACGGCACACACCAAGACGCAAAGACATTGACGAGGGTCAGCTTGCCCTTGATGGCCTCATCATTAAGAGCTGGAACATTGGCACCCTCCAGGGGCGGCAAAGACAAGGACGGGGCCTTGGTGTTGATCAACGCCGACGGAATGGCACTGACATCAAGGCCATTGACGTCCTGCTCATACAGCATTTTCGCGGCAATGGCGGCAAAGCCAGCAAAGGCCAGCAGCGGCAAAAGCGCCAGAACATAGCGCGCCTTCTTGCCCGAGGGTACGGGACCACGTTCCGTGTCTTTCATCATGGTGTCGGTTGCTCCACGGAGCCAGTGCGGCCCCGGCGGCGAATGCCGGAGGCTTCCAGCTCAGCCATTTCACGCTGGCGCGCGCGCCCGTCCATCATGATCCAGCCAATCAAAATGGCAACGATCAGCCCGGTCAGACCGTAGGACATGCCGATATAAAATGCGTGGCTCATGACTTGGCACTCTCCCGACTTGCCCGGCGCGCAGCCAGTCGGCGCTGGACGGCTATGCGTCTGCGCCAGATTTCGTTGCGCATGGCGGCGATGTGCAGGGTAAAGAACAGCAGCGTGAAGCCAATGGCCATGGTCAGCAGCGGCCATAGAAATTCAGAGGCTATCGCAGGTCCACCAAGACGCAGAACGCTGGCTGGCTGGTGCAACGTATTCCACCACTCCACGGAAAACTTGATGATCGGGATGTTGACGAAACCGACGAGGATGAGCACTGCACTGACGCGGGCCGCCTTGGATGGATCGTCCATCGCCTTGTTGAAGGCGATAAGGCCGAGATACATCAGAAACAGGATGAAGACGGACGTCAGCCGCGCATCCCAGACCCACCACGTGCCCCACATGGGCTTGCCCCATAGGGAACCGGTGATAAGTGCAATCAGCGTGAAGGCAGCACCAATCGGCGTTGCGGATTTATGCGCGACATCTGCCAGCGGATGCCGCCAGACCAGCGTGCCAATCGCCGCCACTGCCATGACGGTATAACACATCATCGAAAGCCAGGCGGCTGGCACATGCACATACATGATGCGCACGGTATTGCCCTGCTGATAATCACTATCGGTGGTGAAGGCCATATAGAGGCCTGCGGCAAGACAGAGCGCCGAAAGCGCGGCCAGCCATGGCAAAATGCGAGAGGCCAATGCCAGGAACCGCGTCGGGTTGGCAAGGTCGCTGAACTTGGTAATCGCAAGGCTCTTGTCGCTCATGGCGTCTTTCTACAGTGAGACCGGGGTTGCGGCAATTGATCCTTATCAATCCATGGAACTGCGCAATGCCAAAGCTGCGAAGAATGGACCGATGACCGATGAAAAAAGTGTGATGCCGATAAGGATCAGGAAGGGCGGCATGAAAGGTGCCGGATCCTGAACCGCAGCATAGGAGGCGCTGACCCCAAAGATCAGCACTGGAATGCAGAGCGGCAACACGAGAATGGACACCAGCAACCCACCGCGCGGAAGGGCTACCGCAACGGCAGCACCCACTGCCCCTATAAATGTTAGCGCCGGTGAGCCGACAAGCAAAGTCAGCATAACGGCACCGATGGCCACTTCACTCATATTCATGAACAGTCCAAGCAGAGGAGAGGCAATGACCAACGGCAGGCTGGTTGCCGTCCAATGCGCGAGGCATTTGACCAGAACGGTCAAAACGAGTGGATTTTCCTGCATGAGGATGAGATCAAGCGAACCATCGTCACGTTCCGCTTGAAACAGACGGTCGAGGCCAAGAAGTGCTGCGAGTAATGCTCCAATCCACACAATGGCTGGGCCGATGCGCGACAGAAGATTGAGGTCAGGGCCGACACCGAAGGGAATGACGGCGACGACGGTCATGAAGAAAAGAACGCCGATGAGCGCGCCGCCGCCAGCGCGGATGGAGAGTTTAAGGTCTCGGAGGAAGAGGGCGATCATGGGATGGTTTTCCCAAATGAGGATAGACCGCACCCAGTGGATAATGGATGGGTTCGATGGGTGTCGCTACCCCCCTCTGCCCTGCCGGGCATCTCCCCCACAGGTGGTGAGATCGACTCGCGGCGACCTTTCGGCCATCTCTTACGTCGAGAGTGACGTGGTGTCAGAGCGCCCAGCCGATCTCCCTCCTTGTGGGGGAGATGCCCGGCAGTGAAGAAGGGGGTAGCGGCAAACTCGACATTCATCACCACACCTCCTCCCCCACCCCAGCAAACCCCGTCATCCGCAATTCCTGCGCATTCTCCAACCCGAGCGGCTGATGGGTCGCAGCAATCACGATGCCGCCATTCGCCAAATGCCCTTCCACCAACGCCGTAAACATTGAATCTGCGCTCGCATCCAAAGCGGCAGTTGGTTCGTCCAATATCCATACCGGCCGCCATGCAACCAGCAGCTTGGCCATCGCGAATCGGCGTTGTTGACCTGCCGAGAGATAGCCGAATGGCAGATGAGTGATGCCGGACAAACCGACAATTTCTGCGGCCTTCTCGATGCCAACCGACGTGCCGCCACTGAAATCGCCCAGAAACGCCTTCCAGAAGTCGAGGTTTTCGAAAACGCTCAGTTCCTGCTTCATTGCATTTCGGTGGCCGAGATAATGGCTGGCTTCATGGGCGCGGGTGTCACTTTCGATCCCTTCGCCGGCTATCTTTACGGTCCCCGTTTCCGGCTGCAAAAGCCCTGCAATAACGCGTAAAAGCGTAGACTTTCCCGATCCATTCGGCCCCGTCAACATCAGAGCCTCACCACTCGTTAACTTGAAGGAAACATTCATGAATATCAAATCTTCGCCGCGACGGGCGGCAAGATTTTCTGCTGTCAGCAGCATGGCGTCATCTCGTTTAAGATTTTAATCATCTCGATGGCAAAAAAATCGATTAAGTTGTTTTCCGGTCTGGCACGTTTCTGAGAAATTATCTATATGGGTGTCAACCACGCCAGCGGTCGGCGTGATCATCATACGGCGCCGGACCTGACGTTGCGAAAGCAGCTTCTCGTGCGGACAGCGGAAATGACCGTACCCGCATCCTGATGTGCACCTGTGCACAGGGGTCCGCACGCGCGTGTTGGCTATCAGAGGAAGCGGGGTTTCTATCCGTGGCTAAATCTCTAGACAGTTTCAATTGTCGCTCCATTCTTACCGTTGACGGTAAGGATTATGTTTATTTCAGTTTGCCGAAGGCAGAAGCGAACGGCCTGACAGGCGTTTCCAAGCTTCCCTATTCGATGAAGGTTCTGCTTGAGAACCTGCTGCGTTTCGAAGACGGCCAGACCGTTACCAAGGAACACATCACGGCCGTTGCCGATTGGCTGAACAACAAGGGCTTGGTCGAAAACGAAATCGCCTACCGCCCTGCCCGCGTGCTGATGCAGGACTTTACCGGCGTTCCAGCCGTTGTCGACCTTGCCGCCATGCGCGATGCGATGGTGGCATTGGGTGGCGATCCTGAAAAGATCAACCCGCTGGTTCCCGTCGATCTCGTCATCGACCACTCCGTTATCGTTGATGAATTCGGCACGCCAACCGCGTTTGCCCGCAACGTGGAACTGGAATACGAGCGCAACGGCGAGCGTTACCGCTTCCTGAAGTGGGGCCAGCAGGCGTTCAAGAACTTCCGCGTCGTTCCGCCCGGCACAGGCATCTGTCATCAGGTGAACCTCGAATATCTCGGCCAGACCGTCTGGACCAAGGAAGAAGACGGCCAAACCATCGCTTACCCCGACACCTGCGTCGGCACCGACAGCCACACGACCATGATCAATGGCCTGGGCGTTCTGGGCTGGGGCGTTGGTGGTATCGAAGCCGAAGCGGCCATGCTTGGCCAGCCGGTGTCCATGCTTCTGCCTGAAGTCATCGGCTTCAAGCTGACGGGCAAGGTCAAGGAAGGCGTCACCGCCACCGACCTCGTTTTGACCGTGGTGCAGATGCTGCGCAAGAAGGGCGTTGTTTCCAAATTCGTCGAATTCTTCGGCCCCGGCCTTGATTCGATGACGCTGGCAGACCGTGCCACCATTGGCAACATGGGCCCGGAATATGGGGCGACCTGCGGTTTCTTCCCGGTTGACGGCGAAACCATCAACTACCTCACCATGTCTGGCCGCACCAAGGACCGCATCGCGCTGGTGGAAGCCTATTCGAAGGCGCAGGACATGTGGCGCACCGGCGACGGTGCCGAACTCGTCTTCACCGACACGCTGGAACTCGACCTCGGCGAAGTCGTGCCATCCATGGCTGGTCCGAAGCGTCCGGAAGGCCGCATTTCGCTGGAAGGCATCGCCTCCGGTTTTGCGACGTCCCTCGAAACCGAATACAAGAAGCCCGGCCAGCTCAACACCCGTTATGCGGTTGAAGGCGAAGAGTTTGATCTGGGCCATGGCGACGTTGCCATTGCCGCCATCACATCCTGCACTAACACGTCCAACCCTTCCGTTCTGATTGCAGCCGGTCTTCTGGCCCGCAACGCAGTGGCCAAGGGTCTGACATCCAAGCCTTGGGTCAAGACGTCGCTCGCACCGGGATCTCAGGTTGTTGGCGAATATCTGGAAAAGTCCGGTCTTCAGAAAGATCTGGATGCCATCGGCTTCAACCTCGTCGGCTTCGGCTGCACGACATGCATCGGCAACTCCGGCCCGCTGCCAGCACCGATCTCCAAGACCATCAACGACAAGGGTCTGATCACGGCTGGCGTTCTCTCCGGCAACCGTAACTTCGAAGGCCGTATCTCGCCGGACGTTCAGGCGAACTACCTCGCTTCCCCGCCGCTCGTCGTCGCTTACGCATTGGCTGGCACCGTTCAGAAAGACCTGACAACAGAGCCTCTGGGCGAAGACCAGGATGGCAACCCTGTCTACCTCAAGGACATCTGGCCGACATCTGCCGAAATTCAGGAATTTATCCTGAAGTACGTCACGCGCGAACTCTACGAGTCCAAATACGCCGACGTGTTCAAGGGTGATGAGAACTGGCAGGCCGTTCAGGTTCCTCCGGGCCAGACCTATGCCTGGGACGACAAGTCCACCTACGTTCAGAACCCGCCATACTTCGTGGGCATGGGCAAGACCGGCACCGGCCTGAAGAACATCAAGGGCGCACGCGTTCTCGGTCTCTTCGGCGACAAGATCACCACCGACCACATTTCTCCGGCCGGTTCGATCAAGGCTGCCTCTCCTGCCGGTGCTTATCTTACCGACAATGGCGTGGGCGTTGCCGACTTCAACCAGTACGGCACGCGCCGTGGCAACCACGAAGTGATGATGCGCGGCACGTTCGCCAACATCCGTATTCGCAACCACATGCTTGGTCCAAACGGTAAGGAAGGTGGCTACACCATCCACTATCCGTCCAAGGAAGAGATGTCGATTTACGATGCGGCCATGGCTTACAAGGCTGAGGGCGTTCCGCTCGTCATCTTCGCAGGCGTGGAATATGGCAATGGTTCTTCGCGTGACTGGGCTGCAAAGGGTACGAACCTTCTGGGCGTAAAAGCCGTCATCGCGCAGTCGTTCGAGCGTATTCACCGCTCCAACCTCGTTGGCATGGGCATCGTTCCATTTACCTTCGAAGACGGTACGACATGGGCCAGCCTCAACCTCAAGGGCGATGAGACCGTCGAGATCGATGGTCTCGAAGGCGATATCAAGCCACGCGAGAAGAAGATTGCCAAGATCACCTATGGCGACGGCACCGTGAAGGAAATTCCACTTCTTTGCCGCATCGATACGCTGGATGAAGTGATCTACATGAACAATGGTGGCATTCTGCAAACCGTTCTCCGCGATCTGGCTGCATAAGCGTCGCAACAGAATGAAAGAAAGCGCCGGGAGCAATCCCGGCGCTTTTGCGTGGAGCGATTGCGGAAATGTACCGATCTTTCGTGATCGGTCCTCACCCCATCGTGACTTTCTATTGAAGAGATATCAGCGCTATTTTCGCAGCGCATTCCGACGTGTATTGATAGCATCAATAGTCTGGGAAAGCGTCCAGACAAGGGTTTCGCAATGTCTCTGAAATATGGGTTTCTGACATTTGGTCTTTCACTGTGTTTCAGCGCGCTGACTGCCGTATCGGTTCAGGCGCAGGAACAACAGGTGAAGGGCGTTGTCGAGCTTTTTACATCGCAAGGCTGCGCATCCTGCCCGCCTGCAGACGAGGCGATGCGCAAGCTTATCCAGAGAGGCGACGTGATCGGCCTGTCCTATCACGTGGACTACTGGAATTATCTCGGCTGGGCGGATTCGCTGGCATCCAAGGAAAACACCGAGCGCCAGTATGGCTATGCACGGGCGCTGGGCCGTAACAACGTCTATACGCCGCAGGCCGTCGTCAACGGCCGCGATCACGTCAAAGGCGCCGATATGCAGGCGATCTATAACAGGCTGGACACCTTCAAGAGCGAAGGCGAAGGCCTGAGCGTGCCGGTGAAGGCGCAGCGTATCGAAGATGAGATTGCCATCGATATCGGGGCGGGCCAAGGCAAGGCGGAAGTCATTGTTGCCTATTTCACGCGCGAGCAGATCGTCGATGTCCAGAAGGGCGAAAACGAAGGAAAGAAGATTTCCTATTGGCACAGCGTTTATGACGTACAGACCGTTGGCATGTGGGATGGAAAATCAATGGTCGTGAAGTTGCCGGCAACGGTTATGAGCAAGGCCAAAAACGGCGGCTGCGCGGTTCTGTTGCAGACCAAGGACGGTCAAGGCAATCCGGCCGCAATCATCGGCGCGAGCGTTCTTTCACCATCGGAAAACTAAAATAAGTCGCCTGTATAAGGTAGATCCGATCCGGGCATTGGGGGCTGGGGGTAAAGGGTCAATGCACCGGACCGGGTCATCTTGGTGCCTAGGCATCAATTGACGATAGCTGTATCCCACCCAAATCGGGCCATGATTTGACCGAAATAGGGCATTTGACGCCTGTTGGCCTGCCCAAATCATTACCATTATCAGTGCATTTTTGAAGCCGTGGCAAGACTTGCAATTTTGCCTGAGCGCCGTCAGACTGTCATTCCTGTGTCATATGCAGTTGAGCGAGGTTGCCTGATGACTGATCAGCCGGATTTGCAGCGTGCAGGTTCATCTCAAAAAGATAGCTCGTCCATCATCGATCTTCGGGAATACAAACAGAGCAAGGACGCCTTGCCGATAACCTTCCATCGCCGCGAGCTGGATGCGATCTTGCGCATTTATGGACGCATGGTGGGCGAAGGAGAATGGCGCGACTATGCCATCGACCACCTGAAGGACAGAGCTGTTTTTTCCGTCTTCAAGCGATCCGGTGAGATGCCGCTGTTTCGCATCGAGAAAAACCCGAAACTTGCCGCCAAACAGGGTGCGTTCAGCGTCGTCAATGTCGACGGTCGTATCTTGAAGCGTGGCCAGGATCTCCAACAAGTTCTGAAGGTCTTCGAAAAGGTTCTGAAACTGATAGAGTGAATGTTGCGCATACTGCGACAAACAAAAAAGGCGGCTCGGGAGCCGCCTTTCCATATTCTATCAATCAGACTTACTTGTCGCGATTTCCAAGAAACTGCAGCATGAACATGAATAGGTTGATGAAATCGAGGTAGAGCGTGAGCGCGCCCATGATGGCCTTACGGCCAGCTGTGGCAACGTCGTCACCGTCGAAATACATTTCCTTGATCTTCTGCGTATCATAGGCGGTCAGACCAGCGAAAATCAGTACGCCAATGGCGGAGATCGCAAAGCCCATGGCAGACGATTGCAGGAAGATGTTCACAACCGACGCGATGATGAGACCGAACAGACCCATGATCAGGAACGAGCCCATTCCGGACAGGTCCTTCTTGGTAGTGTAGCCGTAAAGCGATAGCGCGCCGAAGGAAGCAGCCGTGATGAAGAATGTCTGGACGATGCTTTGGCCGGTATAGACCAGGAAGATCGACGACAGGGAGAGACCCATCAGAGCGGCGTAACCCCAGAAGGTACCCTGTGCAGCCGGAACACTCATTTTCTGAATGCGGAAGCTGAGGAAGAATACCATGGCGAGTGGCGCGAGCATAACGACCCAGCGCAACGGCGAGCCGTATAGAGCAACACCGAGGCCGGTCAGCATCTTGCCGTTAGGAAGTGTAGCGGCAGCAGCCGAAGGATCGTTCGTGGTCGCCAGCATTATCGTTAGGAATGCGGCGACACCGGTGATCGCAAGACCTACAGCCATCAGGTTATAGACCTTCAGCATATAGGTGCGCAGACCTTCATCGATCATCGCACCAGACTGTGCACGACCCTGGGTCATACGATTCTGGTAATTGTTGAAGTCAGACATTGTACCCTCTTTTGAGCTCCGAATTGCTACGGTGTCGGCATATCGTCGTCTTTGGACCATATCCCAGGCGCCGCTGCGGAGCTACAGCAAGCCTACAGAAGAATATGATGATATCGCTTTATAGATACAAGAGCTTTCAGAGCCGAAAAAACACCGTATGCGTGAAAAGCGATAACGTTTTGGCGATCTCGAACCCCAATTAATCGTTAAGGTTAAGTAGCGCGCAACTTTTCGTATCACTCGCCCGCATGGCGCAGAACCGGTGCTGCCTTCTGCCCCAGAATTCGCCACGTCCCTATGAGGCCAATTCCGACCGTCATGACCAGGGCAACGACAATCGTGCCTACGGCGACATCAGGCAGGAAGCTGGACGGCAACTTCATGATACGCGCAATGACGAACCATGCCGACACCCCGCCAGCAAGAAGCGCGAAGACGGCGGTTGCCAGTCCGAGTATCATGTACTCATAGGAAAACGCGCGGATCAGCATGGCGCGAGTGCCACCCAGCGTTTTCAAGATAACGGCATCATGGGTGCGGGCGCGGTTGCCAGCAGCAAGCGCTCCCGCCAAAACCAGTACCGAAGCAATCAGTGCAACGGCCGCAGCTGCGCGGATGGCTATGGCAAGCTGATCAACAAGGCGGTTGACCACATCCAGCGCGTCTTTCACCCGAACGCTGGTGATGGTGGGATAGGCATTGGTGACGGTGCGCAGGATTTCGCCTTCCTTGGCGGGCGTGGCTGAAGGGTCAGCAAGCGTCGCCAGCCATGAATGCGGTGCGCCTCTGAACGTATTGGGTGAAAACACCATGACGAAATTGAGTGACATGGATTCCCATTGAACATCGCGCAGATTTGCAATTTTCGCGGTGATGTTGCGCCCCAACACGTTGACAGTAACGCTGTCCCCGAGTTTCAGACCAAGTTCACCCGCCTCTTCCGCAGCAAAGGAAACGAGCGGTTCGCCGCTGTAATCCTTATCCCACCACGTACCATGAGACAGCTTGGCGTTTTCCGGCAAGTCCTGCGCGTAGGTGATGCCGCGATCTCCACGTAAAACCCAACGGCCCGCAGGCGGCACCTCAATCTTGGTGACGTCCTGCCCGTTCAGCGCAAGAATGCGCCCGCGCAACATCGGCACTTCGGTCAATACACCCTCGGGTGCTTCGCGTTGAACGAGACTGCGAAAACCATCGCGATCCGTTCCCTGGATATCGACGAAGAAGAAGTTCGGCGCCCGCTCCGGCAGGCTTCCGGTCAACTCACGACGGAGATTTCCATCGATCAGGGTGAGCGTCACCAGCAACGTCAGACCGAGGCCAAGCGACAGGACGACCGATGGCGTCAGCGCGCCGGGGCGGTGAATATTGCCGATGGCGAGACGCAAGGCAGCGGAATGAACACGCGGACTTTTCTTGGCAATTGCCTTGATGCCCCATGCTACCAGTCGTAGCACCACGAAGGCAAAGGCAACGGCTGCCAGAAACACCGAGGCGATATAGCGCTGCTCTGCCGAAAAGATTGCCAGTGCGGCGAGAGAGGCGAGAAGAAGTGCTGTCGCGACAAGGTAAGGCCACGACGGCAACCTGTTGTCCTCGAAACCCTGCTCGCGGAAGAGTGCCGTTGCGGGCACCTCTCGCGCCTGCCCCAGCGGCAGAATCGCAAAGGCCAGCGTGGTCAGCAGACCGAAGACGGCAGCTGTGGACAAGGCACCGGGATAAATCGCCAGTTCATCGGGAACGGGGAGAACACCCTCCAGAAAGCGCATGGCGACCAGAGGTGTGATGGCCCCGAGCGCCAGCCCGATGGCAACGCCGATAACGGCGATGAAGGCGATCTGGAAAAGGTAGGTCATGGTCACGACGCTTGCAGGTGCGCCAAGGCATTTCAGCGAAGCAATTGTCGTGCGTTTCGAATCGAGAAAGGCACGGACGGCATTGGCAACACCCACGCCACCGACGATCAGAGCAGTCAGGCCAACCAGCGTCAGGAATTGCGAAAACCGATTGACGTTTTCCGTCAGCGATGGTGCTGCACGATCACTGGTGCGAATGGACCAGCCTGCGCTCGGGAACGCGGTGTTGGTGTCTTCCGTTATAGTTGCGCGTTTCGAGGTGTCGGTCAGGCGGATTTTGTAGGCATGCTCCACGAGGCTACCTGCCTGTATCAGACCGGATGCCGCCAACGCGTCGCGGCTGACAATAAGACGCGGAGCAAAACCAAATCCGTCCGACAGCGCATCGGGCTCGGTAACCACCGTTCCAGACAGTTTGAGACGGACATTGCCCAGCAACAACTCGTCACCAATCTTGATGCCCAGCCGCTCCAGCAGCAGGGGAGCGGCGACCGCACCGTAAGCATCGCCCTGCTTTGCCAGCAATTGCGGCAGCGGCGTTGCCGGCTCAGCGTCGAACGTACCATAGAGCGGATAGGCGTTATCGACCGCCTTGACTTCGGCCAGTGTCTGTTGCGAACCATCGGCCAGCCGCGCCATGGAGCGGACCCCACTCGACACGGCGACTTGGCCGAGGCTGTCCATATAGCCGCGCTCTTCGGCCGTTGCCTCGCGGTTGCGCAACTCGAAGCGCACATCGCCCGCCAGAAGGGATTGACCTTGGGTGGCAATGGAACTGGTGATGGCGCGCGACACGGAATTCACAGCCGCAATGGCACCGGTACCGAGCGCGATACAGGCAAGAAAAATGTAAAAGCCGCTGAAGCCGCCACGAATTTCACGCCTGGCAAGCCGCAGCGCATTGCGAATATTGAACAGAGACGGGATGAAACGCGTCATGCGGAAACCGCCTGCGCGACGGCAGACGTCGCGCTATCGCCCTCGATCTGACCGGACCGCACCTTGATCTGGCGGGAGCATCGGTCTGCCAATGAGATATCATGGGTGACAAGAATCATGGTCATGCCGCGCTCGGCCTGCTTGGAAAACAGGAGATCCGCAATCTGCTTGCCGGTATCCGTATCCAGATTTCCGGTGGGCTCATCGGCGATCAGTACAGCAGGTGACGGCGCAAGTGCGCGGGCAATCGCCACGCGCTGCTGCTCGCCACCCGAAAGCTGGCCCGGATAATGGTTGAGCCTTTCCCCAAGCCCAACGGCCATCAGCTCTTTTTTGGCGATCTCGAAAGGATTGGCGGCATTTGCCAGTTCCAATGGGACCGCAACATTCTCCAGCGCCGTCATATTGGCAATCAGATGAAACGACTGAAACACGATGCCGATATTCTTGCCGCGAAATTCCGCCAGTGCGTCTTCGCCGAGCTTATGAAGCTGCGTTCCCGCAATCGTGATCTCACCCGTATCCAGCCGCTCCAGCCCGGCAAGAACCATCAGCAGCGTCGACTTGCCGGAGCCAGAAGGTCCAACGATGCCAACCGCTTCGCCCTCGTTGATGCTGAGATCGATGCTTTTCAGAACGTGAACGGAAGCAGCAGAATTTCCCAGGGTGAGATCAGCCTTATTCAGCTCAATGATGCTTTTCGTCACAATTCGCGTTCCTATATCTATGGGGAATGGCAATCTTTGGAAGATTCAAAACTCTCGCACTGCCAGACAATTAGGAAGATCATCATGCGTTTTAAAGCTGTCGCCGCTCAATTCCTTGTCATCTGCTGCGCGCTTTCACCATCCCTTGTGCAAGCACAAGATAAACCGGTGCAACTGGTCGGTCTTGGAGACAGTCTGATGGCGGGTTATCAACTGCCGCCGACGGACAGCTACACCGCCCAATTGGAAGCCGCGCTGAAGGCCAAGGGCATGGATGTCACCATTACCAACGCTGGCGTTTCCGGCGACACGAGCTCAGGCGGGTTGGCACGAGCGGACTGGTCCGTACCGGATGGAACGGATGGCGTTATCCTCGAACTGGGTGCCAATGATGCGCTACGCGGCGTTTCCCCTGACGAGACGGAGAAGAACCTGGATGCGATTATATCCGGTTTCCAGAAACGCAATATTCCGGTTCTTCTGATGGGTATCATGTCTCCGCCGAACATGGGTGATGATTACGCCAAACGCTTCAACCCCATTTATCAACGCCTTGCAGAAAAGCATGGCTTACAGCTTTACCCGTTTTTTCTTGATGGTGTCGTGCTGAATGAAGCGCTGCAACTGGAGGACAGGATGCATCCAAACACAAAAGGCGTGGCCGTGATGGTCGAAAAATCGACGCCGACGGTGGAGACCTTCATCAAGGCTATCGGTGAGCAAAAAAAATAAGCGCTTGCACCAGACAGCGTTGCATGATTCGCTGTGCTTGTTCTGCCAAAAGATTCGGGGAGCTCGCCATGCCGAGACTGTTTACCGCCCTCGAAATTCCGCGCAATGCGGCAATGAGTCTCTCATTGTTGCGCGGTGGTCTACCGGGAGCCCGGTGGATCGACGTGGAGAATTATCATATCACCCTACGCTTTATCGGGGATATCGACGGGCGCACCGCCGATGAGGTCGTCAACCGGCTAGACCGGATAGACAGACCAGAATTTCCCGTCAATCTGACGGGGATAGGATCATTCGGTTCGAAAAAGCCCCACTCGATCTGGGCCGGCGTTTCCCCTTCTGCGGAAATGACGGCGCTGCAAGGGGAGATAGAGCGGATTTGCCAGAGACTGGGCCTTCCACCAGATCCGCGCAAATTCACGCCGCACGTCACCCTGGCACGGCTCAGAAACTCAAGGCTGGATGATGTCGTCCACTATCTCTCGGGACGCGGAGATTTTCGCACATCCCCCTTCACGATCGCCCGTTTCGTGCTGATGTCGTCGAAGGAATCGGTCGGTGGCGGTCCTTACATCGTTGAAGAGGAATTTCCTCTTCAGGAGGCATGGCCCGTTTCCAGCTTTTCCAGTGCGGGGATACAGCCGTCCAAAAGCATGGTGTAAACGGTCTGAAAACCGTCTTCATCACCGTAATAGGGATCGGGAATATTCTCGCTTCGGCCAATTGCATACTGGCTGAAAAGATGGATTTTGTGCCTGTACTGAAGCGGGCAAGTCGCCCGTAGCCGGTCAAGATTATCTTCATCCATGGCGAAGATGACATCGAAGTCCAAGAAATCCACCGCCCTGACCTGGCGCGCTTTCTGACTTGAAATGTCGATGCCATGTTGCCTGGCAACAGCGACAGAGCGTGGGTCTGGCGGATGGCCAGCGTGCCAACCTCCGGTGCCAGCCGAATCGATCAGAAATCGACCTGCAATGTTCTTTGTCTCGACCAGATGGGAGAAGATGCCCTCGGCCAATGGCGAGCGACAAATGTTTCCCATGCAAACAAAAAGGACAGCTATGCGTTTCATAGATCATATAAAGCAAAACTATGAGGCAGTTGTGCGATAAGACTTGGCAGAAATGCCTCATCCACAGCAAACATAAGGGGAAGCTCATGCAATATGCCAAACTCGAGAGAGACGTCATCGAAAGGGAACTCGCCGAGCTACAAGGATGGACCCTGCGGGAGGACGGGCTGGCAATCGTCAGAGCCTACAAATTCTCGAACTTCGCGGAAGCCTTCGGTTTCATGGCGCAATGCGCATTGGCGGCTGAAAAGCTCAATCATCACCCCGAATGGTCGAACGTCTATTCCCGCGTGAAGGTTTGCCTGACGACGCATGACAGCCAGGGAATTACCGAACGAGACTTTCTTCTGGCAAACGTAATGCAAAAGGCAGCAGCGGGCAGGAGCGATTGAACGGAAAGGCTGCGCGCCTATATAGGGTCCATGACCAAAGGACACACGACGATGGATGACGTGAAAATTGGTGAAATACTTCTGTCCGGCGAGCCTGACACGCAGGAACAGCGCGAGCAACAGGTTCGCGCCAAGTTCTGGCCGAAGATGAAGCGTGTGATGAGCAAAGTGCCCTTTGCCCGCGATGCTGCAGCCGCATATTATTGCGCGGTGGACCGGGAAACACCGTTTCGTGCCAAGGGTGTTCTGTTTGCAGCCCTTGGCTACTTCATCATGCCGATCGACGTTGTTCCAGACGTTTTCGCCGTCATCGGCTTTACCGATGACATTGCTGTTTTAACGGCTGCCCTTGCCATGATCCGCGCCCATATCAAAATGGAACACTATGAAGCCGCCGACGCTGCCCTCGAGCGGTTGCGCGATGAGTAACGGCTCTGTGATTGCTTGTGCGAAGCTGCGCTAAACACTGACAAATTCTTGCCTGAATCTTTGTGTCATTGCTGATTGGGTGGCCACGTCATGTGTTTGCTTTTCGGTCATTGGACGTCGCTTATCTGTTACACAGCAGTGCAAATCTCGAGTTTTAGCGTTGGCGTTGACGGTTTGGTAACCGATCTTTAGCCAATATCATCATGACGGACCCACCTCGGCATCGGCCCGGCGCCAGCGTTCGGCCAACTGGAAGACAATAAACCCGGCAGGAAATTCAATGTTTGTAAGAAGTGTAGCAACCGCAGTCGCAATTTTGTTGACCAGTGTCGGCATAGCCTCTGCACAGTCGCCCACGCGCATCCAGCAGTTCAACGCATGGGGTGCCTATTCGTACAAATCGGGTAAAAGCACTGTCTGCTATGTTCTTTCTATTCCGACAACCAAAGAACCCGCAAGCGTCGATCACGGCGATATCTTCTTCATCGTCTCCCAGCGTCCCGGCCAGAATATTTCCTACGAGCCACAGGCTATGGTTGGTTATTCTCTCCGCGAAAGCTCGAAGGTCAACGTCACCATCGACAGCAAGAACTTCGTGATGTTCACCAAGGACAAGGCCGCCTGGGTTGAAAACGCTGCCGAAGAACCCGCACTCGTTGCTGCCATGAAGGTCGGCAAATCCATGACGGTCAAGGCAACCTCGGCTCGCGGCACCGCGACGTCCTATTCCTATTCGCTGTCTGGCATTTCGGCTGCTCTGAAGCAGATCGAAAGCTGCAAGTAAGCACACCTGTATCAATTTTGAGATGGCCGGTCATTGACCGGCCATTTGCGTTTTAGCTGTTTTGATGCTAAAGGCGCGGCAACAAATACAGGCGGAAGCGCGAAACGTGCCCCGCCTTTGATTTTTCTCCACATGCAGACGATTTTCGCCTCACGTTCAGGCCTGTTTTCCGTTCTGCGATGGCCGATGGGATAAGACGATGTCCGTACTGGAAGCGACCACCGGTCTGGTGGTCAAAACGCCGATGATTTCGAATGCCGACCTCATGTCAGAAAAGCCGACGCTGATCGGTATGACACGTGAGGAAATGGCAGATGCGCTGATCGACATCGGCGTGACCCAAAAGCAGTCGAAAATGCGCGTCAGCCAGCTTTGGAACTGGCTCTATGTGCGCGGAGTCTCCGATTTCGACCACATGACAAATGTGGCCAAGGAACTGCGCGAAAAGTTGAAACTCCATTTCACCATCGCGCGCCCGGAAATCGTTGAAGAACAGGTTTCCAACGACGGCACCCGCAAGTGGCTGATGCGCTTTCCACCACGCGGTGCAGGTCGCCCGGTCGAGATCGAAACCGTTTATATTCCCGAAGAAGGTCGCGGCACATTGTGCATTTCCAGCCAGGTTGGATGCACGCTGACCTGCTCCTTCTGTCACACCGGAACGCAGCGTCTGGTACGCAACCTGACGGCGGAAGAGATTCTGGCGCAGCTTCTGGTCGCCCGTGATCGTCTCGGCGATTTCCCGGACCGTGAAGCGCCGCAGGGTACGATCATGCCCGCAGAAGGCCGCAAGGTCTCCAACATCGTCATGATGGGCATGGGCGAACCTCTCTATAATTTCGAGCACGTCAAAACTGCTTTGCTGATCGCGACCGATGGCGATGGCCTGTCGCTTTCCAAGCGCCGTGTAACGCTCTCTACCTCGGGCGTCGTGCCGGAAATCTTCCGCACCGGTGAAGAAATCGGCGTGATGCTGGCGATCTCCCTACATGCGGTGCGCGACGAGCTGCGCGACATGCTGGTGCCGATCAACAAGAAATATCCGCTGAAAGAGCTGATCGATGCCTGCCGCAACTATCCCGGCGTGTCGAATGCGCGGCGCATCACCTTCGAATATGTGATGCTGAAGGACGTCAATGACAGTCTGGAAGATGCCAAGATGCTGACGCAGCTTCTGAAAGGCGTTCCGGCCAAGATCAATCTTATTCCCTTTAATCCATGGCCGGGCACGAACTACCAGTGTTCCGACTGGGAGCAGATCGAGAAGTTCGCGGATTTCATCAATCATGCGGGTTACGCCTCACCGATCCGTACTCCACGCGGACGAGACATCCTCGCCGCCTGCGGTCAGTTGAAGTCGGAATCCGAGCGCATGCGCAAAACAGAACGCATGGCGTTCGAGGCGATGATGATCGCCAATCATGGCGCGGACGACTGATAAAGAAAAAGAATTGATGGGTGCGTTCAGCGCTGCGCGATTGATTTCGTTTTAACCCTTTCTTAAAGAGGGCCAAGAAAACAAAACAATCGGAGGAATACCCCATGCGCGCACTGATTCTGGCGCTCGCCGCCGCAACGGCCATTGCCCTGCCTGCGAAAGCTCAAGATGCGACGGTAGCCGTCACTGCCATCGTTGAACATCCAGCACTGGACGCGGCACGCGATGGCGTGAAGGCAGCGCTTGCCGAAGCTGGCTACAAGGAAGGCGAAAACCTGAAATTCGTCTACCAGTCCGCGCAGGGCAATCCCGGCACCGCATCGCAAATCGCGCGTCAGTTTGTGGGCGATGCACCTGATGTCATCGTTCCCATTTCCACACCCTCTGCGCAGGCCGTTGTCGCCGCTACCCGTGACATTCCCATCGTCTTCACCGCCGTATCCGATCCTGTCGGTGCGCAGCTGATCAAATCCATGGAAAAGCCCGGCCGTAACGTCACTGGTCTCTCAGACAAGCTGCCGGTTGCCGAGCATCTGGCGCTGATCAAGGAAATTACCCCCAACGCCAAGACCATCGGCTACATCTACAATTCGGCCGAAGCCAACTCGGTCTCGACGCTTGAGCTTCTGAAGACAGAGGCAGCAAAGGTCGGTCTGACAGTCGTGGAATCCGTGGCCACCAAGTCTGCCGAAGTGCAGGGCGCGACCCGCGCGCTGGTAGGCAAGGCTGACGTGATCTACGTTCCCACTGATAACACCATCGTCTCGGCCTTCGAAGCCGCGGCTGGTGTTGCAGCCGAGGCAAAAATCCCACTATTTGCTGCAGATACGGATTCCGTTGCCCGCGGTGCGATCGCCGCACTCGGTTTCAACTATTTCGACGTGGGCAAGCAGACCGGCGCCGTTGTGGTTCGCATCCTGAAGGGCGAAAAGCCTGGCGACATTCCTGCGACCGTTGCCGTCGGCACCGATCTCGTGTTGAACAAGAAGGCCGCTGAAAAGGCGGGTGTAACGTTCCCTGAAAGCGTAACGAAACGCGCGACCAAGATCATCGACTAAAAGGCGGCTTGCCTTCTCCGTCATCCTCGGGCTTGTCCCGAGGATCTACCCACGTTCAATGAAAGTTGGACGGCAGCAGATGCTCGGGACAAGCCCGAGCATGACGAAAGAGTGGTTGGCGGCACGAGTGGCAGTCTAAGGACTGTTTCAATTGCAGCCCACATCGCGGTGGGGCACAAACCAAGGAATTCTACCGTGAGTCAAATCGCATTCTGGGGTGCCGTCGAACTGGGGCTTGTCTTTGCCTTTGTCGCCATCGGCGTTTATCTGGCATTTCGCGTCCTCGACTTCCCAGATCTGACGGTCGATGGGTCGTTTCCGCTGGGCGCAGCAGTTGCGGCGGTGCTGATCGTTGCGGGGTTTAATCCTTGGGTGACGACGGGCGTTGCCATGGTTGCGGGTGCAGCAGCCGGTATGGTGACGGCGGTCTTGAACGTCCGGTTCAAAATCCTCAACCTTCTTGCCTCGATCCTGACGATGATCGCGCTGTTTTCCGTGAACCTGCGTGTCATGGGCAAGCCCAATGTAGCTCTGCTCAATCAGGACACAGTCATCGAACCCTTCTACGGCTTAGGCATTGCAGACTATCTGCTGCGCCCGCTTTTCGTCGGTGTCCTCGTGGTGATTGCCGTCATCCTCGTCTGGCGCTTTCTGGAAAGCGATGCGGGCCTTGCCATGCGGGCAACCGGTGCCAACGCCAGAATGGCGCGAGCACAAGGCGTGAAGACGGGTAACCAGATCTATCTCGGCATGGCGCTGTCCAATGCGCTGGTAGCGCTAGGTGGTGCCCTGTTTGCACAGACCAACGGCTTTGCCGATGTGACCGCCGGTGTCGGCACCATCGTCGTTGGTCTTGCCGCCGTCATCATCGGTGAAACGTTGTTCGGCGCGCGCGGCATCTTGGTTGCGCTGATCGGCTGTGTCCTAGGCTCCATCGCCTATCGCCTGGCAATCCAGCTAGCGCTCTCCAGTGACGCACTTGGTCTTAAAGCCTCCGACCTCAATTTCGTGACCGCCGTGCTAGTCGCCGTCGCGCTCATTCTTCCACGCCTGCGCCGCGGGGGAGCAACATCATGATTTCATTGTCCGACATTCAGGTCGTCTTCGGGCGCGGTACGCCGCTGGAGAAGAAGGCACTCGCCAAGGTCGACCTCACCATCGAGGACGGCTCCTTCGTCACCGTCATCGGCTCCAACGGTGCCGGAAAATCCACGTTACTCGGTGTTCTCGCTGGCGACGTTCTGCCAACTGCGGGGAAAGTGACCATCGGCGATGTGGATGTGACCCGCAAACCGACGGCAAACCGGGCAGGCCAGGTGGCCCGCGTATTTCAGGACCCATTGACGGGAAGCTGCGGCACCCTGACCATTGAGGAAAACCTCGCGCTTGCCGCCGCGCGCGGCAAAATACGCGGACTTCTGCCCGCGCTTGGCGGCGGACGGCGGGCGTTTTTTCAGGAGCGGATCGCGTCCTTGAACCTTGGTTTGGAAAACCGGCTGAAGGACCGCATGGACCTTCTCTCCGGTGGTCAACGTCAGGCGGTTTCTCTGGTCATGGCAACGCTTGCTGGTTCGGATGTACTGCTGCTGGATGAACACACGGCTGCACTCGATCCAGGCATGGCGGAGTTCGTCATGGGCTTGACGCAAAAGGTGGTGGAAGAGCGCAAGCTGACGACTCTGATGGTGACGCACTCCATGCGCCAGGCGCTGGATTATGGCGACCGCACCATCATGCTGCATGCGGGCGAAGTCGTTCTCGACGTCTCCGGCGAAAGCCGCAAGGGACTGCAGGTGGAAGACCTGATCGAGATGTTCCGCAAGATACGCGGCCAGACATTGGATGACGATGAGTTGCTGATCGGCTAGAATATCCAAGGAAAAACGCCGTGCGCCTGGGGTAGCACACGGCGTTTCGTTGCACCGAAAAGATTACATTTTCGGCAGCAAGACCTTATCGATGACATGAATGACGCCGTTCGACTGCTTGACGTCTGCAATCGTCACATCGGCCACGTTGCCGTTCTCGTCGGTCAGCGTGATCTTGTTCATGCTCTGCTTGGCTTTCAGAACGCAACCACCAACGGTTTTCACATCATGGGTGCCACCATCGTCCTTGATCATCTTCTCGATGGCTGTGGACATGGCGTCAGCTGCAACAACATGGCAGGTCAGGATTTTCGTCAGCTTCGCCTTGTTTTCAGGCTTCAGAAGCGTCTCGACGGTTCCCTTTGGCAAAGCGGCGAAAGCTTCATTGGTTGGCGCGAAGACCGTGAACGGACCCTTGCCCTGCAACGTTTCCACCAGACCGGCGGCCTTGACGGCGGCAACAAGCGTGGTGTGATCTTTCGAATTCATCGCATTTTCAACGATGTTCTTGTTGTCGTACATCTCAGCACCACCAACCATCGGATTCTTGGCTTGGGCTGCGAATGCAACGGTGGAAACGGCTGCGGCAAGCGCAATTATGCGCAGGCTGGACGTCATCATGGCGTTTTCTCCTCTGGTTCCGATAATCGCCATCAGCGTTTTGCAGGTGACGTATCCGGTACATGAGAAGATACGGGCCATGTTCAGGCAAAGTTTCAGCTGTACTGAATTATTTTTTAAAGCTGCCGTGTCGTTCCGCTGGCAAGCACGGGACCGGTGGGTTTTCCAGTTGGAGAGCCGCCATATGGCTCAAGGCTGACGGCAAGCGTCATGCCGTCTTGAAGCTGGCTACGCATGTCGGCGGGAATCATCATTTCAGCGTTTTCATGCGGATCAACGAGACCCAGCGAGTAAGGTGTGCCATCCTCCTTGACCAGCCAAAGCTGCAGGGACTTCTGCGCTTTTTCACCAGCCGCCATCGGCGTCAACACCATGCGACCGGTGCCGGCGTCGTAGGATACCATCAATGCCATGGGATCGTCGGGTGAAGACAGCTCCGCCATGTAGGACATCTTTTGAGTCTGCGAAGACCAGGGCAGCACCACGAACGAGCCTGCTGCAAGGACTGCACACGCCGTGGTCAGCGCGCTGACGCCGCGCCAGAAAGCAAGAGAGCCCCACAATGATGGCAGGAAGCCCGCCTTTGTCTGTTTATCTGACTGGAACAGGCGTGATTCAATCGCCACATAGGTCGAAATATCAGGCGCAACCGGCTTGTAGCTCTCGTTGAGGCCGGCAAAATGGTCCTCCCATTGCCGGACACGCCGTGCGAAAAAATCTTCGGAGCGAATACGGTGTTCAACCTGCCGCCGGTCGTCCGCAGACAACACGCCAAGCACATATTCGGCGGCGATTACGTCGTCCTTTGGAATATCGCTATCGTCAGGTTTGGTCATCGCTCCATGCACTCTTTCAGCTTGATGAGACTACGCCTCAACCATGTTCGCATCGTATTCAACGGCACCAGGTAATGCTCCGCCAGGTCCTGATAGCTCATGCCATCCAGATAGGCTTGCCGGACGGCGTTGGCCCTGTTTTCCTGCAGCTCTGCAAGACATAGGTCTATGCTTCGGCCGGAATCCTTATGCAGCAGTGCCTGTTCCGGGTCCGGCGCAGTCTCTGCCAGATCGGGAACATCGTCCAGTTCACTGGCGATCGGTTTACGTGAACGGATAATATCTATCGACTGGTTGCGGGCGATGGCTGCCAGCCACACCTCGGCAGTGCCGGACCTAGCAGAAAACAGCTGCGCGCGCTGCCATATTTTTACATAGACCTCCTGTAACGCTTCGTCTGCGTCAGTACGGTCTTTGAGTATACGAAGACATATCGAGAAAAGTTTCGGGCTCGTTAACTTATACAACGAAGCGAATGCTTTGCGGTCTGACAAGGCCACAAGGCCGATCAGCGTGGTCAGGTCGTCTTGCCGCATCGTTTCATCCCGCCACAAGGCCAGTTCCCGATTGGCACGCAAGCTGGCAGGGTGCTCCCTAAAATGCAAGCGCCACTTTCAGCAGCTTCAACGAAACATCACTGAGCCTGCGCGAAAAAAATCTTTGCGGCAAAGACGGAGAAAACGCCTGCAATCGTATAATCCAGACCACGCAGGACCTTGGCGTTGCTTTGAAGCCAGCCGGAAAGACGATCTGCTGCCACGACGATACCGATGCCAATCGGCAGGGCGACCACGATCGACCATAGGCCAAGGAAAATCAGCTTTCCGGTTACGTGCGGATCAGATGCGCTGACGAATTGCGGCAGAAACGTCATGAAGAAGATGATGACCTTCGGATTGAGCAGATTGACCCATAGGCCATTCAGCAGTGCGGACTTCTTGGAAGCCTTTGCCTTCTGCTCTCTGGGACGCTCCATCACGAAATTCGAGCCCTTACGGATGGCCTGTATGGCCAGCCAGACCAGATAGGCAGCACCACCCGTTTTCAAAACGAGAAAGGCAGTGGGCGAGGCCACGATGAGAGCCGCTACCCCAAAGGCGACAAGCATCGTATGCACTGTAATACCCAGATTGGTACCCACCAGCGTCATGAAGCCGGCGGTACGGCCTTCGCGCAGGGAACGGCTGATCCAGAGCGTCATATCCGGGCCAGGCGTGACCGACAGAAGCAGAATGGCAATGGTAAAAGCAATCAGGGTTGGCAGGCTGGGTAGAAAATCCACGGCGGCACCACACTCGCAAAGGGTTGATGCCTGTTCATAACGCCGTTTCGCGAGCCTGCCAACTGCCCGATAAAAGAATGCCGCGCGCAACGACGCGGCAGGTAGATCAGCTGTTCAGGAACGACTTGAAATCATCGCTGTAGGCTTCGTGCCAGCGCGACAGAGGCGGTCGATTTTCCACGATATCGCTCGCAGCCCAAAGGATGCGTTTCTCATCTGTCTTCCGGTTGACCTCACCGTCAGGACAAAGAATGTAGAAATCACCGTTGCCGATACTATCAATCATGAAGTCGACCGTCTGTTCCGGCGTCCACGCCCCGGATGGTTTCTCCGTCCGGCCGTTGGCAGTGAGGCCGGTAAAGACAAAACCGGGAATGAGAAGATGGGCGGAAACATTACCGTTTGGTGTATTTCTCAACTCATACTGCAATGCCTCGGTAAAGGCCTTCACACCCGCCTTGGACACGTTATAGGCCGGATCGCCCGGTGGCGTGGTAATGCCCTGCTTGGAGCCGGTGTTGATGATGAGACCATGCTCACCATGGGCCAGCATGCCTGACCCAAACACACGGCTACCATTGACCACGCCCATAAGATTGACGCCGAAAACCTTATCCCAATTGGCCTGCGGCCCGAACATGGCGCTGCCGGGCTGGACGCCGGCATTGTTCATCAGCACATGGACGCGCCCGAAACGCTGAATCACAGCACGCTCCAGCGCTTCCAGTTCGTCGAGTTTCGAAACGTCTGTTGGAATGGAGACAATCTGCTCGTTGCCATTCTTGGCAAGCGCAGCGATCTCACTTTGTGCAGCACCCAGTTTTTCTCCGTCGAGGTCAACAAGCACGACGCTCATGCCGAAACTGGCGAATTTGCGGGCAGCGGCGAGGCCGATACCGGATGCAGCGCCGGTAACGACGGCAACATTGTCTTGAGCAAATGCGTTGTGAAGGATCGTCATTGGTTTCTCCTTTTCGCCACCGCTTCAAATACCCGGTAGCGACGTCCCATGGAACCATGCGCTCTACTGACGCAGTGATTAGTCTAGTCGTATCAGGCCGCAAAGTCACATGAAGATGAAAGCGTTGCATCGGAGCGCGGTTTTGCATTTTTGTTGCAAGCGCCGATAAACTCGCTAAAAGTGCCGAAATCCCAAGGAAATGGCGATATCCAAATGTCGCCGACACGCAAATGGATTTCACTGATGGCACTTCCTAAAGACGTAAAGAAAGTCGTTCTCGCCTATTCCGGCGGACTTGATACCTCCATTATTCTCAAATGGCTTCAGACCGAACTCAACGCAGAGGTCGTCACCTTCACCGCCGATCTTGGTCAGGGTGAAGAGCTGGCACCGGCGCGTCAAAAAGCCGAGATGATGGGCATCAAGGAAATCTTCGTGGAAGATGTGCGCGAAGAATTCGTGCGCGATTTCGTCTTCCCGATGTTCCGTGCCAATGCTGTCTATGAAGGCGTCTATCTGCTGGGCACATCCATTGCCCGCCCGCTGATTTCCAAGCACCTGATCGACATCGCCAAGAAGACCGGCGCCGATGCCATTGCCCACGGCGCGACCGGCAAGGGCAACGACCAGGTTCGTTTCGAGCTTTCCGCCTATGCGCTCAACCCAGACATCAAGATCATCGCGCCATGGCGTGACTGGACGTTCAAGAGCCGTACCGACCTTCTGAACTTTGCCGAACAGCATCAGATCCCTGTTGCAAAGGACAAGAAGGGCGAGGCTCCGTTTTCCGTCGACGCCAACCTTCTGCATTCGTCATCCGAAGGCAAGGTTCTGGAAGATCCGGCAGTCGAAGCTCCGGAATATGTGCACATGCGCACGATTTCGCCGGAAGCCGCACCTGACAAGGCAACCGTCATCAAGGTTGGTTTCCGCAAGGGTGATGCCGTGTCCATTAACGGCGTCGAAATGTCGCCTGCGACACTTCTGGCAGCCCTCAACGATTACGGTCGCGACAACGGCATCGGCCGTCTCGATCTGGTCGAAAACCGCTATGTCGGCATGAAATCGCGCGGCGTTTATGAAACACCCGGCGGTACGATCCTGCTCACCGCTCACCGCGCCATCGAATCCATTACGCTGGATCGCGGTGCCGCCCACCTCAAGGATGAGATCATGCCGCGTTATGCGGAACTCATCTATTACGGCTTCTGGTTCTCGCCAGAGCGCGAAATGTTGCAGGCTCTGATCGACAAAAGCCAGGAGCATGTCGAAGGAGAGGTGACGCTGAAGCTCTACAAGGGCAACGTCATGGTCACCGGTCGCGAGAGCGACAAATCGCTATACTCCGACAAGCTGGTCACCTTCGAAGACGACCAGGGCGCTTACGACCAGAAGGATGCCGCGGGCTTCATCAAGCTTAACGCGCTGCGTCTTCGTACATTGGCAAAGCGCAATCTCGGCAAGTAAGCCTTTAATCTACCAACGTAAAAGCCCCGGTCAGCTTCCTGCCCGGGGCTTTTTCATGTCTGCCTGCGCGATATGATCACGAAACCTATATAGCTTGCAGCCGCACCCAGTTCCATCATCGGAATGATAGTACCGAAGCCCGCCAAGGGTGATCCAAGCAGCGATGCCGCGACACCGGCAGCAAAGCCTGCGCTCATCTGGATAAAACCCATCATCGCAGACGCAGAGCCCGCAATATGCGGGAACGGCGTCATGCCGGCGGTGATGATATAGGGTGTCAGCAGTGCAAGCCCGAATGTCGCGACCGCTACGGGCGCCATTATCGACAGGAAAGAGGGTGTGATGAAGTGGACTGACAGAAAAATCATCACGCCGCCGAGCGCCGACATGCTGACCCCGATGACCGAGCAGCGAAGGTTTCCGATTCTAAGCGCAATCAGGCGCAGCATGATCGAGCCGAAGAAGTAGGAGCCGGATTGCATCAGCATTCCAATGCCGAACTCCGTGGGCGATAATCCGACGTCGTTGATCAGCACGAAAGGCAACATGGTGGATTGCGCATAGAGAGCGCCGACCGACCCGCCAAGTACCAGCGCCGACAGCAAAAAGCGCTGCGAGGCCAGAAGTTCGCCATAGGCGCTGAGCAGGCGCGACGGGCGAAGGCGAGTTGGGTCCGGTATTGTCGTTTCGCGAAGACAAAAACTGATTGCCATAATCGACATCAACCCGAAAGCGAGCATCAGCGCGAAAACCGATTGCCAACCGAAGGCCAGCAGAGACAGGCCGCCAATCGTCGGTCCTGCGGCTGGGCCAACCGCCAACATGATGCCGATGAGATTGAGAATGCCGGTTGCTTGCGGTCCACTATATTGATCTCGCACCACGGCGCGGGCGACGGTCACGCCAACCGACGCACCGATGCCCTGGATGAGGCGTGAGGCAAGCAGGATGTCGACATTCGGCGCGAAAGCTGCCAGCACCCCGCCAAGAAGATAAATCAGGAGAAAGAGGATCGTTGCCTTGCGACGACCAAACGCATCCGACATCGCACCGGACACAAGCTGCGCAACAGCGAAGCCACCGAAATACAGTGTCAGGCTCATCTTGATGGCCGATTCCGTCGTCGCAAACGCCCTGACGAGTTCCGGCATCGCAGGCGTATAGATTGCCATCGACACTGGCCCAAGTGCTGTCAGCATGGCGCCGAGAACTGCAGTGCGGCGAACCGTCATGGCGGGAGATATTGTGCTCACCTCTGGTTCTGCCGACTTTTTTCGCTGACTGCCGTTTGCAGATTTTTCTGCACGATCATCAGAAGCGCGTGAAATTTCTCAAAATTACCGCCGTCGAAACCACTGACCGCCTGATCTATCAGAAGGCCAACCTCCTCACGAACAGCAAGCAGCAGAGCGGAAGAGGTTTGCGTCAGGTAGATGCATTTGGAGCGGCGGTCGTCCGGGTTGGGGCGTCTCTCCACCAGTTCGAGCGATTCCAGCCTGTCGAGATAGGTGCAGACCGTCATCGGCTCGAGCCCGATGCGCGTGGCGATATCGGCCTGTTTGCTGCCATCAATGGCAGCAACGGTCAAAAGCGCCCTCGCCTCACCCGGCGTCAGGCCAAGTCCTGCGTCGCTGATACGACGCTCGAAAGCGCTGTTCAGAAACCGAACGCTGCTGTTGAGCAGGAATGCCAGCGATTCTTTTTCAGTCGAAGTGGCCATGCATCACCTGTTTCATAAGCGTTCCTTACTAAAAACTATGCAGCCATATGGCAAGGGACTGCGCACGTTGTTGATCCTCTGATATTGAAACGCAGCCACAGCCATGCCCATATGACGCATGAAGCGCATCTGCATGAGGACGAACCGATGACATCGACCACAGCCCAATATTCCGCCATCACGGACTGGAACGGAACAAACGGCCTGCCTCGGTTCGATGCTGTCAGAGATGAGGATTTTGCCGGTGCCTTCGAAACCGCGGTGGCAGCCCACGATGCGGAAATCGACGCGATTGCCGATAATGCAGAGGCACCCAGTTTTGCCAATACCATTGTCGCTCTCGAAGTTGCCGGAGATGCACTGTCACGTGTGTCTGCGCTGTTCTGGAACAAGACCGGCGCTCACACCAACCCTGACATTCAGGCGCTGGAGCGCAATATCGCCCCGAAAATGTCACGCCATTATTCGAAAATCGGCATGAACGAAGCGCTGTTCAAGCGCATCGACACGTTGTGGGAGAAACGCGACGAATTGGCCCTCACCGGTGAAGAGCTGCGGGTTCTCGAACGCCACTGGAAGGGCTTCGTACGCGCTGGTGCCAAGCTTGCCAAAGACCATCAGGAACGGCTGGCCGCCATCAACGAGGAACTGGCCGGGCTCGGCGCAAAATTCGGGCAAAACGTTCTCGCCGACGAGAAAAGCTGGAAACTGCTGCTCACCGAGGAAGACGAGCTCACAGGCATCCCCGATTTCCTGAGAGATTCCATGGCGGGTGCTGCGCGCGAGCATGGCGACGACGGCAAATTCGCCGTCACCCTGTCGCGCTCGATCATCGAACCGTTCCTGACATTTTCCGAGCGCCGAGACCTGCGTGAGCAGGCCTTCAAGGCTTGGGTCGCCCGCGGTGAGAACGGTGGAGAGACCGACAATCGCGAAACGGTGAAGCGCACGCTAGAACTGCGTGACGAAAAAGCAAAGCTTCTGGGCTACACCAATTTCGCCGCCTACAAGCTGGATAACACCATGGCGAAAACGCCTGATGCCGTGAACACGCTTTTGATGCAGGTGTGGGAAAAAGCGGTCGAGCGCGCCGGTGAGGAAGAAGCCGAGCTGGCAACTGTCATCAGCGATGAAGGCAAGAACCACGACGTCATGCCATGGGACTGGCGTCATTACGCCGAAAAACTGCGTGCGAAAAAATTCAGTTTTTCCGAGGCCGAGCTTAAGCCGTATTTACAGCTGGAAAAGATCATCGAAGCCTGCTTCGACGTTGCGCAACGACTGTTCGGCATCCGCGCCGTCGAGATGAAAAATGTAACCGCCTATCACCCGGATGTGCGGACGTTCGAAATCCGCAACGAAAAAGGCGATATCGTTGCGATGTTCCTTGGCGACTTCTTCGCCCGCCCATCGAAACGTTCCGGCGCCTGGATGAGCGCATTCCAGTCGCAGCACAAGCTGCCCCTGAAGAACGGTACGGTTGGTGAATTGCCGATCATCTACAATGTCTGTAATTTTGCGAAACCATCACAGGGCAAACCAGCGCTGCTTTCGCTGGATGATGCCCGCACGCTGTTCCACGAATTCGGCCATGCGTTGCACGGCATGCTATCCAACGTGACCTACCCGTCGGTCTCAGGAACGAGCGTTTCGCGTGATTTCGTTGAACTGCCATCGCAGCTTTACGAACACTGGCTGACAGTGCCCGAAATCCTTGAGAAATATGCCCTTCACTACGAGACGGGCGCTCCGATGCCGAAGGCGCTGCTGGACAAGGTTCTGGCCGCACAAACCTTCAATGCCGGTTTCAACACAGTCGAGTTCACCTCCTCGGCGCTGGTCGATATGGCGTTCCATACACGTGGTGCTGTCGATGATCCGATGGCCGTGCAGACCGAGGTTCTAGAATCGCTCAACATGCCGAAGTCCATCGTCATGCGCCACGCCACGCCACATTTCCAGCACGTCTTTTCCGGCGACGGCTACTCGGCAGGCTATTATTCCTACATGTGGTCGGAAGTTCTCGATGCAGACGCTTTCGCAGCTTTCGAGGAAACCGGCGATGCCTTTAACACCGACATGGCACGTAAGTTGAAAGACAACATCTATTCTGTGGGCGGCTCGGTTGATGCAGAAGAAACCTACAAGACTTTCCGTGGCAAGATGCCAAGCCCGGAAGCGATGCTGAAAAAGCGAGGACTGGTTTCAGGCCAAGCTTGACAAACAGCGCCTGAAAACTGTCATAAAACTCTGATAGGGCGTTTCTGCAAGGGGCTTATGTGGTAGCCCCCCTTTCGCTTTTGCAAAAAAAAGGTTATAGGCCCGCCAGACTAAATTGGCGCATCTCAAGATATGACGCCCCAACCTCAGAGATATTGAACAATGGCAATTCGCAACATCGCGATTATCGCGCACGTTGACCATGGCAAAACGACGCTCGTTGACGAGCTTCTGAAACAGTCCGGTTCGTTCCGCGAAAACCAGCGCGTTGCAGAGCGCGTCATGGACAGTAACGACCTGGAAAAAGAACGCGGCATCACCATTCTCGCCAAGGCGACGTCTGTCGAGTGGAAGGGTGTTCGCATCAACATCGTCGACACCCCCGGCCACGCCGACTTCGGTGGTGAAGTCGAGCGTATCCTATCGATGGTGGACGGCGCGATCGTTCTGGTCGACTCGTCTGAAGGCCCAATGCCGCAGACCAAGTTCGTGGTTTCCAAGGCGCTCAAGGTAGGCCTCAAGCCTATCGTCGCGATCAACAAGATCGACCGTCCCGATGGCCGCCACGAAGAAGTCATCAACGAAGTGTTCGACCTTTTCGCGAACCTCGACGCGACTGACGAGCAGCTCGATTTCCCGATTCTTTACGGCTCTGGTCGCGATGGCTGGATGAACGTCAACCCGGAAGGCCCTAAGGACGAAGGCCTGGCACCGCTGCTCGATCTGGTTCTTAAGCACGTTCCTGAACCAACGGTTGAAGAAGGTCCGTTCCGTTTGATCGGCACGATCCTCGAAGCCAACCCCTTCCTCGGCCGCATTATCACCGGTCGTATCGCATCCGGCTCGATCAAGCCAAACCAGGCCGTCAAGGTTCTGGGCCAGGATGGCAAGATCATCGAAACCGGTCGTATCTCCAAGATTCTCGCATTCCGCGGCATTGAGCGCACAGCTATTGACGAAGCCCACGCAGGCGACATCGTTGCCATCGCCGGCCTGTCCAAGGGTACGGTCGCCGACACGTTCTGTGATCCTTCGGTTACCGAAGCGATGACGGCGCAGCCAATCGATCCGCCAACGGTTACGATGTCCTTCATCGTTAACGACAGCCCCTTGGCTGGCACTGAAGGCGACAAGGTCACATCGCGCGTCATCCGCGATCGTCTCTACAAGGAAGCCGAAGGCAACGTTGCGCTGAAGATCGAAGAAGCCGAAGGCAAGGACTCGTTCTTCGTGTCCGGCCGTGGCGAATTGCAGCTTGCCGTTCTGATCGAAACCATGCGTCGCGAAGGCTTCGAACTTGCTGTATCGCGTCCACGCGTTGTGATGCAGAAGGATGAAAACGGCCAGACCATCGAGCCGATCGAAGAAGTCGTCATCGACGTTGATGAAGAACATTCTGGTATCGTTGTTCAGAAGATGTCCGAGCGCAAGGCTGAGATGACCGAGCTTCGTCCATCCGGCGGCAACCGCGTTCGTCTGAAGTTCCTGGCTCCAACGCGTGGCCTCATCGGCTACCAGTCCGAACTGCTGACGGACACACGCGGCACGGCCATCATGAACCGTCTGTTCCACTCCTACCAGCCGTTCAAGGGTGCTATCGCTGGTCGTGTTCAAGGCGTTCTGCTGTCGAACGGTTCCGGTGAAGCTGTTGCCTACGCCATGTTCAACCTGGAAGATCGCGGCCCGATGATGATCGAGCCGGGCGAAAAGGTTTACGCTGGCATGATCATCGGCATTCACACACGTGACAACGACCTTGAGGTCAACGTTCTCAAGGGCAAGCAGCTCACCAACATCCGCGCCGCTGGCAAGGATGAAGCCGTGAAGCTGACGCCGCCGATCCGCATGACGCTTGACCGCGCCCTGTCTTGGATTCAGGACGATGAACTGATGGAAGTGACTCCAAAGTCCATCCGTCTGCGCAAAATGTTCCTGGATGCCAACGATCGCAAGCGTTTCGACAAGGCAAAACTTGCTGGCTGATTTGCCAAAAAGTTTTTAATTCGAAGAACCCGGCCTCCGCGCCGGGTTTTTTGTTATCTGGCCTCTTCTTTACGCGCCCGGCATTTATTCGCGGGACTGAGTCGGACGGCGCTTGCTTCAATGGTAAATATAGCGTTAATTTTCAGGCTTCATCCACATGAATAGGCTGTGGGTAAGCTTCGAGCCGTTAACCTTTATGGCTGGTAAGTTTTCTCCGCCGGGGTCAGAATCGCGTTATGAAAACGTTATCCATAGACATTCGCCGAGCAGAGCCGGACGATGCGCGCGCTATTTCCGAAGCGCACAGGTCGTCATGGCAGCAGGCCTATGCGGGTCTCATTCCCCATAAGCCACTGCGGCAGATGCTGGACCGGCGCAACGAGACGTGGTGGCGCAAGGCGACACGCGGCTCGTCCACCATGCTGGTCGTGGAAATTTCTGGCATCGTTGCGGGATACACGACTCTGGGCCTCAGCCGGGCCCGCGGCCTTCCCTATGATGGCGAAATTTACGAGATTTATCTGCGGCCTGAATATCAGGGCATGGGACTAGGCTCTGTACTTTTCATCGAAGCGCGGCGTCTGCTGAAATCTCTCGGCTGCAACGGCGTTGTCGTGTGGTGCCTTGAAGACAGCGATGTCGCCAGCCGTTTCTTTCGCTCGCATGGCGGTAAGGACGTAGCGGAAGGCATGGAAGATTTCGACGGCACGCAGTTGCGTAAGCTCGGCTATGTCTGGCACTAACTCTCAATCCCTCACCTGCTTTTGAAACAAACGCGTTTTGACGTCTCTGTGTTTCGACAGGTGTACCATGTGGGTGCGGTTTGGCCTTCAAATACACGCGATTTTGCGCTATTGCGGCGGTAAGCGTTTATTATGGCCCTGCTATCAGTAAGATTTCGGAGTGAGAGATGGAAAAGTTCACCAAACTGACGGGTGTCGCTGCCCCCATGCCGGTCGTTAATATCGACACGGATATGATCATTCCGAAGGACTACCTCAAAACCATCAAGCGCACCGGCCTCGGTACCGGCCTGTTTGCGGAGTCGCGCTATCTGGAAGATGGTTCGCCAAACCCAGATTTCGTTTTGAACAAGCCCGCCTATCAGAAAGCCCAGATTCTCGTCGCTGGCGATAATTTCGGCTGTGGTTCCTCGCGTGAACATGCGCCCTGGGCGCTGCTGGATTTCGGTATTCGCTGCGTCATCTCCACCAGCTTTGCCGATATTTTCTACAGCAACTGTTTCAAGAACGGTATTCTGCCGATCGTCGTCAGCCCGGAAAATCTGGAAAAACTGATGGATGACGCGTCGCGTGGCTCCAATGCCGTTGTCACGGTCGATCTCGAAAATCTCGAAATCAGCGGCCCTGATGGCGGCACGATCTCGTTCGAACTCGATGAGTTCAAGCGTCACTGCATGCTGAACGGCCTCGACGATATCGGCCTGACACTGGAACATGCCGGTGCCATCGAAGGTTTCGAAAAGACCAATGCTGCCGCCCGCCCCTGGGCCTGATCGCTTCCGCCCGCATTGAGAGCCGGTTTGATCTCCACACGTACCGAATCGTCTCTAGCCTTCCTTGAAATAGGCCATCTCCAAGGCTAAGAAGCCCGCACCCCACAACGATTGACGTTGTGGGAAAAGGATTTTGACGCGCCTGCCGCTTAAACCAAACATGGTTTTGCGGCGTGGCCAAGGAGGGTTTTCATGACAGTGCGCACGCTTTTCCTGCTGCCCGGTGACGGCATCGGCCCCGAAGCCATGGCTGAAGTCCGCAAGCTGATCGATTATCTGAACAGCGAAAAGGCCGCAGGCTTTACGACCGAAGAAGGCCTCGTTGGCGGCAGCGCTTATGATGCCCATGGCGTCGCGATTTCCGACGCGGACATGGAAAAGGCGCTCGCGGCAGACGCGATTCTGTTCGGTGCAGTCGGTGGTCCCAAGTGGGATAGCGTGCCTTACGAGGTGAGACCCGAATCCGGCCTTTTGCGCCTGCGCAAAGATCTAGAGCTGTTCGCCAACCTGCGCCCGGCGATCTGCTACCCGGCACTTGCTGCCGCATCCTCTCTGAAGCAGGAATTGGTCGAAGGTCTCGATATCCTCATCGTTCGTGAATTGACGGGCGGCGTTTATTTCGGCGAGCCAAAGCAGATCATCGATCTCGGCAACGGCCAGAAGCGCGGCATCGACACCCAGATTTATGACACGTTCGAAATCGAGCGCATCGCCAGCGTCGCATTCGAACTGGCCCGCACCCGCGATAACCGCGTCTGCTCCATGGAAAAGCGCAACGTCATGAAATCAGGCGTTTTGTGGAACCAGGTCGTGACGGAAACCCACGCGGCCAAGTTCAAGGATGTGGAGCTCGAGCATATGCTGGCGGATGCTGGCGGCATGCAGCTGGTGCGCAAGCCCAAGCAGTTTGACGTCATCGTCACCGATAACCTGTTTGGCGATATGCTGTCCGATGTTGCGGCCATGCTGACTGGCTCGCTCGGCATGCTACCATCCGCTTCGCTTGGTGCGCCGGATGCCAAGACCGGCAAGCGCAAGGCAATGTATGAGCCTGTGCACGGCTCTGCCCCTGACATCGCCGGCAAAGGCATTGCCAACCCCATCGCCATGATCGCGTCTTTCGCCATGTGCCTGCGTTATTCCTTCAACATGGTGGATGAAGCCACCAAGCTGGAAACGGCCATCGCCAACGTGCTGGACAAGGGCATCCGCACCGCAGACATCGTCTCGGACGGCAGCCGTCAGGTCAGCACGTCTGAAATGGGCGATGCGGTTCTGGCAGAATTCAAGGCACTTTTGGCGGCGTAAGAGAAACCGGCTGGGCAGGGGGCGTTGCGCCTTGCCCGGCATTGTCTTCCGGCAAAAGGTGCTCATATCGCTTGTCTGTCAGCGTTTTCAAAAACGCGACGATAGCATCTACCCGCTTGTCATCCAGCGCGGGCGCTGAGGTCAGCTCTGTCATGGCGATGTTGTCAGCCACCTCAGGCGCATCCCAAGCTTGCCCCGTCTCCGGGTTGATCTGACGGCTGGCCTTCTTGCTTTTGTATTTCACGTAAAACAGCACCACGGTGCGCAAGTCCTTGAACACGCCATTATGCATGTAGGGTCCGGTAATAGCGACATTCCGCAGCGTCGGCACCTTGAACTTGCCGCGCTGTGCCGGATCGCCCGCGACGGCCGGGTTCTGCGCCAAACCGAGATCGACGGCATCAGGCTTTGAACCATTGGCCGCCCGCACCGCCTTGTTGGCGGGAACGCCGATATTGAAATATTTGTGGTTTGTGAAGACACCGTCGGAGAGGCCATTGGTGCCGCGGATTTCATGACACGTATTGCAGTTGGTAAATTGTGTCGAGGACATCAGCACACGGCCAAGCTCTTCCTGATCGGTCAGCTTTTCTTCACCCCGCAGGAAGCGATCATATTTCGAATCGAAAGTGGAGAACTCGTCGGTTCGTTCAAAGGCTGCCAACGCCTTGGTCATCGCTGCAAAGGCGGAGTCGTCGCTCTTGAACACATCGCTACCGAATTGCGTGCCAAAGGCTGCCGCATAATCCGTATTTTCCTTCAGCCGCTTTGCGATCGTGGTTTTGTCCGGCATGCCCATTTCAATTGGGTTCAATGGCGGGCCAGCGGCCTGATCTTCCAGTGTCGATGCGCGTCCATCCCAGAACTGGCCGCCAACATATTCGCCAACGGCGTTCTTACCAAAAGGTGGGGAGAATTTCGCGTAGGCTGCACTCGGCACGTTGCGATCACCCAGAGACGCGCCGTCATCACCCAAGGAGACATCATGCCCGACCTTGTCGGTCTCGCGCCCATCTGTAAAGCCCAACCCCGGCATATGGCAGGTAGAGCAGGACATGGTGCGGTTCATCGAAAGGTTAGTGTCTTCAAAGAGGGCTGCACCCAGCTTTTCCAGCGTGGCATAATCTTCGCCGCCATGCGCAGCGTCGCCAGTCCCGATACCCGCAGGCAGCAGGAGACACGCACTTGCAGTAATGACGCAGATGATATGCCTGATCATGGCAGACGCCGAAATCGATGAAACTGGGGTGCTCTATAGCACTTCAATTCCGCGAAGCACAGAAACTTTCTCCGTCCGCTCCACTTTGCCGCAGCGGATGGTTCAGTCGATCTGGAAATAATTCTCGAAGGATTCCGGAAAGTTCTGCCGTGCCACCCGCTCATCGATAACGAGCATGGATTGGTAGGACAGAGGATCGAAATCCTTGTCCGCAGGTAGCACCTCACGACCAAATAACAGGCTGAGACGGGCCGCATCGAGGTTTCCACGCTCGAACGGCTCGGCTCCGAACTGGTGCCACAGCGCGTGCAGGAAGGCCGCATCCACCTTGTGTTCCGCCGAGTCATTCCGTGCACGGCGGGGAATGTGTTTGACGGGCGTTACGCCGCGCGGATTTGCGCGGCGTATGGTGAACTGTATGCCCGTGCTCGGCATGCCGGATGGAAAGCCGCGGTGTTTCGTCATTTCAGGCAGCTTTGCCATCGTCTTTTCCTTATGCTTTGCCGATTTTGTCCTGCGTCTTCGTATCGAAGTCGGACGCATCGTGGCGTTCGTGCAATTGTTCCGAAGGATCGCCATTGACCTTGTTGACCATGCGACCCCGCTTTACCGCTGGACGTTCCGCAATCTCGGCCGCCCAACGTTGAAGGTTCTTATAGCTTTTCACATCCAGAAAGACATCAGCCTTCGGATAAGACTGTCCACGTGCCAGATTGCCGTACCATGGCCAGACGGCGATATCCGCAATTGAATATTCCGAACCGGCCAGATACTCGTTGTCTGCCAGATGGCGGTCCAGCACGTCAAGCTGTCGCTTGGCTTCCATAGCAAAACGGTCGATGGCATATTTGATATGAATCGGCGCATAGGCGTAGAAATGGCCAAAACCACCGCCGAGATACGGCCCGGATGCCATCTGCCAGAACAGCCAGTTGATCGCCTCTGTGCGGCCCCTATGATCTTTAGGCAGAAACGCACCAAACTTTTCTGCGAGATAAAGCAGGATCGATCCGCTTTCGAACACACGCGTCGGCTCAGGGGTGGAATGGTCCACCAGTGCCGGGATTTTCGAGTTTGGGTTGGCCTTGACGAAATCCGAGCCGAACTGGTCGCCATCGCCGATACGGATCAGCCAGGCATCATATTCCGCACCCGTATGTCCTGCCGCCAAGAGTTCTTCCAGAATAATGCCGACCTTCTGGCCATTGGGCGTCGCCAGCGAATAAAGCTGCAACGGATGTTTGCCGACTGGCAATTCCTTATCGTGCGTAGGACCTGCAATCGGGCGGTTGATATTGGCGAACTGACCGCCATTGCCCTTTTCCCATTCCCAGACGTCGGCTGGTTCGTAACCGGCGGGAAAATTATTTTCGGGGGATTTCTCGGTCATGAAAATCTGTCCTTGTTGAATGGATCAAGCGCCAGCACGCAGCGCATCACCACAATATAGGGAGGCGGCGACATTCCTCCACCACACGATTGATGAGAAAAACTTAACCTTTGGCAATGGCGTGAAAAAACGTACCCGTCACCAGCCCGCGCCTGCCGCCGGAAGGTCCAAGCGGCTTGCCCTGACCGTCGGCAATCTGCGCAAAGGCATCATCGCGTCCAGCATCGGTCACACGGGCATAGTGAAACTCATGGCCGCGCAGAACCTCGCCTGCCCGCCCCAGCAGACCATCAACGGCAATGGTGGCCTGCCGATAGCCAAGGTTCATCTTGCGTTTGGCAAAGCTGGTGGCATGGGACAAAAGCCCGGTCATGGCATGGCTCACGCCATCGGCATCTTCCAGCCTCTCACCCAGCACCATATAGCCTCCGCATTCCCCATGAACTGGCTTTTCATGCGAAAAGCGTGAGAGACCCGCCTTGAAATTCGTGGCCCCCGCAAGTCTGCCCGCGTGAAGCTCGGGATATCCACCCGGCAACCAGCAGACATCGCAGGAGGCGTTGGGCGATTCATCGGCAAGGGGCGAAAACGGGATGATCTCCGCACCCGCTTCGCGCCAGTGACGCTGAAGATGCGGGTAGAGAAACGTAAAGGCGGCATCCTGCGCCAGCGCGATGCGCTGACCGGGCGGTGCGATTGCGGCTTCCACCGAGCCCCGCGAGAGCTCCACCGGGCGCGCCAGCGACAAAAGCGCATCAAGATCAATCGCCTGCTCCATCGCATCGGCAAGCCGCTCGATATGCGCGTCGATCTCAGGATGCTCGCTGGCCTGCACCAGCCCCAGATGACGCTCCGGCAACACCAGCGAGGGATCACGCATCACGCAGCCCGCTACGGGTAAGCCGATTCTTTCAATGGCTTGCGAACAGAGCGTCCGGTGTCTTTCGCTGCCTGCACGGTTGAGCACAACAGCAGACATTTTGACATCCGGATCGTAATGGGCAAATCCGTGGGCAACCGCCGCAGCCGTCTGGGATTGGCCCGATATATCCAGCACCAGCAAAACCGGTATGCCAAACAGCCGCGCCAGATCAGCCGCCGATCCGGTCCGGTTCTCCGGCACCACGATGCCATCAAACAAGCCCATGGCGCTTTCAATCAGCACCAGTTCCGCGTCCTCAGCCTGCTGGGCGAACAGATGCCGCAGCAAATCCGGCTGCATGGCCCAACTGTCGAGATTGAGGCCCGGCGTGCCTGCCGCAAAGGCATGAAAACCGGGATCGATATAGTCAGGCCCGGTCTTGATGCCCCGCACCTTCACACCGCGCCGCGCAAAGGCGCGCAAAAGGCCGATGGTGACGCTGGTCTTGCCCGAACCGGACCGCGGCGCCCCGATGATGATTGCTCGCGCGGTCATGGCCTGCCCTTTTTCACGATAAGTGGTCTCGACATTCACACTGCCTGTTGTTTACCGATGACGGCCATAGCCGTAACCGCTATAGAAACAGAATGGAAACGGATGGAAAAAACCTGCGTCGCGGCTGGACGACCGGCGCTTGCGCGACGGCTGCGGCGAAAGCCGCCTGCGCCGCGTTGCTGACCGGTGATTTTCCATACCCTGTCGAGATCGAACTTCCAAGCGGCAAGCGCGTGAGCTTTTCTCTGGCGACCTCCCAACATGGCCATGGATTTGCGCGCGCTGGTGTCATCAAAGATGCGGGTGATGACCCTGATGTGACCCACGGTGCCTTGATCGAAAGCACGCTGCGGCGTGGACAGCCGGGGACAGGCATCACCTTCAAAGCGGGCAGGGGTGTTGGCACCGTCACCCGCCCTGGACTTCCCTTGGCCATTGGCGAACCCGCCATCAACCCCGTGCCCCGCAAGATGATCGAGAAAGCCATCCACGACGTCGCCGGAGACAATACCGATTTCGAAGTGGAGATTTCTGTCGAGAATGGCGAAAGGATTGCGGAAAAGACGCTGAACGGCAGGCTCGGCATCGTCGGCGGTATTTCCATTCTCGGGACCACCGGCATCGTCATTCCCTTTTCCTGCTCGGCCTGGATTCACTCCATCTGGCGCGGCATTGATGTAGCACGCGCCGAGGGGCTAACCCATATCCTCGGCGCCACAGGCAACGCCTCGGAAAAAGCTGGACAGGCATTTCATAGCCTGCCGGAAACAGCCCTGATCGATATGGGCGATTTTATCGGCGGCATGTTGAAATATCTGCGAACGCATCCCGTCGAGAAACTCACCATCGCTGGCGGCGTCGCCAAGATGACCAAGCTGGCGCAAGGCATGCTCGATGTTCATTCCAAACGTGGCTTGGCGGACCTGGATGCGCTGGCGAAACTCGCCACAGAGGCGGGCGGAGACGAGATGCTGGCGGATGCCATCCGCCACGCCAACACGGTGGCACACGCCTTCACCATGGCAGGCGGCGCGGGTATAGATCTTGGCAATGTCGTTGCAGAGAAAGCCTGGCAAACGGCGGCCGACGCTCTCAATGTGCCGGAAACGGCGCTCGAAATTCTGGTGTTCGATAGGGATGGGGCTATGAAGGGGCGCTTCGGCTTTGCGCCATCCCGTCACGTATCCGCTTTCCCTTCCGGCGAGCGGAATCGGCGCACATAATCCGTGCTGTAAAGCGCGCTCTCACGAAAATCTTCTGACGCTAGCCCCTTGCCGACGAAAATCAGCGCCGTGCGTTCCACCGGTTCTTCCGCAAGCTTGGTCTCAATATCAGCGAGCGTCCCGCAAATAACCCGCTCCTCCGGCCAAGAGGCCCGCACCACGATAGCGACCGGGCACTCCGCCCCATAAAGCGGCGTCAAATCCTCCACCACCTTGGCAATGGCATGGATGGCAAGGTGAATGGCGAGCGTCGCTCCCGTCGCACCGAAGGCCTTCAACGTCTCCGTTTCCGGCATTTTGGACGCACGACCGGACACGCGGGTGAGCACAAGGCTCTGCGCCACCTCCGGCACCGTCAATTCCCGCCGCAACGTGGCAGCGGCGGCGGCAAAGGAGGGGACGCCGGGTGTAACAGTGTAATCCAGCCCCAGACGCTCCAGACGGCGGATTTGCTCGCCCATGGCGCTCCAGACGGAGAGATCACCAGAATGCAGCCGCGCCACATCCTTGCCCTCACGCGCAGCGGCCACATATTCCGCTTCGATATCGTCTAGCGATAGCGCTGCCGTATCAACGATACGAGCACCGGATGGGCAATAATCCAGCAGCGCCTTCGGCACCAGCGATCCCGCATAGAGGCAGACCGGGCAGGCTGCGATCAGATCACGTCCACGTACAGTGATAAGGTCTGCCGCACCGGGACCGGCACCGATAAAATGAACCGTCATTCGTCATCTCCTAAAGTGGCAAGCGCCACCGTCATGTCGCCAATCACCATACGCGGGGCGATAAGCCTTGATCGTGGCCCCAAAGCCGCAAGCGCCGCTGCTTCGCTGAGGCTCGGGGACCCGGAATGTTTCAGGCTGGTCGCCGATTGTGTGATCGTGCGGGTGCTTGCAGCTTCGAAATCCGCTTGAGCCACCACAATAAAGGCCATGCCAAGTTGCGTGGCTGCTTCCAGCAATCCGGGCTCATCGGCTTTGATAGGTGCTGTTGCAATGACATCAATCTTCACACCAAGCGCCTGCGAAACCTCGTCCAATGCAGCGATAACAGTATCAGCATCAACACCCCTGCGACACCCAATCCCCGCCACAATCACGGCTTGATCCATGCCCATTGGGTGACCGGCATAGCGGGACGCCAGCCTTGCATGGAGCCAACCGGGGATGAGCGGGCAACCTCAAGGCGTATCAACGAACCGCCCAACCGCGCCTGCGCCGCCAGCAGTACGGCTTCCATCTCCAGCGTCACCGCATTGGCGACCAACCGCCCGCCGGGCTTCAGCGCTGCAATAGCACCGTCCAGCACACCATCTTCGCTGCCGCCGCCACCGATAAAGATGGCGTCGGGCGCAGGCAGACCATCGAACGCCTTCGGCGCTGCACCAATCACGACCTCCAGCCCCGGCACACCAAACGCTACCGCATTGCGCTTGGCACGTTCAGCCCGCTCAGAGTGCTGTTCGATATCAATGGCCCGCAAGGAAGGATGCGCCAGCATCCACTCGATGCCGATGGAGCCGGAGCCGGCACCGATATCCCACAACAATTCGCCGTGACGCGGCGCGAGGGAGGATAGGGTTACCGCCCGAATTTCACGCTTGGTCATCTGGCCATCATGCTCGAACAACGCGTCATCCAGACCTTGCGTGTAGGGGAGGATACGGGCCTTTTCATCTGCAACGACATGGATTGCCACGACATTCAGCGGATCGATATCATCAAGAGAAAATGCGGATGCATTACAACGACGCACCTTCTCCCGAGGACCGCCCAAAGCTTCCAGCAGAATAATATCCGAACGCCCGAACCCTGTTTCCGCCAAAAGGGCAGCCAAAAGGGCAGGGGCTTTTTCATCCGATGTCAAAACGATAAGTTTTGCAGCGGAATGCAGATGGGGGCGAATGAGATCGATGGAGCGTCCATGCAAAGACACGCATTCGACATCTTGCAAGGCCCAGCCAAGTCTGGAGGCAGCCAGCGAAAACGCCGATGGTGCAGGGTGGGAGATAGTTTCTTCCGTCGCTACATGCCGAAGCAGGGTGACGCCAACACCGTAAAAGAAGGGATCACCGGAGGCGACCACACAGACTTTTCGGCCACGCAGCGCCACCACATCCGCCATTTCGACGTCAAATGGCACCGGCCATGGCCGTGCTTCACCCTTGATCGCATCCGTCGCCAACATTAGATGCCGCTTGCCGCCAAACACGAATTCCGCATTTTCGATGGCGTAGCGCGCATCCTCGCCCAGCCCGGCAAGACCATTTTCGCCAATGCCGACAATGGAAAGCCATGGCGGAATCGCCTTTTCAGTGGATACACCACCGATTACGGCATATTCAGAGGCCATGACACGCTCCATACTCATTCTCGGTGGCACGGCGGATGCCCGTATTCTGGCCGGAAAACTGGCGGAAGGCTCCGGCTACCGGTTGCTTTTGTCCATGGCTGGCCGAACCCGTGATCCGGTACAGCAACCCGTACCGATGCGAACCGGTGGCTTTGGTGGGTCCAGCGGACTGGCCGCCTTTATAACTGAAAACCAGTTCGATCTTCTGGTGGATGCGACCCACCCATACGCGGCGCGGATATCTGCGAACGCCGTTCAAGCAGCGGAACTGACCAATGTTCCGCTTGTGTCGCTGGAGCGCCCTGCTTGGAAGAAACAACTCGGCGATGACTGGCAAAACGTGGCAGATGTCGAAAGCGCTATGAAAGCGCTCGGTGCAAACAGCACCAACGCTTTCCTCGCTCTCGGTCGCCAGGAATTGCTGCCCTTCGAGGCCGCGCCGCAACACCATTATCTTATCCGCAGCGTCGATCCGGTCGAGCCGAAGTTGGCAGTGCCTAATGCCCGTTATATCACTGCGCGCGGGCCCTTTACCTTGGCGGACGAAATCAACCTCATGAGCGAAAACCGGATCGCGGTTATCGTCTCCAAAAACTCCGGCGGCACAGCGGCCTATGCGAAAATCGAGGCAGCGCGGCAGCTTGGTATCAAGGTGCTTATGATCGAGCGCCCGGACCTTACCCGCGCCGCGACCGTGCCTAGTATCGATACGGCGCTGGCAACTATTCGCCATCAGCTTTCCCTTTTGGACGAACGTGGTGAATAAACCATTGGTTGCTGCCCCTCACGTTCGATCAACCGTGTTTCCACCGAACCAACAATGATGCAGGTCGCCATATCGGCCATATCGCTTGAGGCTTCAGAGAGTGGCACGACCCGCATACGCTCATCCGCCCGCCCTGCAGCGCGACCAAAAATGACCGGTACGGAACCCGGTAGATGCGCGCGCAGGACATCGAAGGCTGTCGCAAGTTGATGCGGACGCGCTTTGCTGATGGGGTTGTAGAACGCCATCACGAAACCGGCCTCAGCCGCTAAAGCCAACCGCTTTTCGATCAGCGACCACGGCTTAAGATTATCCGAGAGCGAAATGGCGCAGAAATCATGCCCCAGCGGCGCACCGGCTTTTGCAGCCACTGCCAGCATGGCCGTGACGCCGGGCACGACGCGAAAATCGATCTCCCGCCATGCCGGAGGACCGTTCTCAATAGCCTCACAGACGGCAGCAGCCATGGCGAACACGCCAGGATCGCCGCCTGACACGACGCAGACCTTGCCGCCCGCAGCAACCAGCGTCAGTGCTGCCTCCGCACGGGAGAGTTCCTCGCGATTATCAGATGCGTGGCGGCGTTGATGCGGCTGTAGCGAGAGACGGTCGAGATAGGGAATGTAGCCGAAAAAATCTTCCGCTTCACGCACAGCATCCAGCGCTTCCGGCGTGATTTGTGCCAGATTGCCTGGGCCAAGCCCCACAACGGTGAGACGACCGCTCATGCGGCGTCTCCACCCGAAGGCCTGTCTTTCCAACCCGGCACCAGCACCAGCGAGAAGTAAGGCGCAGGCGAACCGTCATGCTCCACCAGACTCATGGCATGGCCATTTTCCATCGTGCCGCGCTCCACATACAAAGCGCTTTGCAGCTTGCCGGCTCTTTCCAGAGCCCGGCGGATTTTCGGGAGGTTACGACCGACCTTCATGATGACGGCACCATCCGTGCCAGAGAGACGTTCGGTCAGCGTTTCCTCAGCAAGTGTACCCGGCAGAACGCTTAAGATATCGTCGCCCTGCACCAGCGGCAGACCTGTCATGGACCAGCAGCCGGACATGGCGGTGATGCCCGCCACGACCTCTGCTGGATAAGATGGTGCCAAACGCAAATGCAGGTGCATATAGGAACCGTAAAACAGTGGATCCCCTTCCGACAGCACCGCGACATTGCGCCCGGCATCCAGATGCACCGCAATGTCACTGGCGCACTGGTCAAAGAAATTGGCGATAGCACCGCGGTAATCATCGCCGTTTTTGTCGCTTTCGACTGTTACTGGATAGACCAGCGGCATTTCCAGTGTGCCGGGGCGGATGAAGTTTTCAACGATGCCGCGACCATTGCCCGTGCTACCCTTCTTGCAGAAGAAGGCAACGACATCGGCATTCTCGATGGTACGCACGGCTTTCAGCGTCAAAAGCTCAGGGTCACCAGGACCTGTGCCAACACCGATCATCTTGCCTTTCGATGCCTTTGAAGGCTCTGGCTCAAACATCGCCACGCTCATAGACCCGGCCTTGCAACTGCATTCACCGCCGCTGCCGTCATCGCCGAACCCCCAAGACGACCCTTGACGATGGCATAGGGAATGCCAAGTGGGCTTTCTTCCAAGGCATCTTTGGATTCCATCGCCCCGACGAAACCAACCGGCATGCCAATGATGGCGGCGGGACGGGGCGCGCCTCGCTCCAGCATTTCCAGCAGAAAAAAAAGGGCCGTCGGCGCATTGCCGATAGCCACCAACGCGCCGTCCAGTTTTTCGGCCCACAGGTCAAGCGCTGCCGCCGAACGCGTGTTGCCAATGGTCTTTGCAAGTCCGGGCGTGCGCGGATCACGCAACGTGCAGATCACATCATTGCCAGCGGGCAGGCGCGCGCGGGTCACGCCATGCGCCACCATTTCCGCATCACACAAAACAGGCTTCCCGGCTTCCAGGGCGCCGCGTGCGGCAACCACGAAATCTGGCGAAAACCGAAAGTGCTGCGCGGCATCCACAAGCCCGCAGGCGTGGATCATGCGGATGGCAATCTCAGCCTGATCAGGCGTAAACGCAGATAAATCCGCCTCATCGCGAACCATCGCGAAAGAGCGCTCATAAATTGCGTTACCATCGCGGATATAGTCGTATTCAGTCATCGATCTTCCTGTCGGAGCGCCGCGACAATCCGGTCCTTGCCAAGACGGGCAAGAAGGGTGTGGGCATTTTCTCCGGGCTTATGTTCTTTTTCATATAATCGGGCAAGCCGAGAAAGCGCGGCCTCTTGTTGTGAGAAGGGCAAAACCACATCGGGAGGATCGCCAGCTCGACCGGAATAGGTGAAAGCAAGCCCCTCGGCGCGGCCTGAAAAGGCAAGCGGCGCAGCGTTCGGATGGGCGCATCCCTTGCCACACCCGGAGAGATGCAGCGTGAGAGAGCTGTCCAGAAGCGGTGCACAGTCCACTGCTGCGTGGTCCGCCAATTCCTTTGTGACAAGAAAACCCGAAGCGCAGGCAGATTTGCCCGCGCATACTGCGATCGCAGAACGCGGGTCATCGGCACGGGTCACAAAACCGGCTTCAGGCGCGTGGTCAAGAAGCGCCTGACAAGCCACCTCGTCACCAAGAAAAAACAGGGCGTGGGCGGGGCCTGGTTTTACGAACTTCATCCCGAGCGTGGAGGCGAAGGCGCAGAGAGACGACAGTGCCTTGGCCGGAAGTTGACCATACGCAGGCGCGAGGACGGTGGCGAAAAGGTTTTCTGAGAGACGCAGCAGTCCGAAAGGCTGACACAGGGCTGTGGCTTGTGCATCCCCAGTCTGCTGAATAAGCCAATCCGCACAAATCGCCTGGATTTGCGCAATGTCGAGGTCGCGCCCTCTGGCCTCCGATCCTCGTTCAGCGAGATGAGACAGGAGATGGGTGACGGCATCGGCTGCATTTTCTGTGTGCAGCGAACCAACCCGCAATGCATTGGCTTCTGAACCGCCCAGCATCAGCTGCCAAAACACGTCATTATTGAGACGGACAGCTTTCAACCGGATATCCGCCAGCAGATCATCCATGATCACGTTACCACCGCCATCAACGACGACAGACATTTTTGCTGCTAGCCGTTCATGGAGGTGGAGCTGATCTGCGCGCTCGCATATCCGGCTTACGATTTCACCGGTATCAGCAATTGCCGTTTCATCGATCCCCGCCAGTGGCGACGTTTCCACCGCCAAGCCATGCCGTAACGGCAAGCCCAGAGCGAGAACGTCCATCTCTAATGACACGGCACTCTCGGTCGTCAGCCCGCGAAATTGCAGGCTGCCCCGGGCGGTGATGTCGACCAGACCATTGCCATGCCGGACAGCAAGGGTGCACAGCGCTCCCAAATCATCAGGCGAAACATGAGCCGTGAGAGCAATGCGGGATAAGAGCCCATCACCGGTCTGCATCGGCGCCGACAGAGCCGGGCAAACGCCGCGACGTGCGAAAGGCTGGACATCGGCGCGCGTGGCAGCATTCATACCTTCGCCCTCGCCAATTTGGGAGCTATCAGCATTTCCAGCTCTGCATCGACAGCATTACGGCGGCTGTGCCAAAGGCCGCGACGGCGAGCGGAAAGAAAACGCTGTGCCATTATCTCTGCCGCCTGCGGGTTTTCTCGCAAAATGAAATCGCGAACATCTTCATTGCCGAAGTAAGCATCATACAATGCTTCTATCAAAGATGACGATACGGCGTGGGTGGTCTCGGCAAAACCGATCAGCCTGTCCGCCGTTTCTGCAAACTCCGCAGCCCCACGTGGCCCATGGCGCATTTGCCCGGCAATGAAGCGCGGATTGATGGCGCGGGCGCGCACCACGCGGGTAATCGCCTGCGCGATGGAACGAGCACGGGGACGGGCCGGATCGGTCGTGTCCAGCGCCACCACATCGGCCGATTGGCCGAGCGCCGCCTTGGCCGCCGTATAACCGCCGATGAAGGCAACGTCGGACGAACCATCCAGGAGGTCGCGGCCCGGATCGTCCCCGGTGTGAACCAACAGATCGGCCTTTTCCACCTGGTCCGCGAAGCCCTCATCGGCAAACACGTCAAGCCCATCCGCCCCGCCAAAGGCGTGGCTGGCCGCATCCAGATAGGTCTGGCCTAACTCCTCGCGCTCGTCCCAGCGTCCATTTGCCAGCTTTTCTTCAATGCCCGCGCCATAGGTGCCTGGCGCAGAACCGAAAATACGGGCAGGGATATGACCGAGACTAGCAGCCTCTTCGCCCAAAGGGTTGTCGCCTGGCGATTCTTCACGCCTTGCAATTGCTTTGGCGGCAGCGTCGAGCAGTGCGATGAGCGCCGGAAACATATCCCGGAACAGACCGGAAATGCGGAACGTCACATCTACGCGTGGCCGTCCAAGCGCTGCGGGTGGCAGGATTTCGATGCCAGTCACCCGGCCGGTTGCCGGATCGTAGATCGGTCGCGCGCCCATTAAATGCAGGGCTTGCCCCACATCTTCTCCACCGTTGCGCAAAGATGCCGAACCCCAGAGGTCGAAGACGATATGCTTTGGCCAATCGCCATGGCTCTGCAAATAATGCCGCAGGACCTCTTCGCCCGCCATGCGCCCCAGCTCGAAAGCAGTGGCTGTTGGCATGGTGCGCGGATCTGCGGCGTAAAGATTACGCCCCGTCGGCAGCACATCCAGCCGCCCGCGCGCTGGTGCACCGGAAGGGCCAGGAATAATATGCTGCCCGTTGAGTGCAGCAATCAGCGCAGCCTTTTCAGCCGACGCACTTTGCGCTCTCGACTGATCTGGCTCACCATCCGCACAGCGGCCAAACACATGCTGTCCGTCTTTGATCGCGAAATCCTTGAGATCGCAGAGAAAAGCATCAATGCGTGAAAGCGCGGTATCGGAATCGTCCTGCTTGCCGACGCCAGCATCTTCGGCCAGACCAGTTTCAAGCGCCTTCTCGACGATAAGCTTGGCCAATCTGTCGCGGCGGCGGCTGTCCAATCCATCGGCCTGCGCATATTCATCGACAAGCTGTTCCAGCGCCATCTGTTCAGGCGAAAGTCCAGCATCGATTAAAATAGGCGGAATATGGCCGATGGTAACGGCAGCGATCCGCCGTTTGGCAACGGCTGCTTCGCCGGGATTGGACACGATAAAGGGATAGATCACCGGCAGCGATCCGGTAACGATCTCGGGAAAACAGGTCCGCGATAACGCAACCGTCTTGCCCGGCAGCCATTCCAGCGTACCGTGTGCACCGACATGAATAATTGCATGTGCGCTCGGGCTTTTCTGCATCCACGCACCGAAAGCGACCAGTGCATGCCGAGGCGGCAGGGCCGGATCGTGATAATCCACCCGCCGGTCTTCGGTGCGGCCACGATCTGGCGCAAGAGCAACTGTTACTGAGCCGAAACGAGCGGCACGAAAATGGAATGTTCCGGCTGTTACAGCAGTATCTGCATCCGCTTCACCCCATGTTTCGTCCAAGGCCAGATTGGCAGCTTTGGGCAGGGCGTCGCGGAACGCTGAGTAGTCGGCCAGCGTAAAAGTAGTCGTCTCATTTTCAACCCGGTCAAGCAACGCCCGCGCCGTCTCTGGAATATCGTCCACCGCATAACCGGCGTCGCGTAAGTCGCGCAGGACCTCCAACACACTTTGCGGTACATCGAGACCAACCGCATATCCCGTTCGCCCCGGTGCAGCGCCTGGATAATCCGGCATGAGAATGACGACACGCCGCTCAGCAGGTGCCGCATTCTTTAGCCGCAAAAAGGCAGAGAGACGATCGGCAACCTGCTCGACGCGATCACGCTCCGGGATATGGACTAGGCCGCGCCCGCCGTCTGGGTAAGGCTGTTTAAAGGAAATAGCGCCCGCCAGAATACGCCCATCCAATTCCGGCAGCACCACATGCATGGCGAGATCGGACGGGTTGAGCCCGCGCATGTTTTCCGCCCAACCATCGCGGCGGGTGGTGGCCATGATGACCTGAAAGGTTGCGACGCCCAGCCGGTCGAACAGGCTCTTGCCATCTTCGTCCGAATGGCTGGCGAAAGCTGTCGCTGCTATCATGGCTGCCGGTTCCAAGGGAACGAGCTTTTCTTCCAGAAACCGGATAGCGTCGCTGTCTTTCAGACCGCCGACAAAGATCGGAAGCGGCGAAAAGCCGCGTTCACGCAGTGCCTCATATAGCGCATCGATCGGCGCAACGTCTTCCGCCATCAGCATGGAACGATAAAACAGGATGGGCACAAGCGGCGTACCGGCCTCGTAACAATCCAGCGCCGCCGAAAGGTCAACCACGCCTTCACCGGGCCGGTAGAATCCGCATTTGGGCAACGGTTCTGCTGCAAGATCGGGCCAGACTTCCCCTCGCGCCAACGCAGCAAGCCCTCTCGCAATCCGGTCCATATTTTCCGGCCCGCCTTCGCGGAAGAAGGAAAGGATTTTGGACTGCGTTGGTAGATCGACCGTGGACGCAGCTTCGAGTTTCTCATCGCGATCGCTGCATTCGCCGGGCAAAAGCAAGAGCTTTAAGCCACGCCGCCGCGCCATTCTCGACAACTCGTCCACGCCGTATCGCCAGCGATCGGCACCGCCGAGAATCCGGATAAGGATAAGTCTGGCATGTTCCGCCGTCTTTTCAATCCACAGATCGACCGACATGGGGTGGCGAAGTTCGGAAAGGTTGGCACACACAAAGGATACCGAGACATCGTTACTACGCTGCCATCCGCGCTCCAGCCCACCCAGATCGCTGGCCGAAAAAGACAGCACCACCACATCCGCCTGACCCTGGTTGAGATCAACCGGCTCTATCAGGTCGTCCAGAGACGAAGATGTGGTGGCGAGGATGTGCATGGATCAGGCTGCCAGCATCCGCTCGATTTTCGCGCGGTCGAGACCCTTTTCTCCGATCACGACCAGACGGCTGCGGCGCACCTCACCGGCAGCCCACGGGCGATCGAAGTAATGGTTGACGCGCGAACCGACCGCCTGCACCTGCAAACGCATCGGCTTGGCTGACACCTCGACAAACCCCTTGATGCGCAACACATTTTCCGATGCTGCGGTTTCGGAAATCCGCATCGCTAGCGCGTTTGCATCCTTTACCGCGTCCAGTTCTACAACGAAGCTGTCGAATTCGTCGTGGTCGTGATCTGCTTCTTCATCATGGTGGGTGTGGCGGTTTTCGATATGCTCTTCCACTGCAAGGCCAAGGCCAATGAGCACGGCAGGATCGATCGCGCCATTGGAAGCCACGATAATTTTAGCAGCCTTTGGAAGATGAGCGTTAATATGTGCCTTGGCGCGTTCGAGACCCGCCGCATCCAGTAGATCGCCCTTGGTCAGAACGATGAGATCAGCGCAGGCAATCTGGTCTTCGAAAACCTCTTCGACCGGATCGTCATGGTCCAGCGCCTCGTCGTTCTGGCGCTGAGCAGCGAGTGCTTCGAGATCATGCGATACCATGCCTTGTGCAAGTGCTACGCCATCGGCCACGGCCACAACGGCATCCACCGTTACACGGCTTTTGATCGCTGGCCACTGGAAAGCCTGTACTAGGGGTTTTGGTAGAGCAAGACCGGAGGTCTCTATCAGAATATGCTCAACGCGTGGCTGTCGGCTCAGAATCTGCTCGATGGCGGGCTGGAAATCATCTGCCACTGTGCAGCAGATGCAGCCATTGGCCAATTCCACGATGTTTTCTTCCGGGCAGTTTTCGATGCCACACCCCTTGAGAATGTCACCATCGATACCGACATCGCCGAACTCGTTGACGATGATGGCCAGCCGCTTACCCTCAAGCTTTTCCAGAAGGCCACGCAGCAGCGTGGTTTTGCCAGCGCCCAGAAAGCCGGTGATGATGGTGCAGGGAACGCGGTTGAGCGTGGTCATGATGTCTCCTCGGTAAAATTCAAAGGGGGAATGCGGGCAACGAGGCCACGCTTCAAACTGTCGGGCCGTCCGCGCCACGGCATCAGCCCGTCGGGCGCAGAGGCCAACAGACGTGCGCCAACCATAAGGTCGGCCGCATCGTCTTCGCTCAGCGATCCAAACATATAGGACCATCCATCGGCGCTGCGAATGGCGGCACTCAAGCCGCGCTTGCAATTGGCAAGGCAATTGACGCTGCGCACATTGACACCCTCTGCGTCACCCAGCGCAATGGCGGCCTGCGCAAGGGTCGCACCGGGGCGAGGGTCCGCATTCGGATCAGCTTCGGACCGGCAACTGCGGCACACATAAACCACGACTCCAGGCGCGGTGTCATGGTGCGTCTTCTCATTCAGGCTGAGCGATGTTGATGTAATATCCAAGAGTGTACTTTCCGCGCCTTCACATGGTCTTGGGGTGCGGATATCGAAAACGGCATGCGGACAACCGCAAAGCCATTGGCGAACAACCGACTGACCGGAGCACCCCGCCCGGCAGACGTTTTTCCTGAAACGGCAGGTCTCCTGGCTTGCGGCTTCAACACCTCGCGCCGCCTTCCCGGACTTGAAGATGTCCAGTGGCTTCCGGCGCGGGCTCACCGCTTACAGTTGCGGGGGCAGCCACGGATTTGTCCGCATAAGCGAAGTGCACCGTGTTCCCTCTTAGCTTTTCCCGTTGCCGGAAAAAGACCGTCAGTCATTAACCCTTATGCCCTGCGGTGCTTTTGTGTCAATGCCGCGTATCATTGCTCACGCATGCGTTTTGGTTATAGTCGCCGCTTTGGAAAAGCATGAGACCCGGAAGGACCAACCGCCATGACCCGCGACATCAGCGACAGCGAAGCCGAACGTCACCGCGCCAAGATGGTCAACCGCAAGGCGGTTCAAGATGCTGAAGTCTCCGAAAAGACCGTCGAAAAAGGTCTGCTGATGATCAACACCGGCCCTGGCAAAGGCAAGTCTACCGCAGCCTTCGGCCTTGCCTTGCGCATGCTGGGCACCGGCAGACGTGTCGGCATTGTCCAGTTCATCAAAGGCGCATGGTCCACCGGCGAACAACAGGCACTCGCCCTGTTCGGTGACCGTGTGGAGTGGCGCACCATGGGCGAAGGTTTCACGTGGGACACTCAGGATCTCAAGCGCGACGTCGCCGCCGCGACCAAAGCCTGGGAGGAAGCCAAGGTGATGATGGCCGATGACACCATCGGTCTCGTGGTTCTGGATGAGCTCAACATCGCATTGCGCTATGATTATCTACCGCTGGAAGAGGTGGTAGAGACCCTGCAAACTCGTCGCCCCGGTTTGCACGTTATCGTCACCGGCCGAAATGCCAAGCAGCCGTTGATGGATGCCGCCGATATGGTTACGGAAATGACGCTTGTGAAACATCACTTCAAAGCTGGTGTGAAAGCGCAATCCGGCATTGAGTTCTAATTCATGACAGCGCGCGTTTTGATGTTTCAAGGCACCGGCTCGGATGTCGGCAAGTCGCTGATGGTGGCAGGGCTGGCCCGCGCCTTCGTCCGTCGCGGACTGTCCGTCATGCCCTTCAAGCCGCAAAACATGTCCAACAATGCCGCCGTCACAGCAGATGGTGGCGAAATTGGCCGGGCACAGGCCTTGCAGGCACGGGCTGCTGGCGTTCCGCTTTCCGTGCATATGAACCCCGTGCTGCTCAAACCCCAAAGCGAGACCGGTGCGCAGGTGGTGGTGCAGGGCAAAGTAATCGGCAAAGCCAAAGCCGTAGATTACCAGCATATGAAGGCAGGGTTGATGCCGCGCGTTCTGGAAAGCTTTGAACATCTCAAGGCGAAAGCTGACATCATCCTGATCGAGGGTGCGGGCAGCGCTTCGGAAGTCAATCTCCGCGCCAACGACATTGCCAATATGGGCTTCGCCCGCGCAGCCAATGCCCCCGTCATCCTGATTGGCGATATCGACCGAGGCGGCGTCATCGCCAGCCTTGTTGGTACAAAGGCGGTTCTGGATGCAGACGATGCCGCCATGATTCATGGTTTCATCGTTAATCGTTTCAGGGGTGATCCAAACCTGTTCGATGAAGGAATGCGCATTATCTCAGATAAAACCGGCTGGAACCCGATCGGCCTCCTGCCGCATTTTGCCGATGCCAATCGCCTGCCAGCAGAGGACGCGTTGGGCCTGACAGCACCTGGGCAGCACAAACCCGGCGCGAAGATCCGCATCGCAGTGCCGATCCTGCCGCACATCTCGAACTTCGACGACCTTGATCCCCTTGAGGCTGAGCCGGATGTCGAGCTTATCAGGGTGCGCCAAGGCGATGTCATTCCCGCAAATTGTGCACTGGTGCTGATTTGCGGCTCCAAATCCACGATCGCCGATCTGAGCGCCCTGAAAAGTTCAGGGCTTGATGTAGATATCAAGGCGCATGCGCGCCGTGGCGGCTTTGTGCTTGGCCTATGCGGTGGCTACCAGATGCTCGGAAACACGGTGGCAGATCCTGATGGTATCGAGGGTACGCCTAACACGATAGAGGGGTTGGGCTTACTGGATATCGACACTGTGCTGACGGGAGACAAAAGGCTCGTTTCTGTCATCGGCCAAAGCTTCGATCACGTTTCTTTCTCCGGCTATGAAATGCATGTCGGTGTAACGACAGGGAATGACAACATGCGTCCCTTCTCTACGATGGGCGACCACGCCGAGGGCGCGATCTCTGCTGATGGCCGCGTCTTTGGCACCTATATTCACGGCCTCTTCGCAGACGACAATCAACGCAGCGCATGGCTGGAGCGACTGGGCGGCGAAAGCTCGGCACTCAATTACGAAGCGCAGGTGGATGACGTTCTGGACCGGTTGGCGGACCACATGGAACGCCATCTCGATCTCGATGCACTACTGGCTATAGCGCGATAGCCAAGGCTAACGCACCGAAAAACGCGATCAACATAGCATCCGCGATACGTGCGAGTGTCAAAGCCTGGCGAATATCGACAGATGTCAAATCGCGCCGCCCACCTTCGCCCATGAACCGCGCCTCGATCATTTGCCCGCCGTAAGACCGAGGACCGGCCAGCGCGAAACCAAGTGCCCCTGCCAGTGCCGCCTCCGGCCAACCGGCATTGGGCGAACGGTGATGGTGCGCGTCTTGGAAAATAGAGCGGAAACCAGCCCGAGGCGAAGCGCCATTCACGAAAAAAGCAGCGAGGACAAACAACAGGCCAGTCAGCCGGGAAGCGGGCAGGTTGACCAGGTCGTCCAGTCGCGCCGACGCCCAGCCAAATGCTTCATGACGGGCAGAGCGATGGCCAATCATGCTGTCTGCTGTGTTGATCGCCTTGTAACCCGCACCGCCGGCAAGCCCCAGAAGCCCTAACCAAACCGCGGGAGCGACGACACCATCGGAAAAGTTTTCCGCCAGACTTTCAATCGCTGCGCGGCAGACCGCAGCCTCATCCAGATTATCGGGATCACGCCCCACGATCATCGAAACGGCTTTACGACCGCCTTCGATACCCTCACGTTCCAAAGCCATCGCCACGGCCTCGACATGCTGCTCCAAGCTTTTCTGTGCTGGCAGGGATGCGCCAAGCACTGCCACGGCCAATATGCCGAACGGAAGCCATAGAAGTGCTGACTGCAACACCGATGCACTCAGCACCGTCGACCCTAGAAGGATAACAAGAGCGGCAACACCCGTGCCTTTGCGACGTAAAAATGAATCACTCCCCCGGTTCCATTTTCTATCTAGGAGCGCGATAAGCGAACCGATCCAGGTTACGGGGTGGCCGATGCGTTTGAACAGCCAGTCGGGATAGCCGAGAAGGCGCTCGATGAGCAGTGATAGGAAAGCGAGAGCGAAGAACATGGGCGAAAAGGTACCAGAAAAAGCACAACCGGCGATCCGCCATGGAGGCAATCTGGGCCACGCGCGCCAGCTTTTTCCGCAGGCGCCCGAACCGTGGATCGATCTTTCCACCGGGATCAACCCGCACTCCTACGCCCATTCGCCCATTCCTGCCAGCGCCTTTGCCCGCCTGCCGGAACCGGGTGCCGTCGAAACCCTGAAAAACATCGCGGCAACGGCGTTCAGCGCGCCCTCTGGCACTCACATTGCCGCAGCCCCCGGAACGCAGATGCTGATGCCGCTCTTGGCACATATGGCTGTCCAAAGCGGCGCGAAAAGATGCGGCGTTCTTTCACCGACCTACGCCGAACACGCCCGCACTGCCCGCATTGCAGGCCTGGCTGTAACCGAAGTCTCTGAAATCAGGGATCTCTTGGCCTTTGACTACGCCGTCGTCATCAACCCAAACAACCCCGATGGGCGGGTGTCTGATCGCACCGAGTTGCAGGGACTGGCAGCAGCCATGCGCAAAAAGGGCGGGCTGCTTGTGGTGGATGAGGCGTTCATCGAGACCGGTCATGCGCAAAGTCTTGCCAATGCAACAACATCAGATGGCCTCATCGTCCTACGTTCCTTCGGCAAGTTCTACGGCATGGCAGGCGTCCGTCTCGGCTTCGCAGTCGCCCATCCCGATGTCGCAGCAGAGCTCGAGTCAAGGCTTGGCCCTTGGGCCGTTTCAGGCCCGGCTCTGCATATCGCAACAGAAGCGCTCGGGGACCACACCTGGCAAGATGCAATGAGACTCCGGCTAAGGGATGATTCGGCACGGCTAAACGAGATGATGATAGAAACCGGTTTAACGATCGCTGGGAGTACGTCGCTCTTTACGCTCGTTCGCGATGAGCGGGTACCGCACCTGTTTGCCCACCTGATGCAACACGGCATTCTGACGCGCATCTTCGATGAGAGACCTAAGGATATTCGCTTTGGTCTTCCAGGAGAAGAGGCCGAGTGGGTGAGGCTCGAAGCAGCGCTGGCTGCGTTCTAGAGCAACGCGATTATCCCAATTCGACGTCATCCTCGGGCTTGACCCGAGGATCTAACGAACCCCAACATTAAACGTGGTTAGATCCTCGCCACAAGGGCGAGGATGACGGTGGAACGGGCAGCGAGCCCATTTACCCCTTGAACAAATAAGCCTCAATCGTTTCAGGCCTCATCTCAATCGAAAAACCTGCCATTTTCGGCGGCATGTAAGCAGCATTCTGAATATCGCAGGGCTCAATGAAGTGCTCATGCAGATGGTCGACATACTCGATGACGCGGCCATCCTTGGTGCCTGAGACGACAAGATAATCGATCATCGACAGGTGCTGCACATATTCGCAAAGCCCGACCCCGCCTGCATGTGGCCAGACAGGCAAATCGTATTTCGCTGCAATCAACAAAACGGCCAACACTTCATTGAGTCCGCCCATGCGGCAGGAATCGATCTGGACCACGTCGATCGCGCCTTCGGCGATGAACTGCTTGAACATGATACGGTTCTGGCACATTTCGCCGGTTGCGACCTTCACAGAACCAATCGCCTGACGAATTTTGCGGTGACCTGCGATGTCGTCAGGGCTGGTCGGCTCTTCGATGAAGAAGGGCTTGGCGAAAGCAAGCTTGTTAACCCACTCAATGGCCTGATCGACCTCCCATACCTGATTGGCGTCAATCATGAGGTAGCGATCGGGGCCGATCACTTCGCGGGCGATGGTCAGGCGACGGATGTCGTCTTCCAGATCGCGCCCGACTTTCATTTTCACATGGTTGAAGCCTGCATCAATGGCTTCCTGACATAGGCGTCGTAATTTATCATCGCCGTAACCCAGCCATCCCGCAGAGGTCGTATAGCAGGCATACCCCTCTTGTTTAAGGATCTGCGCCCGCTCTGCCTTACCGGTTTCGGCTTTCTTCAGGATTGCTAGCGCATCGTCGCGCGTCAAGACATCGGTCAGGTAACGGTAATCGACGATATCGGCGATCTGTTCGGGGCTCATATCGGCCACCAGTTGCCAGACCGGTTTGCCGACCTGCTTGGCCAGCAGATCCCATACAGCGTTGACGACGGCACCCGTGGCCAGATGCATGGCACCCTTGTCCGGTCCGATCCAGCGCAGCTGGCTATCACCCGTCAGATGACGCCAGTATTTGCCGGGATTTTCCAGGACGGCGGAAAGATCGGTACCGATAACCAGATGCCGCATCGCTTCGATGGCCATGCAGCAAATCTCGTTGCCGCGACCGATGGTGAAGGTCAGACCGTGTCCTTTCAAGGTGGTGTCATCGGTATCGAGAATAACATACGCGGCGGAGTAATCCGGATCGGGGTTCATCGCATCTGAGCCATCAAGGCTTTGCGAAGTTGGAAAACGCAAATCGAAAACGCGCAAATCGGTAATCTTGGTCATGGCCTCACTCGCAGTCGGGGGTCACAGAATTTCTTTATTTTTGCAGGTCTCAGGCGACTTCCACCATGCCTTTGATCACACCAGCCTTAGGGTTGGTCAGGTCTGCAAAGCGGGCGGGAACATCGGCCAGTGTCATACGGTGTGTGATCAGCGCTTCCGGGACTTTGCCGGAACGCTGCGCCGCTAGGACCACTTCAAAATCCTCAAGCGTCGCGTTGCGGCTGCCCAGCAACGTTGTTTCGCGCTTGTGGAACTCAGGATCATTGAAGCTGATGTCGCTAGCGACAATCGATACCAGCACGTAGGAGCCGCCATGGCCAACGAAGGAAAAGCCCCGTTCCATGGCTTTAGCATTGCCTGTCGCATCAAAAACGGCGTCGAAGAAATCCCCGCCCGTAATCTCGGATAGGCGGTCCTTATCGCCATCGCCAAGTGCGACGATGTGGGTGACACCTAGTTGATCCTTACAAAAATTCAACCGGTCTTCGCGGCTATCGATCATCGTCACAGCGGCACCATTGAGAACAGCAAATACGGCAACTGCCATGCCGATCGGTCCGGCACCGACGATCAACACCTGCTGACCGGTCTCGACCGCGCCTCGACGCACCGCATGTGCGCCGATGGCCAGAAATTCCGTCATCGCTGCTTGATCAAGAGTGAGACCTTCAGCCTTCAGAACGAACTGTTCTGGCACGCTCAGATATTCCACCATGCCACCATCGCGGTGTACGCCCAACACCCCGATGTTGCGGCAGCAATTGCTTTTGCCTTTCAGGCAAGCGCTGCAATGTCCGCAGGAAATGTAAGGGATGATGGTGACGATATCCCCTACAGCCAAATCGCTTCCTTCAGGTGCATCTTCCACCGTGCCGGATAACTCATGTCCCATAATGCGGGGATAGGAGAGGTAGGGTTGATTGCCGGTGAAGATATGTAAATCCGTGCCGCAGACGCCTATGCGGCGGATACGCACCAGAACATCGCCCTCGCCGCGGTGCGGCGTCGGCAATTCCTTGGCTGATAAAAGCCCGGGCTTATCGCAAAAAATCGCCAGCATATGTCACCTGTCAGAAAGAGAGTAAAAACGCACGGCATTGCCGCCAAATACTGCATCATGGTGGGCAGCGGGTACGATGCTGCGGCTGAAATCCAGCCATGCCTGATAATCGCCAGCCAGCCGCAAGACGGGCCAGTCGCTGCCAAACATCACCCGTTCAGCACCGAACAGATCGATAATGGTTTCAGCATAGGGCCGCACTGCCTCAGGCTTTTGATCACCGCGTTCGGTTAGCAGACCTGAAAGCTTGCAATAGACGTGGGGAAGGGCAGCCAAAGCCGCCATATCCTTGCGCCAATTGTTGTAATGACCGATTGCGATCAACGGCTTTGCACCGTGATCAATGACGATTGGAAGCCCGGTATGGCGGGTCGCGAAGGCAAGCAGATGCGGCAAATGCCGAGGGAGAACCAGCGCATCGAATACAAGGCGGTGATCGATCAAGGCTGTGACAGCTGGATCAAGCGCAGGATCCACTATCCAGCTGACATCGGCGATGTCCTGCAACATCGGTCGCACACCCTTAAAGGTAGGGTGGGCTGCGCGTCTGATGATCTGTTCAGACGCGTCCGGTGCCTTCATATCGAGCCAGCCGACAACGCCTTTAATGAAGGAATGCTTGTCGGCCAGCGCCAACATGAAATCCGTATCACCAGCCGTTTCCATCGTCTGCACCAGCACTGTGCCAGTTACACCCGCCTGCTGCATCAATGGCAGCAAATCGTCAGGAAGAAAATCCCGGTAGATGGCAGCCAAAGAAGGCGGCGGCCACTGGCCGGCACGATCCTTCAAAAGCCAGAAATGCTGGTGGGCGTCGATCAGCATGGTCAGACATTGCCTCCCGGTACCGGCGCACCCTCAGCAATCAGGTCGCGCTTTTGCAGTTCGCGCCAGAATTCAGCCGGAATATCCTGCTCGAACCATTCTATATTGGATGAAAGTTGCTGTGCGTTGCGCGCGCCGGACACCACTGTAACGGACGCGGCATGCGCCAGCGGAAATTGCAGCGCAGCAGCCTGCAACGAGACGCCAAGCTCTTCGCATACATCATGGAGGGCATCGACCTTGGCCAGAATATCGGCTGGCGCATCCGCATAATTGAACTTGCGATTGCCCGCCAGAATGCCGGAATTGAAAACACCCGCCATAACGATGGCAACGCCGCGTGTGGCACATGTGTTCAGGAAATCGAGGCTGCTCTGTTCAAGCAACGTGTAGCGTCCAGCCAGCATCGCAACGTCGATGTCGAAAACTTCCATTGCGCTGCGAACGACTTCCCATTCATTGACACCAAGGCCGACGGCACCTGTGGAGCCCTCTTCACGCAGCCTGGCCAAGGCCTTGAAACCGCCGCCGGATGTCAATTGGTCCCAGTAATGCTGATGCTTGTCGCCATGCGTAAAGGGACCAATATCGTGAATGTAGAGAATATTCGGCTTCAGAATGCCAAGTCTTTGCTGGCTCGCCTCGAAAGAGCGTAGAATGCCATCGTGGGAATAATCATAGACCGGACGGAAGGGTAGGGGTGCAATATAAGCGTCCTCTTCCGGTCCTACCGTTTCATCCGGCACCATGACACGGCCCACCTTGGTGCTGATCGTATAATCTTTACGCTCATGCTCGGTGACCATCGTACCCAGTCGACGTTCGGAACGGGTATAGCCGTAAAACGGCGCGGTATCGAAATAACGTATGCCGTGCTGCCAGGCCGTATCAAAAGCACCCTTGGATTCCTCATAGGGCGTGACGCGATAAAGGTTGCCCATCTGGGCACAGCCGAGCCCCATCAGCGTGACCTCGACCTCACAACGGGGCAGCTTGCGTTTATCGGAAACTTTCATCGCGGACACTTTCGAAAACTCAGTGTTGGTATGAATGATCGCGACAGGTCGCGATCATCCTAATAATCCAATTGTACTCTCTCCCACCATGCTCGCATTTGGCCCGAGCATGACGAAGAGCAGATATCAATAAAGAACGTTCTTCGCTTCCGGCTTGTCGATGTTGTCTTTGGTCACCACCACGACGCCGGTATCAACGAACTTTTCGACCTTTTCCTTGGCGATCAGCTTGGACACGGTCTGTACGCCCAGTTCACCCATCTGATAGGAGCCCTGAACCACGATGCCGGACAAAGTGCCGTCCTTGACGAAGCCCTGAAGGTCCTGATTGCCGTCAAAACCGATGGCGACAACCTTGCCCGCCTTGCCGGATTGCGCAAGCGCACGACCGACGCCAATGGCAGTGGGTTCATTCGCACCAAAGATGCCCTTGAGATCGGAGTTGGCCGCCAGAACGTCGGTCGTCTGGTTAAGCGCCGTCGCCATCTGCGACTGCGAATAATAGGGGCCGACGATCTGGAGCTTGGAATTCGCCTTGATGTAATCCGTGAAACCGCCAACACGGCCGATTTCGGAACCGGCACCGGCGACGTAGGACATAACGGCGATCTTGCCTTCCTTACCAACCTTTTCGATCAGTGCCTGGGCTGCCAGTTCACCGGCCTTTTTATTGTCGGTTGCGAGGAAGGACTGGTAATATTGCTCGGCACCCTTGGCGAGTTGCGAATCTACGATAACCACGGGGATGCGGGCTTCCCAGGCCTTTTTCACGGCAGGAACCAGCGCGTCAGGATCGGAAGGGGCTAGAACAATGCCTGCGACCTTACGGTTGACGGCATTTTCCACCATGTTGACCTGATCGGCGATGGCCGATTCCGAGGCCGGACCCTGGAAGGTCATAGTGTTGCCCTTGGAGTCCTTGATCGCGGCATCCGCACCCTTCTGGACGTTCTGCCAGAAGGTGGAATTCACGGTCTTGACGATGACGGCGATTTCACCGGCCTGAACAGCGGAAACGCTCCACAGCGCAATCACCGATGTCAAAAGAGCAGTCGTAAGCTTTTTCATGTTTTCCTCCATTGTGCCGGCGCAGCGATATCTCCTCGTCGCCGTGCCGGTTTCCCGCGGAAAAGGTCCGCACCCCTATAGATCATCGGCGGTTGCGCAGCTGGTCGATCCAGACCGTGCCGAGAATAACCAGACCGATGATAATCTGCTGCGTGAAGGCCGAAACGCCGTTCATGTTGAGGCCATTGCGCAAAATACCGATGACGAAGGCGCCGATAGCGGTGCCAGAAATCGTGCCGACACCGCCAATCAGCGATGTGCCACCAATGACGGCACTGGCGATGGCATCGAGCTCATACATAACACCCTCGTTCGGCTGCGCCGTGACAAGGCGGGACATCAGCACGCAGCCGGTCAAACCCGCCAGCGTGCCAGACAACACATAGGTAAAGTTGGTGACGCGGGCCACGTTGACGCCGGACAGCCGCGCGGCTTCCGCATTCGAGCCTACCGCATAGATGTGTCGTCCCAGTACAGAGCGGTTCAGCATGAAGGAAACGGCAATCGCGATCACGATCATCAGAATGACCGGGTAGGGAATGCCGGGAAATACCACATTCGGAAACCCGTCATCGCCAATGTTGACGATGCGAAACAAAGCGCCGTTGCCAAGTTCGCCAAAGGACTCGCCAAGGCCGGACACGGCCCGCGCACCGGTGATTTGCAGAGCGACACCGCGAGCGATCAGCATCATGCCGAGTGTTGCGATGAACGGCGGCAGCTTGAAGCGCGTGACCAGCAGGCCATTGATAAGGCCGCACAGAGAACCCGTCAAAATGCCGAAGAACATGCCAACCGGCACCGGCATGCCCAGCTCTTTTACCGCAAGAGCTGCGACCACACCTGCCAGCGCCAGCACCGAGCCCACCGAAAGATCAATGCCGCCAGTGATGATAACGCAGGTCGCGCCGATGCCGAGCAGGGCAATCGACGTCACCTGCAAGGCAATCGTCATGGCATTGTTGACGGTGAAGAACGCATTGCTGGTGGCTGAAAACACGATCGTCAGAAGCACCAGACTGCCGAGCGCGGCAAATTTCTGGATGATATCCTTCTGCCGGTCGCTGAAGGAAAAACGCTTGGGTGTTTCTGGACTAACCGACATGTCTATCTCCGCTGCTATAGCCGGAGGCATAGCGCATGATTTCTTCCTGATTGGTCTTTGCCGTTTCCAGAATTCCGGTAATTCTGCCTTCGTGGAAAACCGCAATCCTGTCCGTCAATCCCAGCACCTCCGGCAATTCGGAGCTGATGAGAATGACGCCGATACCCTTGGCAGCCAGTTCGTCCATGATTTGGTAGATCGCGAACTTCGCCCCAACATCGATGCCGCGCGTCGGCTCATCGAAGAACAGAACGCGAGACTGGCGAAACAGCCATTTACCGATAATGATCTTCTGCTGGTTGCCGCCGGACAAAAGCCGCACCGTCTGCTTGATGGAGGGTGTGCGGATGTTCAAAAGGTCGACGTAGCGCTTGGCAACCTCGTCATGTTTCTTGAAATCGATCAGTCCGAAACGGCTGGAGACGGCCTCCATATTGGCCAATGACGTATTGGCGGCCACCGACATCTTGATGGCAAGACCATCGGTCTTCCGATCTTCTGAGAGATACGCGATGCCGTTTTCAATCGCATCCTGTGGCGACTTGATGGACAGGGTACGTCCCTCGAAAGTAACCGTTCCCGCGTCAAAGGCATCGGCTCCGAAAATAGCCCGCGCCACCTCGGTGCGACCGGCGCCCATCAAACCTGCGAACCCTAAGATTTCCCCACGCCGAAGCTCGAAACTGACATCGTGAAACACGCCGGTGCGTGTCAGCCCCTCAACCGCGAAAATCACCTCATCGGTTGGCCTGGATGTTCGCTCTGGAAACTTTTCCTCGAGCGACCGGCCCACCATTCGCGTGACGATATCGTCAACCGTAACAGCCTTGAAATCATCGGTCGAGATATGACGGCCGTCGCGCAAAACGGTCACGCGGTCAACGATCTCTGCCATCTCGTCCAGCCGGTGCGAGATATAGACGATGCCGACGCCTGATGCCTTGAGATCGCGGATGACCTTGAACAAGAGCCGCGTTTCCTGCTCCGTCAATGATGACGTCGGCTCGTCCATGATCAGGACTTCGGCATCGAGCGACAGTGCCTTTGCGATCTCTACCATCTGACATTGGGCGACAGATAGGCCGCGCACCAGCTGGTCAGGGTTGAGATCGACGCCGAGCCGGTCGAGACAGCGTTTAGCGTCAGTGCGCAACTTCTTGCGGTCAACCAGAAATGCTCTCTTCGGCTCTCGAGCCAGATAGATGTTTTCGGCGATACTCAAATGCGGAACGAGGTTCAGTTCCTGATGAATGATGGCAATGCCGGCCGCCTCCGATTCCAGCGGCGAGGCATACTGAACTTTTTGCCCTTTGTGCAAAATCGTGCCGCTCGTCGGCTGGTACACACCGCTGACGATCTTCATCAGCGTCGATTTTCCAGCGCCATTTTCACCGCAGACGGCATGAACCTCGCCTGAACGCAGATCGAAATGCACGTCACTCAGCGCTTTAACGCCTGGGAACTCCTTGCTGATATTGTCCAGCCGTAGCAGAACGTGGCCATGCTCACGCACGGCGGCGGCGTCCACAATTCTGTTCTGAGCAGTCGATGCGCCGTGCGACATCCAGATCCTCCCGATAGCGCCCTAACTCCACCCAAGGCGCTGCGAATAGGAGAGATGGTTAGGCCGCATTTTCATCTTGGTCAAGCCAATTTTGGAATGTGGTGGAGATGAGTGTCATTTGATATTGATCAATCAAAAGAAATATCTAAAATTATATCACATTTTCAATGCTATAAACATTATCTTGCGTCTGTTTGACGTTGAGGATACGGTAAGGCCAAATCTTAGGAAGTGCGCCATTCGCGCAGAACTCATATGAATGGTCAGGCCAAAATTATGGAGCCGCGCAGGCTTTATCAGCAGATTGCAGATCAGATCCGCGAATTGATCGAGAGCGGAGAATTTCAGACGGGTTCGCGGCTTCCGCCGGAGCGTGAGCTGGCACAACGGCTTGGCGTCTCGCGCCCGTCTCTGCGCGAAGGGCTTATCGCACTGGAAATCGATGGAAGCGTCGAAATCCGCATGGGCTCCGGTGTCTACGTCCTACCCGAACCAGTGCAGTCAAGCACGCGAACCAAATCGCTTGGCGAAAGCCCGACGGAATTGATGCAGGCGCGGGCAGCGCTTGAAGGCACCACCATCGTGCTTGCCGCCAGTCGCATCGATGCGGACGCGCTGAAAACATTGCGGTCCACGCTAGATGCGATGCGCAATGAAATAGAGGCTGGACGCAAGCCTCTGGATCAAGACCGGCAGTTTCATATCATCATTGCCGAACAATCCGCCAACAGCGTCCTTGCCCGCCTCGTTGCAGATTTGTTCGATGAGCGTCACAGCCCGATGTCCGCACAGTTTCGGGTCAAATTCGAAGACAAGAACACCTGGACATTCGCCTTACAGGAGCATGAGGCTATTCTGGCTGCTCTGGAGGCGAAAGATCCATTACTGGCGCAATCGACAATGCATAGCCATCTTGACAGCTCCAGACGGAGATGGGTCGAGAATTAAAGACGACAAGCTCGAAAGAGCGGATTTTCGCGAGGAGGAGACCGCGTGACAGACATTTCAGAAGCCACCATTTTGCTCAACACAAGGGACAACGTCGCGGTTGCGCGTCGTTCCATTCAGCCCGGTGGTGCCACCGGTCGTGGAGAGTTGACTGCACTTGAGCTGATCGGGCGTGGGCACAAAGTGGCCCTCTCGACCATCAAAACCGGTCAGGATGTCATCAAATATGGTCAGATTATCGGTATCGCGACGCAGGACATCGAACCGGGTCGGCACGTTCACCTCCACAACCTGGCCATGGTGCCATCCGAGCACGCCCATCAATTCAGTGTCGATATCGAAGAAAAGGGCATGCTACCGCTGGATCAGCGCCGCACCTTTTTGGGCTTCGACCGCGGAGCAGGCGGTGTCGGCACACGCAACTACATCGGAATCATCGCCTCGGTAAACTGTTCCGCCACAGTGTCGCGCTACATAGCAGACTATTTCAACCGCGATGGCGGACTTGACGGTTTCGACAATATCGATGGCGTCGTGGCATTGACCCATGGCACCGGCTGTGCGCTCAACGCCAAGTCGGAAGGCTACAGACTGTTGATCCGCACCATCCAGGGCTACGCTCGGCACCCTAACTTCGGCGGCATCCTGTTGATCGGGCTAGGCTGTGAAACCAACCAGATTGCACCGATCCTCGAACACTACAAGATGGAAGAGGGCGAACGCCTTCGTACCATGACCATTCAGCAGCATGGCGGCACACGGAAAACCATCGAGGCGGCAATTGCCCAGATCAAGGATATGCTGCCCGTCGTCAATGCTGCAAAGAGGACGGAACAGCCATTGTCGGCCCTGAAGGTTGCCTTGGAATGCGGCGGTTCGGATGGTTACTCCGGTATTTCCGCCAATCCAGCCCTGGGTTATGCCTCAGATCTCATCGTCCAGAACGGCGGCACGACCGTGCTGGCGGAAACGCCCGAAATCTACGGTGCCGAACACCTCCTTACACGCCGTGCCATTACCCCGGCAGTCGCTGAAAAACTTCTGCAGCGCATCGATTGGTGGCGGGATTATACCGCTCGTAATGGTGACGAGTTGAACAACAATCCCTCCCACGGCAACAAGCTGGGAGGTCTGACCACGATCCTCGAGAAGTCACTGGGTGCTGTCGCAAAAGGCGGCTCCATGCCGCTGAAAGCCGTCTACGAATTTGCCGAAACTGTCACGGAACCCGGTTTTGTCTTCATGGACACGCCTGGCTATGATCCGGTCGCCGTCACAGGCCAGGTAGCAGGCGGCTGTAACGTCATCTGCTTCACCACCGGTCGTGGCTCCGTCTCGGGCTTCAAACCTTCGCCGTGCATCAAGATTGCCACCAACACCGAAATGTACGAACACATGAAGGAAGATATGGACATCAACTGCGGTGAGATCGTTACCGGTCGTGAGACCATTGAGGAATCCGGCAAAAGAATCTTCGAGCACATCATCGCTGTCGCATCAGGCGATAAAACCGTGAGCGAGATTTATGACTACGGCGATAATGAATTCGTGCCGTGGCAGGTCGGGGCTGTTACTTGAGCATGTGTCCCACGTGAAACATGAAGCCCTAGCATAAGCTCAAAAGCACCCTTATGGATAAGGACCGGGAGGTTCTACACCCTCCCGGCCGAGCTCGTTAATGCTTGAAATGACGCATGCCTGTGAACACCATAGTGACATTATGCTCGTTCGCCGCGTCGATCACATCCTGATCCCGCATCGAACCACCGGGCTGAATAACCGCTGTCGCACCAGCGGAGATCGCGGCGAGCAAGCCGTCTGCAAAGGGATAGAACGCCTCGGACGCAACCGCGGAACCTTTGGTCAGTGGCTCGGCAAGCCCCATCGCCTTGGCAGCGTCTTCAGCCTTCTGGGCCGCGATTCGCGCTGAATCGATGCGGCTCATCTGGCCAGCACCGATGCCTGCCGTCTGGCCGTCCTTGGCATAGATCACCGCGTTGGATTTCACATGCTTGGCAATCTTAAAGGCGAACTTCATATCTTCAAGCTCTTGCGCTGTCGGTGCGCGGTTGGTTACGACCTTAAGGTCGAGATCTTCGACCATGCCATTGTCACGGCTCTGGACCAGAAGACCACCGGATACGGTTTTCGCCGTAATACCAGCAGCGCGCGCATCTGGTAGACCACCGGCTGACAGAAGACGCAGGTTCGGCTTGCGAGCAACGATCAGCTTGGCTTCTTCGGTTACATCAGGTGCAATGATGACTTCGGTGAAAAGCTGGATGATTTCTTCAGCGGTTTCAGCATCCAGCGTGCGGTTCATGGCAATCACGCCACCGAAAGCAGAGACGGGGTCACAGGCCAGCGCACGCTTGTAGGCATCCAGCAAGGTGGTCCCCGTTGCAACACCGCATGGATTTGCATGCTTGATGATGGCGACGGCTGGTGCATTCTCGGGCAGGAATTCTGCGACCAGCTCGTAAGCAGCATCGGTATCATTGATATTGTTGTAGGAAAGTTGCTTGCCCTGCAGAAGCGTGGCCGTCGCAACACCGGGGCGCTTGTCTCCGGTCAGATAGAAGCCAGCACTCTGATGCGGATTTTCGCCGTAACGCATCTTTTCCTTCAGCACGCCGCCAATCGCGCGGTAGTGCGGCGTCTCGATGGAGAGCGCTTCGGCAAACCAGTTGGAAATAACCGCATCATACGCTGCGGTGCGCGCATAAGCCTTGGCAGCGAAACACTGGCGCAGCGCATAGCTCGTCTGACCGTCTTCGGCCTGCAATGCTTCCAGCAATTCTGGATAATCGCTTGGATCGGTCACCACAGTGACATAGGCGTGGTTCTTGGCCGATGCGCGGATCATGGCAGGACCGCCAATATCGATATTTTCTACCGTCGTCGGATAATCGCCACCCTTGGCGCGGACCTCTTCGAACGGATAAAGATTGATAACGGACAGATCGATGGCTTCGATACCGTGCGCCTGCATGGCTCTCACATGTTCGGCATCATCTCGGATCGCCAGCAGGCCACCATGGACATTGGGGTGCAACGTCTTGACACGGCCATCCATGATCTCAGGAAATTGAGTGATATCAGAAACGTCAGTGACCGGAAGACCTGCATCGGCAATGGTCTTCGACGTGCCACCTGTCGACAGAAGTTTCACGCCCAGCTTGACCAGAGCGCCCGCCAGCTCGACGATGTCAGTCTTGTCGGAGACCGAAAGCAGCGCAGTGCGGATTTTGACTTTGTCGGGAGCGGGAATTTTCTTGGAAACGACGGCCATTAAGACAACTCCGTAATGCGGAAAAGAGAAGCCGGTGAGCTAACCATCCGGCGGTTGCCGTCGCGTTAGCACAGCTTTACGTATTAATAAACATGGGGAGACGGAAGACGCCGATGCTACGGCGTCTTTTCGATAATCCAACGAACATCGACTGTGTCAGGAGGGTTGAACGAGATTTCGATCTGTTGCGAAGGACGAATGCCTGAGGCATCCGCCATGAATACGTCTTCCGCAATTGTAACAATTTGCCCGGGCGCGGAAAACACCCAGCCTGTACCATCGACTGCGGTCATCAAAACGGATTCGTCATTCAGCTGAACCAACTCTATGGAAGGGTGAATGTGGAAACGCGACACGGCATCAAGGCGTTCTATGGTTCTTTTCTTACCATCTTGAGATGGCTGAATGCTATCGCGGCCCTTAATCTTGGTTCCTGTAACATTCAGTTCCAGTTCGCGCTCGTGTATATATCCGAATTGCTTGAGATACCCATCGTGAGATGTCACCAGCACGTCGGCACCCTTGTCATCCATATGTCGCTCGATGTTTACGTCCGTCACACCCGGTATGACGATAGGCCCGATAAGCCTTGAGCGCGAGAGGCGTGAAGACGAGGTGTCATCGAGGGTCACTGTAGAATGCGCTGCTGTTGAACGGCTTGCGCGCCTAAAATCTGTGGCGGCATGGGGTGGAAAACCTGAGTTGACGATGAACCGGTTTCGAACCGAAGACAGCTCGAAGGACAGGCATCCACAATGCGCGCCCTTTGAAAGCTCAAGTGTCTGGGGAAGACCGGTGTCTACGATGACGACAGTCGATCCCGCCGATAACCGTTGATAGGCGATATCAGGCATCGCGCGAGAAGGCCGGCCGGATGTCTCATCGTATCGCAACACGGAAGCCAGTTCATTGGCAAGCGTAACCGTCGCACCGTTGAAGAGCGCCAGATCACCATCCTGATGACGAAAGAACCGGATGGCAGGAAACATGCGATCAATCGCAGGAACGAGGCCGGGCGGTACGTCATGTCCGAGATTGATATAGCTTTGTCGCAGCGGCAGCAGATCCAGCAGAAGGTCCAGCATCACACGTGGGTTGCGCGACACGTGTCCGCCATCCGGCAACACTTGCCGCTCCAACTCACGGTCAAGTTTCATGCCATGACGTGCAATATTTACCGCTCTATTCGGCAGTGAAATCGATGCGACAGCCAAGGCTATCCGGATTTTCAAGCGGATTTCACCATCAGGCGCATATTTTGCGATGAGGCTGAGATACCGCACGTGGTACCCAAGGCTTTTCAGAAAGCGGCGATAGAAGCCAGCATCTGCATTCTGTAGAATGACCGGAGAATGCGATAGCCAGGAAATCAGCCTTTGTGCCACAATTTCCGGGGTCCAGGCGACCCCTTTGATCCTTCGCCCATGAAGGGCAATCCAGTCTGACACCAGAAGCCTGGAGCGAGCGCAGGCCTCATCCGATTTGCTGGCGCGGACGTGCCGCAACCAGCCAAATGCGTGAAGCCTCTCTTCGAAAGCTGCCGATGGCAGATCGAGCGAGAAAGGGGATGCCCCGCCCGTTTCCAGAACGCGTCCAGCGAGCGCGATACGCCCCTTGACCAATTCCTGCGCGACATAGGGGTCGACCGCGCGCAAATCCGTAGGTGCTGCAACCAGACCACTGGGAACACGTTCGGCAAATCTCAGAAAACGGAGACGCGACGGCGCAATGCCGATCATGGCACGGTTTCTAAATATCCGTATAAAAAGCCCCGCAACACTCAAGTTGCTTTTCAGGGATGTAACCAAACTTGCGTTTCCCGCCCGCCCGAAGACGTGTTCTGGTTCAGTATCTCAGCTGGAAATCATCGTTGATTTTCGTGCTAAGACGCCGATTGAAAGCGACCTTTATGCAGCTGAACGTCCGCACCGCCCTTGGGAAAGGACGCCATATTGCGATTGCGACATCGATCAATATTTCAGGAAAAGCTTCATATTTTGTAAACGATCCAAATCCGGCATGACCAACGTAGATCATTCAAGATGTGAATCCGGCTCAAGGTTTAATGTCTGGCTAAAAATGCTTATGTCAAACGCAGAACCGCAGCATAAAAGCCGTCAACGCCGCCAAACATATCCGGCGTCGTACGCAGATCTCCGATATCATTGATAGCAGCTTCCAAGCCAGGAAACTGGGCTTTAGCAGTTGGAACACGCTGCAAGGAAGGTTCACTCGCGAGAACCTTCGCCACCATCTCCTCACCCTCGGACGGATCGAGCGAGCAGTTTGAGAACACGATCATGCCGCCGGGCTTGACCATGGTCATGGCGTGGCGAAGCATCTGTTCTTGCAGGGCTGCGAGCTTGGCGATATCTCGCTCATCCTTGGTCCAGCACACGTCCGGGTGCTTGCGCAAAGTTCCGGTGGAAGAGCAGGGCGCATCCAAAAGCACAGCATCGAACAAAACATCGGGCTGAAATTTCAGCATATTGCTTTCGATCGTCTCGGCTTTCAGCTTTAGTCGATCGAGATTTTCACGGAGCCGCTTCAGTCTGTTGCCGGATTGATCAAGCGCAGTAACATCCGCACCGGCAAGGATAAGCTGTGCTGTCTTGCCGCCAGGCGCGGCACAGAGATCAGCCACGCGTTTGCCCCTCAGGTCACCCATCAACCGCACCGGCAAGCTGGCAGAAAAGTCCTGCACCCACCATTCACCATCGGAGAAGCCATCCAGTCCGGAGACGGATCCCTCGAAAGAGCCAAGTCGAACGCTGCCATTGGGCATAACGATACCGTTCAACTTTTCAGCCCAATGATCGGGATTGGATTTTACAGTAACATCAATGACAGATGGCACAAGCTGCGCCTCGGCCATACGCTCCGCAGCGTCTTTTCCATAAATCTTGACCAGACGGTTGTAAAACCAGCTTGGCAAAACTGGCACTGCACTCACCGCCTGCAAAACATCGTCTTTTTCACGTCCCAAACGCCGCAAGACAGCATTGACGAGTTTTACGAAGCGCTTATTTCTTGGATCGCGATGTGCTTGCTCCACCGCCAGATCGACAGCCGAATGGTCCGGAATATCGAGATAAAGCATCTGAGTGACACCAACGACGAAAACATGGTGCAATGACCGCGCTCCCTGTGGCAAAGGCCCATCCAGAAGCATTGCGAGAACTGCTTCGATACGTGGGAGATGTCTCAGCGAGGTGTTGACGATGGCACGCACCAGAGCACGGTCAGGAAGGCTCAGTGCCCGATAGGCAGGGTTGCCGTTCTCCGCATCCAGCATGCCATCCAGCGATGTCTTTTTGTCCAGCACCGCAGAGATGATCTTGACTGCAGCTACGCGAGCAGCGAGCCCTGGTTTCCAGTCGTCAGCGAAGGATGCCTCGTTGTTGTTTCCACCAGACGGCTTACGTTTATGATGTTTTGCCGGCGTGGCGGAGGAATTCGATGTCAAGACCAGGGACCTTTGCGCTCGTTTTGATCGCTTTTTCCAAAACCGGTGTTTGGAACAGAGCGTGATTTGCGAACCGCATTAGCATTTGTCGGCTGAGAGGTCGATGCCTGCGAGTAACCCTTCGACATGGCATGAAGCGCAGCGATCCGGTTGTTCGTATCGGGGTGTGTCGAAAACAGATTGTCCATCCGTTCGCCGGAGAGCGGGTTGATGATGAACATATGGGCTGTCGCCGGGTTTCTCTCGGCGTCGTCATTGTGGATTTGCTTGGCTGCACCGGCGATCTTTTGCAGAGCAGAGGCAAGCCACAACGGATTCCCACAAATCTCAGCACCGCGTCGATCAGCGGAATATTCACGTGTACGGCTAATTGCCATCTGCACCAGCATAGCAGCAAGCGGTGCGACGATCATCGCCACCAGCACACCTATGAAGCCAAGCGGATTGTTGTTTTCACGATTTCCACCAAAGAAGAAAGCGAAGTTGCCCAGCATTGAAATCGCACCGGCCAATGTGGCCGTGATGGTCATCGTCAATGTGTCGCGATTTTGAATATGGGCCAGCTCATGAGCCATGACGCCAGCCACTTCCTGCGGCGTCAGGCTTTCCATCAATCCGGTCGATGCTGCGACAGCTGCATTTTGCGGGTTGCGACCCGTCGCAAAAGCATTGGGTTGAGGACTATCATAGACGTAGACCTTCGGCATAGGCAGACCTGCATTGTGCGAAAGGTCCCGGATCATGGCGAAAAAATCCGGCGCATTACGTTCATCGACTTCTTGCGCCCGGTAGGCCTTCAGCACCATTTTATCTGAATTCCAATAGGAAAACAGGTTCATTCCAGCTGCGACGAGAAGAGCGATCATCATGCCGCCTGTGCCACCAATTAGAAAGCCGATGCCCATGAACAAAGCGGTCATGAACGCCAACAACATAGCCGTACGCATCAGGTTCATCTAAAATCTCCGATCAAAAGGCGAAATGACTTATCAAGTCATAGCAACTTCTATAATCTGGTTACGAACAAACGTATTTCAATATGCTGTCATAAGGCCTTGAGATCTATGCAAGACGCGTACAACGACAACAGTGGCGAAAATGAAAAGAAGCTGCCACCTGCGGCAGAGCGCGCGCTGAAGGAGGCTGAGGAGCGCCGCCGGATGGCAAAGGCGCTGGAATTGCCCGCAGAAACCGGCGGGAGAGGCGGCGCCGAACCCGTGCGTTTTGGTGACTATGAAATCAAGGGGCGAGCCATCGATTTTTGAGCGAGGCTGCCTAGGCCCCGCTTCTATAAAATACAATTTTATATTTAAAATCAGTTATTTACGACTATTTCTGTTCAAGAAGACGACACACGCCTTCCAGTTGTTCAAGCGTGCGGTAATTAATACGGATATGGCCGCCCGTTCCCTTGTGATTGATCTTAACGTCAAGCCCCAAAGCATCCGACAGCGTGCGCTCCAGCGCAACCGTATCGGAATCCTTTTCATGCTCCTCTCTGCGCGGTAGCGTAGGATTGAGCTGCATGTGGATATCAGCCTGGGCCAGACGTTCCGCGTCGCGAACGGACAGTCCTTTTGCGACAATGGAGCGTGCAAGGTTGATTGGGTCTGACGTCGAAACCAATGCCCTCGCGTGCCCGGCCGACAGGGAGCCCTGTGACAACATATCACGAACGGGTTCAGGCAGCTTCAGAAGACGCAAACTGTTGGCAACGTGGCTTCGACTCTTGCCAATAATCTCGCCGAGATCATTTTGCGTGTAGCCGTGTTCAGCGATCAGTTGGTCATACCCCATCGCCTCTTCCAGCGGATTGAGGTCAGAACGCTGAACGTTTTCAACAATTGCCAACTCAAGTGCGGTGCGATCATCGACATCACGGACAATCACTGGAACTTCGGTAAATCCTGCAAGTTGTGCTGCGCGCCAGCGACGTTCACCGGCAATGATCTCATAACGATCTTGGCTTGTTGTACGAACGACAACCGGCTGAACGATACCATGCTGACGAATCGAGGATGCGAGATCCTGAAGTTCGCTCTCATCGAAATGACGGCGCGGGTTACGCGCGCTACGGGCAATAAACTCAATTGGAATAGTACGGTCTGCATTCACCGCGCGTTGCGGTTCACCAACAGGAAGCGGTTGGTCCATTTCGCCAATCAAGGCTGCAAGACCACGTCCAAGACGGCGCTTCGAAAGATCATCACTCATATTCAACTCCACAATCACGCAGACGCGTTATTCATCGTACTCTGCGGTGTAATGCTTATTTCGTCGCTGTTTAGGCGGCTTTCCGTAAACGCTCGCGCTGAATAACTTCAGATGCCAATTGCAAGTACGCTTGGCTTCCAGCACATTTCAAATCGTATAATATGGCGGGCTTACCGTAGGAAGGCGCTTCAGACACACGGACATTCCGAGGAATGAGTGTGTGGTAAACCTTTTCGCCGAGATGCGTGCGGACGTCGTTGACGACCTGCTGAGCCAGATTGTTGCGGGAATCAAACATTGTCAGCACGATGCCCTGGATATCCAGAGTAGGGTTCACGGTACCACGTATCTGATTGACGGTGTCGAGCAACTGACTCAACCCTTCAAGCGCGAAGAACTCACACTGCAGCGGAACAAGCACGGAATGCGCTGCGGCCATCGCATTCATCGTCAAAAGGTTGAAAGAGGGCGGGCAGTCGACAAGAATATAGGAATAGGAGCGAGCATCATCGGCTTGCAAAGCGTTTCTCAGAAAAAAGACCCGATTGGCTGCATTCGCCACTTCCATCTCGAAACCAAGCAAATCCATCGTGGAGGCGACGATGTCCAGATTTGGGACAGCAGTCGGCACCGCGACTTCCGCGACGGAATTCGTACCGACTAATAAATCATAGGATGAAAGTTTACGAGATCGCCGATCAATACCCAAGCCCGTGCTTGCGTTGCCTTGAGGATCGAGATCCACAACCAGAACACGTTCACCAATTGCTGCAAGTGCCGTCGCAAGATTGATGGCAGTCGTTGTTTTACCGACGCCACCTTTCTGGTTTGCAATCGTAATTATCCGGTTTTTTTCGAACATAATGCCGCACCTGACTTGGTAAATCAGCTTCTCGAGGCAAGGTGACTAATCTCCAGAACTACGGAGCTCGCTTCGACGCTGCTCTGATGTTTTAACAGATCGAAATCCCAACGACCACGCGCTTTTTGCACCTCTGCCTCATAATCCCGGCCTTTGTTGAAATAGCAGCGCAAATTTTCGTTTTTGCGGTTCCAAGGCTCCACATACTCCAGCAATAAGTCCAGGTCGGCGAGTGCTCTCGCAGATATGACATCACAATTGGTTATAACCGCCGATGCCGCTTCAATGCGAACGGGATGTACTTTTCCCCGCGCGCCTGTTTCATTCAAAGCCACACGAAGAAACCCGGCCTTTTTCCTATTGCTCTCCACAAGATGAACCCAGCCTTCACCGAACTCAGCCATAAAAATTGCTGTAATAATTCCGGGAAATCCGCCCCCGCTCCCTAAATCGACCCAAATCTGGGGCTTGGGAGAGAGTTGGAAAATCTGAGCGCTGTCAGCAATGTGCCGCGACCACAATTCGCCGAGCGTGGAGGACGCGACCAGGTTCGTTGTCGCATTCCATTTTTTGAACAGATCGACAAAATGCTCAAGACGCTCTTGTGTTTCACGTGAAACACTTTGACCGTTTATCATCATATTAGGACTCGTTATAGCTGTGAGCGCAACTTTTGATTTTGCGTGGAAGTGCCCTTTTTGACGAGAGCGAGAATGAGTGAGATAGCCGCGGGGGTCATTCCGTCAACACGTCCGGCCTGAGATATGTTGGAAGGACGCGCTTTTTGAAGTTTTTGCTTCAGTTCATTCGACAGCCCCGACAAAATGGAGAAGTCAAAGTCTTCCGGAATTGTCCGATCCTCATCCCGTTTGATGTCAACTATATCAGCACTCTGACGCTGCATATAAACCGCGTAACTAGCCTCGATCTCAAGGACTTCCCCGACCTTACTGGAGATCTCATGAAATTCGGGCCACACTGTTTTGAGGCTTTCGAAGGTGATATCGGGGTAAGCGAGCAATTCGTATGCGGAACGCCTTTGCCCATCATGGTTCAATTTCAAACCATGCTTCGCCGCTTGGGTCGGGCTGATTGAGCTTTCTTTTAAAACAGAACGACTGTGCTCAAGTCCCTCGACAAAATTATTGAATCTTTGTCCTCTGGCTGTGCCAACGATACCAGCGTTTATTCCAAAAGGTGTTAAGCGCAGATCGGCATTGTCTACACGAAGCGACAGCCGATATTCGGCGCGTGACGTAAACATCCGATACGGTTCTGTCACACCTTTGGACGTCAAATCATCGATCATGACGCCAATGTAAGATTCAGTACGGCTAAAGTGCACCGGCTGCCCCCCACCTGCAAGAAGGGACGCGTTAAGACCTGCGACGAGACCCTGTGCCGCAGCTTCTTCATAGCCTGTCGTCCCATTGATCTGACCAGCGAGAAAAAGCCCCGGTATCTTACGGCACTCGAGCGAAGGTCGGAGTTCGCGGGGATCGACATAGTCATATTCAATGGCATAACCGGGCTGGATGATCCTGACACCTTCTAGCCCTGGGATTGCATGAATGAACATCTCTTGAACGCTAGCGGGAAGGGATGTCGAAATACCATTTGGATAAATTGTATCGTCATCTAATCCTTCGGGCTCGAGAAATATCTGATGTCCGTCGCGCTCGCCGAAACGAACGATTTTGTCCTCAATGGATGGGCAATATCGGGGACCGACACCTTCAATTTGCCCCGAATACATCGCCGATAAATGGATGTTTTCTTGGATGATTTTATGAGCGACCGGAGTTGTCCGCGTCACACCACATTCGATTTGCGGATTGACGATTTGATCAGTCATAAATGAAAATGGCACTGGATCGGCATCAGCACCCTGGCGTTCAACTGCGCTCCAGTCGATCGTCTTACCGTCAAGACGGGCAGGCGTACCCGTCTTCAGCCGGCCCATGTTCAAGCCTGCCCGGGTTAGGGTGTCGGACAGTCCAATGGAAGGTTTCTCGCCAACGCGGCCCGCCGGTATCTTTTCGGAACCGATATGAATGAGACCGCGTAAGAAAGTTCCGCTCGTCAAAACGACTGCTGCGCAAGGGATTCTGCGACCGTCGGACATGATGACTGCCGTGATGGCACCGTGCACTATCTCGATATCATAGGCATCGCCTTCGATGACAGTCAAATTTTTGATAATGCGAATTTCGTTCTGCATTGCTTCTCGATACAGACGACGATCAGCTTGGGTCCGAGGTCCCCGAACCGCAGGCCCTTTTTTGCGATTGAGCATTCGGAACTGGATGCCACCCGCATCGGCGACCCGACCCATCAGGCCATCGAGCGCATCAATTTCCCGTACAAGGTGACCTTTACCCAAACCACCGATTGCCGGGTTACAGGACATTACGCCAATGGTATCTTTGTTGTGCGTCAATAGAGCGGTCTTCGAACCATGACGCGCAGCGGCAGCCGCTGCTTCGCTTCCAGCGTGACCGCCACCAATTACAACGACATCATATGTCATTATAAATCTCTTTGCTTTTGACGCATCTCATCAGAGTGCGAGTGTTTCACGTGAATCATTTGCCGATACAAAACTCGGAAAATATGACGCCGAGTAAGTCTTCGACATCAACGCGGCCGGTGATGCGACCGAGAGAGGTTGCAGCCAACCGCAGATATTCCGAGCGGATCGCTAGATCCATACCCTCGGATTTCAGCGCATCACTAACATAGTTTAACGTCTCTTCAAGGCGTTTCTTATGTCTTGCCCTGCCAGGCACAAGTGTCAGGGATGAACCGACACGCTTTTCAATCTCTGAAGCGATATGCTGATGCAAACAGTCTAGTCCCCAGCCAGTCTCGGCAGAGACAGAAATATGTTTTGCAATATCGTCAGGTGGTTGAGCCAGATCGGCCTTGGTCCTGATGAAGGTAAACGGTAATTCAGACAGTTCGGCCAATTGTTGCGGTGCCGAATCGATGTCAGACAACAAAAGAACGAGATCAGCCTGGCCTGCGGTTTGTTTCGCGCGACGAACACCTTCGAGCTCGACAACATCAATTGTATCTCGCAAACCGGCTGTATCGAAGACGGTTACAAGGTAACCGTTGATATTGAGATCAACACTCAAAACGTCGCGGGTAGTACCGGCAATATCGGTCACTATGGCGATATCTCGACCACTGAGCGCATTGAGGAGACTGGACTTGCCGACATTGGGCGCACCAACCAACGCGACCTTGAAGCCATCACGAACGATTTCTGACGATGACCCCGCCTGAAGGTGAGTGTCAAGCTCGCCATAAAGGCTGGAAACATCATTCCAGACCTTATCCGCGACAGAATCTGGGACGTCTTCCTCATCAGAGAAATCCAGTTCCGCTTCGATGAGAGCTCGACATCGGGTCAAGCGATGCGCCCAACCGTCATAGAGTTCGGATAAACGACCACTCGTCTGCTCGACTGCGAGACGCCGCTGCATCTCAGTCTCGGCCTTCAACAGGTCGGCGAGACCTTCAACTTCCAGCAAATCCATCTTGCCATTGTCATAGGCGCGTTTCGAAAACTCACCCGCGTCGGCGTGGCGTATTTCCGAGATAGCATCGAGTTCCCGAAACACAGCTTCTGCAACAGCTCTGCTGCCGTGAATATGGATTTCTACGCAATCCTCGCCGGTAAACGAGTGAGGCGCTGGAAACTGAAGGACCAGCGCTTGATCCAACTCTTCATTGTTTCGGTTACGAATCGTTTTTAATGCTGCTTTGCGCGGTGGTGGCAGATCGCCCGCTGTCATCAAACCTAAAGCCGTTAATGCCTTAGGTCCGCTCAATCGTAAAACGGCAACGCCCGCCGGAAGAGAACCGCTCGACAAAGCATAAATCGTATCATTGGAATGAGACATAAAGCGTCATCTCGCTAAAACAATTGGCCGCATCCGAATAACGGACGCGGCCTTATGGTCGGTTAGCATGATCTCAGAAGAAGATCAGGTGTTCATGGAATCGAAGAAATCACCATTCGTCTTCGTCTGCTTAAGCTTGTCGATAAGGAATTCGATAGCATCTGTTGTGCCCATTGGCGCCAGAATGCGGCGCAGGACAAAGATTTTCTGGAGATCCTGGCGCGGCACCAACAGGTCTTCCTTACGTGTACCGGATTTGAGAATATCCATCGATGGGAAGATGCGCTTATCGGCGACCTTGCGGTCCAGAACGATTTCAGAGTTGCCCGTACCCTTGAATTCTTCGAAGATAACTTCGTCCATACGGCTGCCGGTATCGATCAAGGCGGTTGCGATGATCGTCAGCGAGCCACCTTCTTCGATGTTACGGGCCGCACCAAAGAAGCGCTTGGGGCGCTGCAAGGCGTTGGCATCCACACCACCTGTCAGGACTTTACCCGAAGACGGGACGACGGTGTTGTAAGCGCGGCCAAGGCGCGTAATCGAGTCGAGCAGAATAACCACGTCACGCCCGTGTTCGACAAGGCGCTTAGCCTTTTCGATAACCATTTCAGCGACCTGAACGTGGCGAACGGCGGGTTCATCGAAGGTCGAGGAAACGACCTCACCCTTCACCGAGCGCTGCATATCGGTCACTTCTTCCGGCCGCTCATCGATCAGAAGAACGATCAGGTAGCATTCTGGATGATTGGCGGTAATGGAATGAGCAATGTTCTGGAGCAGAACGGTCTTACCTGTGCGCGGTGGCGCAACGATAAGGCCACGCTGACCTTTACCGAGCGGTGCCACGAGATCCATGACACGAGCGGAGAGATCCTTCGATGTCGGAACCTCCAGCTCAAGCTTGAAACGCTCATTCGGATAAAGCGGCGTCAGATTATCGAAATGGACCTTGTGGCGGATTTTTTCCGGATCATCGAAATTGATCGTGTTGACCTTCAGCAGCGCGAAATAGCGCTCACCTTCTTTCGGTCCACGAATCGGCCCTTCGACGGTATCGCCTGTTTTCAAGGAGAAACGGCGGATTTGCGAGGGCGAGATATAAATATCGTCAGGACCTGGCAGATAATTCGCGTTGGCCGAACGCAGGAAGCCAAATCCGTCCTGGAGAACTTCGACGACACCTTCGCCGATGATCTCGATGTCCTGACTTGCCAGAACCTTGAGGATTGCAAACATGAGCTCCTGCTTGCGCATCGTGCTCGCATTTTCGACTTCCAGAGATTCCGCAAATGTCAGCAAATCGGTAGGGGATTTGCTCTTAAGTTCCTGAAGCTTCATTTCAGCCATGAAGAGAAAGACCGTCTTTAAAATATGTGTGTGGGGAAAGGCTTGATCGCGAATCAGGTACTGGGGGTGTCCCGCAGACGGCTGAATAATTCACATGCCATTGAGATGAGTTACGGGAAAATAGCGATTCAACCGTAAAGCCGCAAGAGGAAAGCACCAATTCCGAGAAAATTATCGTGAACACCTCTCAAGCGAAGGGTTTCACAACCACAAGTATGACTATGGCGATCATCAGAACCGTCGGAACCTCGTTCATCAACCGCCAGTGACGGGCAGAACGTTTGTTTTCATCCCGGGCAAAGCGCTTGACGCTGCGGCTAAAGTAGACATGCGCCGCAGTCATGAGAACGACAAGACCGATTTTCGCATGCAGCCATCCGCCCGAAAATCCATAAACAGACCAGGCGAGGTAGAGACCCAGAACCCAGGAAATCATCATCGCCGGGTTCATTATGACCTTCAAGAGCCGCTGTTCCATGATTTTGAAGGTCTCCGATGTCTCTGATCCGGGCGCCGCATCCGTGTGGTAGATGAACAGTCGTGGCAGATAAAACAGGCCCGCCATCCAGGAAATCACCGCGATGATGTGCAACGCCTTGATCCAGAGATAAGCATCAGCCGGATCCACATGCAGAACGACCGCGATCAGCGCGACGAAGACCACGAGTGCCATACCGGCGCGCATCCGTGTCTTGCGACCGGCCTTTGCGGATGTCTGCTCATTGTGCGTTTGCTCGCTCTCGCTCATTTCACCACACCGTGGGAGCGTACCCTTGCGACGAGCCGTGCGACGTTCTCAGGGTCTGCTTGTGGGGTGATGCCGTGGCCGAGATTGAAGATCAGTGGTCCTGCCCCGAGACAGTCAAGGATAGCATCGATACCGTCTTCAAGCGCTTTGCCGCCGGCAACCATCAGCATCGGGTCGAGATTGCCCTGCACCGGACCGTCCTTCTGCAGATCACGAGCGAAAGAGAGAGGCACGCTCCAGTCGAGACCGATGGCATCGGCTTTCGTTTTCTGGCGGTAATCCTTCAGCAGAATACCGGCACCTTTAGCAAAAGCGATGATTTTAGCGTCCGGTTTACGAGCCCGCACGGATTGAATGATCCTTGCGACAGGCTTTACAGCGTAATCCTCGAATTCTTTTTCACCGAGCACGCCTGCCCAGGAATCGAAGATTTGCACGGCATCGGCACCGGCATCAAGCTGCGCTACGAGGTAATCAGCGGAGACCTCAGCCAGAAACGCCAAAAGCTTTTCCATGGCCTCCGGATGCTGGTAACCGAAAAGGCGTGCAGGTGCCTGATCAGGCGTGCCGTGACCGGCAATCATGTAGGTGGCGACCGTCCAAGGCGCACCACAAAAACCAAGAAGAGTGGTTTTTGATGGTAAGTCATGGCGAAGCTTCGTAACCGTTTCAAACACCGGTTGGAGATGCGGTAGGATGTTATCCGCCTTCAGATCCAAAATACCGGCAGGGTCAATTGGATCCATGGCCGGACCCTTACCCTCGGTGAAGGTCACATTGCGTTTCAGGGCGTCAGGTATCACCAGAATATCGGAAAACAGAATAGCTGCGTCCAGATCAAACCGGCGGATCGGCTGGAGCGTCACCTCAGTGGCAAGCTCTGGATTGTAGCACAGGTCCAGGAAACTTCCTGCGACTTTACGCGTTTCTCGATATTCCGGAAGATAACGACCCGCTTGCCTCATAAGCCAGATAGGGGGAGGGCTAAGTGCCTCTCCATTCAAAACCTTCAAAACGCTACGCTCAGACATCGGCTCATCTTTTCTAAAAATAAAATAAAAGAGATTCTTAAGATTTTCTATTTCTTAGAGTCTGTGAGTAGCAAGGATTAAATCCTGTCCGGCTTATATGCCGCATGCTGGAAAACGTCGTGGCTGTGAGGATAAGAGTCCACCAAAGATTGGATCGTTTCTTGGATAAGTCAAAATCCATCATAAAAACAGATATTTAAGGTTGAGATTCAGCCATTCTGAATTGTGGATAACAGCTGAAAGATTTTTAATAGCCTCTTATTGTCCTCACAATTCACAAGCGGGTCTTTGCTTGCTACACAAAAAGCCGATTGTGGATAAAACGCAGGTTTTGCGCCCAGCGGACCACCACCCGCTGCAAAGCCTCATCTTGTCCACCCTTATCAACAGGGAGACGAAAACAGCGTGGAGAACCAAAAAAGCTTCTTCCATCTTCACCTGATTTCTGACTCCACGGGTGAGACTCTGATGTCGGCAGGCAGGGCGGTGTCAGCGCAGTTTCAAACGGCCATGCCGCTGGAACACGTATATCCAATGATCAGAAACCAGAAACAGCTTCAGCAGGTCCTCGATAGCATCGATAAGGAACCCGGGATCGTGCTCTACACGATTGTTGATGAAAAGCTGGCGGAATTCCTGAACCTACAATGCCACGCTATCGGCGTTCCCTGCGTCAATGTTCTGGAACCTGTCATCGGCATTTTCCAGACGTATCTTGGGACAGCATCCAGACGACGGGTTGGTGCGCAGCATGCCCTAAATGCAGATTATTTTGCGCGTATCGAGGCGCTTGATTTCGCTATGGACCACGATGACGGGCAGATGCCGGAAAGTTACGACGAGGCGGATGTCGTTCTGATCGGCATCAGTCGGACGTCAAAGACGCCGACAAGCATTTATCTCGCCAATCGTGGCATCAAGACTGCGAACATTCCCGTAGTACCGGGCGTTCCGTTGCCACCGAGCCTATATGAGGCAACCAGACCTTTGATCGTCGGCCTGGTCGCGACCTCCGATCGTATTTCCCAGGTCCGTGAACATCGCGAGTTGGGGACGACAGGCGGTTTCGACCGTGGTCAATATATTGACCGGGCGACTATCATGGAGGAACTGAAATATGCTCGCGTTCTTTGCGCTCGCAACAACTGGTCTCTCATTGATGTCACACGGCGCTCGATTGAAGAGACGGCCGCTGCCATTCTTGCCCTTCGTCAACGGACACGTTAATCCATTTTCTAAACCGTTCGGAGACCATGGTTGATGAAACCAGACCTTATTCTCGCTTCCTCCAGTGCTTCCCGCCAGATGCTAATGCGCAATGCTGGCTTGGCCTTCTCTGCGCAGCCTGCCGACATTGATGAGCGCGCTATCGACGCGGAGCTTGAGAAACAGGGTGCGACCCCAGACAGGATTGCAGTTGAGCTCGCCAAAGCAAAGGCTTTGGCCGTCAGCGCTTTGAACCCGGAGGCAATTGTCCTTGGGTGTGACCAGACCATGTCACTTGGTGACAGAATTTATCACAAGTCGAAAGATATGGCTGAAGCGCATGCCAACCTGATGTGTTTATCAGGTAAGACGCACCGTCTTAACTGCGGCGCTGCATTGGCCAGAAACGGTGAGATTATCTGGGACGTCGTCACGATTGCCGACATGACAGTGAGACATCTGGATGCTGCTTTCGTCCACCGTCATCTGGAACGGGTCGGGCCGAACGTGCTTTCGAGCGTGGGCGCGTATCAGTTGGAGGGAGAGGGAATACAGCTTTTTACAGCGATTAATGGAGATTATTTCACCATTCTTGGTTTGCCGCTTCTGCCCCTCTTAACAGAACTTCGCGAGTTGGGTCTGATCGATGGCTGATTCACGTGAAACATTAACCAAAACAGCGTTTGTTACCGGCTACCCGATAAAGCATTCCCGTTCGCCGTTGATTCACAGACATTGGTTGGAAAGATTTGGAATTGTCGGGTCCTATCAAGCGCTGGAAGTTGCCCCCGACGACTTTGGTGCATTCATTGCAGAGCTGAAATCCGGTAATGGTTTTGTCGGTGGAAACGTCACGATTCCTCATAAGGAATCCGCCTATCGATTGGCAGATCGACCAGATGAGATTGCGCAGGAATTGGGAGCGGTCAACACCGTCTGGCTCGAGAATGGTGTGTTACACGCTTCTAATACGGATGGCTTTGGTTTCATATCCAATCTAGATGCGTCTCATCCTGGATGGGACAAGACAAGCCGGGCGGTGGTATTGGGTGCTGGGGGCGCAAGCAGGGCGGTTATTCAGGCGCTAAGAGATCGCGGCATCTCTGAAATCCATGTTGTAAACCGCACTGTTGAGCGCGCGAAAGAATTGCGCGATCGATTTGGCGCGCAGGTTTATGCTCATGCATTGCAGGCACTGGACGAAGTGTCCACGGGTGCGGGTTTTTTCGTCAATACGACATCTCTTGGAATGGAGGGTGGTGAGGTGCCGGATATTGATTTTTCAAGGCTGTGCAGCGGTGCTGTCGTCACTGATATCGTCTATGTTCCGCTGAAGACGCCCATTTTGAAGATGGCAGAGCGTCAGGGATACACCACAGTAGATGGCCTCGGCATGCTTCTTCATCAAGCCAGACCCGGTTTTGAAAAATGGTTTGGTCAAAAACCAACGGTCGATGACACGCTGAGATCTTTGATCATCGCTGATATGGATAAACGTGGATGATCGTCATCGGACTTACCGGATCGATAGGAATGGGGAAATCGACAACAGCGGGGCTATTTGCCCATGAGGGTGTTGCTGTGTTCGATTCGGACGCTGTTGTACACCAGCTTTACGAGGGGGAAGCGGTCTCATTGATTGAGGAGGCTTTTTCCGGCACTACGAATGAAGGCAAAGTCGACCGTGAAAAGCTTGGCGAAGCATTGAGGCGGAATCCGGCTAATTTTATCCGGTTGGAGCAGATCGTGCATCCGCTAGTGCGGGGTAAGCAACAGGAGTTTCTGGAGCAGGAACGTACCCTTGGTACCGAATTTTCGCTGCTCGATATTCCTCTTCTTTTTGAGACCGGTGCTGAAACCCGCGTTGATGTGGTCGTAGTCGTTACCTGTGCGACTGATATTCAGCGACAGCGTGTATTGGCGCGCCCGGGAATGAACGAAGAAAAATTACAAATGGTCCTTGCGCGGCAGGTGCCCGATGAGGAAAAAAGAAAACGTGCCGATTTCATCATCGATACCGGGCGGGGAATAGACGATGCCCGCGCCCAGGTGCTGGCGGTGCTTGTCGTCTTGCGGACTAGACGAGACGGAAAGGTGTGACGATGCGCGAAATCATATTCGATACGGAAACCACGGGGCTGGAATCGAAGGCCGACCGGATCATTGAAATCGGTGGCATCGAACTCTTCAATCATTTCCCGACCGGCAAGACGATCCATCTCTATATCAATCCGGCGGATCGAAAAGTTCACCCGGATGCGCTGGCGGTTCATGGCATCACGGACGAGTTTTTGCAGGACAAGCCGAAATTCGAGGACGTGGTTCAGGAGATTCGCGACTTCTTCGAGGGCGCGCGCTGGGTAGCGCATAATGCGACTTTCGATATGGGCTTTATCAACGCCGAGTTTGCCCGTCTTGGTATAGAGCCCGTTTCGCCGGAATTGGTGACTGATACGCTGTCCATGGCGCGTCGCAAACACCCGATGGGTCCGAACTCGTTGGACGCCCTCTGCCGCAGATATGGCATCGACAATTCGCACCGAACTCGACATGGAGCCTTGCTCGACTCTGAACTTCTTGCCGAAGTCTATATCGAGATGATCGGTGGTCGGCAGACGGCTCTCGGGTTTGGAGCTGCGGCAAAAACACAAAACGTGGATGTCGTTGATGACGTTCCCTTTGAACCTCTGCATCGTAGCAAACCACTCCCGATCAGGCTGGATCCGGAAACGGCTGCGGCGCATGGAAAGCTTGTTATGACGATGGGCGACAAGGCGATCTGGAATAAATACCAGCACTGAACATCCTCTACGGATAGTCGGTGAGCCATGATCACTCTGTTCTAAGCCTGAGCAGGTCGTTAAGATGCCATCGCCGCTCAAAAATAACCCGGGCTTTTGACCCGGGTTCTCTGTCTCAATCATCTGTCAGCTATCAGCTATCAGTTTGGAACGGCCTGGACCTGTGCACGGGCCTGTTCTTCAGCAACACGCTGGGCAAACATCTGAGAGAAATCGATAGGATCGATCATCAGTGGCGGGAAACCGCCATTGCGTGTGACGTCTGCAATGATCTGGCGTGCGAAGGGGAACAGCAGGCGAGGGCACTCGATGAAAAGCACAGGCAGCATATGTTCCTGCGGAAAACCGGTAATACGAAAAACGCCGCCATAGACCAGTTCAGCTACGAACAAAATCTTGTCGCCATCCTTGGCTTCAGCGTTCAGCGTCAGGACGACGTCGAAGTCGGAACCCGAAATCGGGTTTGCATTGACGTTGACGTTGATGTTGATCGCAGGCGCGCCATCTCTGGCCTGAAGCGAACGGGGAGCACCAGGATTTTCAAAGGACAAATCCTTGGTGTATTGGGTCAGAATATTGAGGGAAGGGTTTGCACCGTCCTGCGCACCGTTTTCAGTGGTCATACTATGTCCTCGCGGATTGAATTCTTGGAAAGCCGTCTATCATTTAGACAATAGGCTTACAACCCTTTGATATACGGGTCGCGTCAAGGTTTGGGCAAGTTGCGATCATCCCTGTTTTGCGACCAGGGAGAGTTGTTCGGCCCATCGCGATGGAAATCCTCGTCATCCAGATCCACCACCTTGGCAGAGCCGGAATTCTGCTGATCTCTGCGAAACCCTTGCGTTTTGAAGGACCCCGCAACGACGATGCGAGGACCGATCGCCTTCCAGATCAACGTCCTGAAGGCTGGCACTAGCAGAAGCAGTCCAATGATATCGGTAATGAAGCCAGGCACGAACAAAAGAATACCGGCGATAACGCGCATGCCGCCGTTGATCATCGCCTGAGCGGGTTCATCGCCGGTGCGACTGGCATTTTGCAGATTGCGCACCATGCCGAGACCGCCAGCTCTGAGAATGACGAGACCAAGGAACGAGGTAAATAGAATAAGCGCCAGCGTCAGCCACAACCCCAGTGCCTTGCCAACGACGATAAAACCGGCAATTTCGAGGATCGGCATCAGAAGTACGACGATGGGTAAGAACGAGAAACGCATATCGTTAGCCTTGCGTGTTACTGGAACACCGAGCCGAAAGCTTTCTTCCGGAAAATTCGATGCTGGATCGGGACGAGATCATCACTGTGCCGAACCTTTGATAGAGCCGATTGAATCTGCAGGTTTGAATGATGAGCAGATGCAGACTATATGATGTGTAGAAAATTAGATTTAAATGGCGGTTTCGGTAAAAGATGGGCTCAAGCGACTTTATAACATTGTTTTTCCTTGTGGCTGCAGTGCTGATCTTTCTTCAGCTTCGCAGCGTTCTTGGCCGTCGTACCGGTAGTGAAAAGCCTCCGATCGACCCTTATAGCCCACGCGATGCTGCCAAATCTCCCATTGAGGATAACAAGGTCGTGACCTTGCCTCGTCGTGGCGATGGTGAAGAGGAAAACCCTTTTGCAGAAATCGACGCGATTGCACCGGTAGGTTCTGCGCTCAATGATTCGTTGCGTGAATTGACGAAGACCGATCCGTCTTTCCGCCCCAAGGAGTTCCTGAACGGCGCGCGCATGGCATACGAGATGATCGTGATGGCTTTCGCCGATGGAGACCGCAAGTCTCTCAAAAATCTTCTGTCCAAGGAGGTCTATGAAGGATTCGATGCGGCAATCTCTGAACGGGAAAGCCGCGGCGAAATTGTCAAATCGACATTCGTCGGTACAGAAAAGATCGATATCACCCACGCCAGCATCCGTGATTCCGAAGAGCAGATTACCCTGCGGATCATCAGCCAACTGATTTCGGCAACCTATGACAAGGATGGCAAGGTCATCGATGGCGATGCGGAAAGTGTTTCCGAGGTTGATGACATCTGGACCTTCTCGCGTGATATTCGCTCGCGTGACCCGAACTGGAAGCTGATCGCGACCGAATCTGAACAATGACGACGACTGGGCAGGATTTCGACATCAAACATGTGTCGTTCGATGAACTGCCCGGTTGGCAGGCGGATGACCCGTCACCGCTCTTCCCGGCGCTTCGATCCGTCCTCACACATTTGCGGGGTGGCAAGCCCTATCGCACAGGCGCGATTGGCCTGACAGCGGACGATCTTGTGCCGCTTCTTGAAAAAGCCGACAAGGTTGAACTGGCGGGTGCAGAGATTGCCCGCCAGTTTTTTGAAGAACAGTGTCTGCCATTCAAAGTATCGCTCACGTCCGGTAAAAAAGGCTTCGTAACCGCCTTTTATGAACCGGGATTGGAAGTGTCCGCGACACCGGATACGGTCTGGAAATATCCAATCTATCGCCGTCCCGCAGATCTGATCGATCTGGATGAGAGCAACAGGCCTGCTGCCATCGATGCCCATTATGCCTTTGGTTTAAACCGTGAGGGAGCGATCAGCACTTACCCTGATAGAGGCGAGATTGATCGGGGCTATCTGCAAGGCCGAGGTCTGGAAATCGCCTGGGCGAAGTCAAAGGTCGATCTTTTCTTTGTTCATGTACAGGGTGCTGCGAGGCTTCGTTTTGCCGATGGAACCATCAAACGCATTACCTATGCTGCAAAAGCCGGCCACCAGTTTTCTGCGATAGGACGCTTGTTGCTGGACCGCGGCGAACTCGACGCTGCCACTATCTCGATGCAGACAATTCGCGCATGGCTCAACGATCACCCTGAGCAGGTGGACGAGGTGCTTTGGCACAATCGCTCCTACATCTTTTTCCGCGAGGCAGATGTGGAAGGCTTAGAGCTCGGCCCTATCGCTGCCGCAAAGGTGCCTCTGGTCGCCGGTCGGTCCCTGGCGGTCGATCGCCTGATCCATACATTCGGATTTCCGTTTTATATCAATGCACCGAGCCTGACGCATCTCGATACAGGCCAACCGTTCGGCAGGCTGATGCTGGCGCTGGACACCGGCTCGGCGATCGTAGGACCGGCGCGAGGCGATATTTTTACAGGCTCTGGATATGAGGCTGGAGAACTGGCTGGCACGGTGCGCAACGAAGCAGATTTTTATATATTGATACCGCGTGGAGCAGCGGAAAGGTATCGGTGATGAAGGGCGGCCGCAAGCTTGGCAAGGACGAGCGCATTTTATGGGGCAAGGTAGCAAAGACGACGCGGTTGATTTCCGGGCGCGTCGAAGACCTGCTTGCCTTTGAAGCGCTGGAAGCCGAAGTCGAGATTGTCGTGCCGAAGCAGCCTGAAACGAAATCCGGCAAACCCATTCCACCATTCCCGCAAATGATCATCGAAACGGTACCCCAGGCGACCCTCGCCGAGACGGACAGGAAGCGAATTCACACACCGCTGGAGAAGCCGGTCAAGCGCAAATTGACCCGCGGGCGTCTGCCGCTGGAGGCGCGGATCGATCTCCATGGCATGTTCCAAAGCGAAGCTCACGCCGTGCTGCTCGATTTTCTGATCCGTGCGCATGAGCGCGGGCTGCGCCACGTTCTCGTCATTACCGGCAAGGGTCGGTCCATGGGCAGTGATGGCGCGTTGAAGCGAGCGGTGCCCATGTGGTTTTCCAAGCCGGAATACCGCTACCTCATTTCGTCCTATGAGGACGCATCGATGAACCATGGCGGCGACGGCGCGCTTTATGTGCGTCTTGCCAGACGGCGAGGCGATACGTCATGACTCCTTTTGCCGATGCCGTGCGCGTGCTGCGGGAAAAAAAGGGTGTGACGCAAAAACAGATGGCGCTGGCGATTGGTGTTTCGCCTGCCTATCTCTCGGCGCTGGAACACGGCAAGCGAGGCAAACCGAGTTTCGATTTGCTCCAGCGTATTGCCGGATATTTCAACATTATCTGGGATGAGGCTGAAGAATTGTTCTCGTTGGCGGGTGCGTCAGACCCACGTGTTGTGATCGATACCGCCGGTTTGCCGAAGGAATATACCGCTCTGGCCAATGGATTGGCGCGGAATATTCGCAAGCTGTCGCCAACTGTGATAGATGAATTGGCAGAGGTGCTGCAAAAAAGCCGTTCTTGCGATTGAAACCCGCGCTATCCCCTGTTTTGTGCCGGGTTTTGGCGGTTGTGGACTTTGGATATCGAGGCGGAATTTCTATAGTCACACGTCAGATTTAAAGTGATTCGCTGTAGCACTATCCTGGTTTGAGATGGCGCTGCGACAGATACATTTGGAAAGAGTGCTTATGACTGAAACGACGTCGAGCGAAAAAAACGCCGCCAGTGCAGCCTATGGAGCCGACTCGATCAAGGTCCTGAAAGGCCTTGATGCGGTGCGCAAACGTCCCGGCATGTATATCGGTGATACCGACGACGGTTCCGGTCTGCACCACATGGTCTACGAAGTCGTAGATAACGCCATCGATGAAGCGCTGGCCGGTCACGCCGATCTTGTAACAGTCACGCTGAACGCCGATGGTTCGGTTTCCGTCACCGATAACGGTCGCGGCATTCCAACCGATATCCATACCGGGGAAGGCGTCTCGGCCGCCGAAGTCATCATGACGCAGCTGCATGCGGGCGGAAAGTTCGACCAGAATTCCTATAAGGTTTCGGGCGGCCTGCATGGCGTGGGTGTTTCCGTTGTCAACGCGCTGTCGGTCTGGCTGAAGCTGCGTATTCGCCGCAACGGAAAAATCCACGAGATTTCCTTCACGCACGGCGTGGCCGATGGCCCGCTGAAGATCGTTGGCGAATATGAGGGCCGCTCTGGCACGGAAGTCACCTTCCTTGCCAGCACCGACACCTTCACCATGACCGAGTATACCTACGCGACGCTGGAACACCGGTTGCGCGAGTTGGCCTTCCTGAATTCGGGCGTGCGCATTCTTTTGACCGACAAGCGTCACTCCGACATCAAGCAGGAAGAGATGTTATATGATGGCGGTCTTGCAGCCTTCGTGCGTTATCTCGATCGGGCCAAAAAGCCGCTGGTGGACAAGCCGGTTTACATCATCGGCGAAAAAGACGGCATCACCGTTGAAGTCGCGATGTGGTGGAACGACACCTATCATGAAAACATGCTGTGCTTCACCAACAACATTCCCCAGCGAGATGGCGGAACGCATATGGCTGGTTTCCGTGGCGCGCTGACGCGCCAGGTTACCTCCTATGCAGATAGTTCTGGTATCACCAAGCGTGAAAAAGTGTCACTGCAGGGTGAAGATTGCCGTGAAGGTCTGACCGCCGTTCTCTCGGTCAAGGTCCCCGATCCGAAGTTCTCGTCGCAGACAAAAGACAAGCTGGTGTCTTCAGAAGTGCGTCCGGTCGTTGAAAACCTCGTCAATGAGGCGCTCAGCACCTGGTTTGAAGAACACCCGACCGAAGCCAAGATCCTTGTCGGCAAGGTCGTTGAAGCCGCAATTGCGCGTGAAGCCGCTCGCAAGGCCCGTGAACTGACCCGTCGCAAGGGCGCGCTCGACATCTCATCCTTACCCGGCAAGCTTGCCGATTGCTCGGAGCGCGATCCGGCCAAATCCGAAGTCTTCCTCGTCGAGGGTGATTCGGCTGGTGGGTCTGCAAAGCAGGGTCGCTCGCGTGAAACACAGGCTATTTTGCCGCTGCGCGGTAAAATCCTGAACGTGGAACGCGCTCGGTTCGACAAGATGCTGTCGAGCCAGGAAATTGGTACGCTGATTACGGCTTTGGGCACATCCATCGGTAAGGATGAGTTCAATGCGGACAAGCTGCGTTACCACAAGATCATCATCATGACCGATGCTGACGTGGATGGCGCCCATATTCGCACGCTGCTGCTGACGTTCTTCTTCCGCCAGATGCCGGAACTGATCGAGCGTGGTCATATCTATATCGCCCAGCCACCACTCTATAAGGTCACGCGCGGCAAGTCCGTCCAGTACCTGAAAGACGAGAAGGCGCTCGAAGAATATCTGATTACAATGGGTATTGACGAAGCGTCGCTCACGGTCGGCTCCGGCGAAGTCCGTGTCGGCGATGATTTGCGCGAGGTTATTCTCGACGCGGTGCGCATGCGCACGCTGATTGACAATTTGCACTCACGCTACAGCCGCTCTATTGTCGAGCAGGCCGCCATCGCCGGTGCGCTCAACCCGGAACTGTCCGCAGATGCCAGCAAGGCTGAAGCCACGGTTGCTGAAGTTGCGCGTCGTTTGGATATGATTGCCGAAGAGACAGAACGGGGCTGGACAGGCGAAGTTTTGAACGATGGTGGCTTGCGCTTCTGGCGCATGGTGCGCGGCGTGAAGGAAGTTTCTACGCTGGATATGGGCCTGATGGGATCGGCAGATGCTCGACACATCGATCAGCTGGCCACTCGCATGGGTGACGTCTACAAGACACCGCCGGTGCTGAAGCGCAAGGACGGAGCGCTGACGATTTCCGGACCACGCTCGCTTCTCGACGCGATCTTCGCGTCCGGTCGCAAGGGCCTTTCGATGCAGCGGTACAAGGGGCTGGGCGAAATGAATGCCGAGCAGCTATGGGAAACCACGCTCGATGCCAATGTGCGTTCGCTGCTTCAGGTGAGAGTCCCGGATGCGACGGATGCAGATAGTCTCTTCGCCCGCCTTATGGGTGATGAAGTCGAGCCTCGGCGCGACTTCATTCAGGAAAATGCCCTGAACGTAGCCAATCTCGACATCTAATTTTAAACGGTGGATTGTTGCAAAAAAACGATTCACGTGAAACGTCTTGTTAAAGAAAGGCCCTGTGGAACACTCCATCGGGCCTTCTCGCATGATGGCGAGCCGCCGTCGCTCTTCAATCGGCTTTGCCGGTGAAACTTCCTTCGAATGCTACGTCAGAGAGTGGCAGTCTTTCACTGGGATTTTCTCGTGCAGCCAAATCGTCGGGCAGGGTGCTTTTGTCAGCGATGGTGCCAATGGCAACTGCTGCTTCCACGACATAGCCTTCAGGCACGTTCAGCGTTTCAACGATCTTGTCATTGAAAATACCGGCCATGGCATGGGCGTGGTAACCGAGATAATGCGCCTGCAAGGCGAGAGCGAACCACGCCGCACCAGCATCGAAGGAATGGGTCGTCGCGGGTTTTTTCTCACCGTCGCGTGAAACATTATAATTCCGTGAAATGACGAAAAGCAGGACGGATGCGTCCTTCGCCCAACGCTGGTTTCCCTCCATCAAAAGACTGATGAATGTGTCCCAATGCGGGCTGCCCTTATGGGTATAAACGAAACGCCACGGCTGCTGATTGGATGCCGACGGCGCCCAATGTGCTGCATCGAGAATTGTCAGCAAATGTTCTTTGGGCATCGCTGCATCAACGAAAGCGCGTGGCGACCATCGGTCCAGAAAGATGGGATCCACCGGGTATTCTGACTGACGTGAATTGCTGTAGGTCATATCATCTCCTCGACAATTTTCGGCGTCACAATAACACCTCGTGAAGCCATGGAATGGTGTAGCCTTCATTGGAGGACGCGCAAAGCAGAATGCGCGAGATCAACGAGGGTCCGCATTTTTGATGGTCTAAGCGTGACAAGGATAAATAGTTCGTTCATATATGCATGATCATAGCTATAGGGAGAGAGTTCCATGAAACTGATGCGCGTTGGCCAACCTGGCCAGGAAAAGCCAGCCATCCTTGATGCAGATGGTAAAATCCGAGATCTGTCGGCGCATGTGAGGGACATTGGCGGTGAGGCAATCTCTCCGGACGGTTTGAAAACCATTGAAAACCTCGATCTTTCTTCACTTCCTGTATTGTCCGAAGACCGTATCGGCGCCTGCGTTTCCGGCACTGGCAAGTTTATCTGCATCGGGCTCAACTTCTCCGACCATGCCGCCGAAACCGGTGCCAAGGTGCCGCCAGAACCGGTGATCTTTATGAAGGCCACCTCCGCCATCGTCGGTCCTGACGACAATGTCGTCATTCCCCGCGGTTCGGAAAAGACAGACTGGGAAGTCGAACTGGGAGTCGTGATAGGCAAAACGGCAAAATATGTGTCTGAGGCTGACGCGCTTGATTATGTTGCCGGCTATTGCGTGTCCCATGATGTGTCGGAACGTGCTTTTCAAACTGAGCGTCAAGGGCAGTGGACCAAAGGTAAATCCTGTGACACCTTCGGCCCTATTGGACCTTGGCTCGTTACCAAGGACGAAGTTGCCGACCCGCAAAACCTCGGCATGTGGCTGAAGGTCAATGGCGAGACGATGCAGAATGGCTCCAGCAAGACCATGGTCTATGGCGTTGCCCACGTCGTGTCCTACCTCAGCCAGTTCATGTCCCTGCATCCCGGCGACATCATTTCCACCGGCACCCCGCCAGGCGTCGGCCTTGGGATGAAGCCTCCGCGCTTTCTCAAAGCCGGTGATGTGGTCGAACTCGGAATTGACGGGCTTGGAACGCAGAAGCAGACATTCATCGCTGATATCTAATTGAAGATCGTGGAAATAGTGCATGGGCAGGCTTCGGCTTGCCCTTTCGCATTGAGCCACGAAGGATAGGAGGACTTCGCATTAGTCTCAAAATCGGTTGATTTTGTGCAAGTGCGAAAAGATGCTACTCTCCTTAAAAGACTGAGATGACGATGGGAGGCGTTTATCTATGTTCTATCAATTTTATGAAATGAACCATGCCGCGATGGCGCCGCTGCGCGCCAGTGCCGACCTCATGCGTCGAGCCTATAGCAATCCGCTCAATCCCATGTCGAATACGGCTTTTGGTCGCAGTCTGGATGCAGGCTTCGAAGTTTTCGAGCGGTTGACCCGACGTTACGGTAAACCGGAATTCGGACTTTTCTCCACGCTGGTCGATGACGAGCCTGTGGCCGTTAACGAGGAGATCGTCTGGTCGAAGCCGTTTTGTAATCTGGTACGTTTCAACCGTAATGTTGCTGTTGATCGCAAGGCCGACCCAAAAATTTTGCTCGTCGCCCCGATGTCTGGACACTATGCCACGCTTCTTCGGGGAACAGTTGAAGCATTGCTATCCTCTGCCGAGATCTACATCACCGACTGGATGGATGCGCGAACAGTGCCGCTAACCGACGGCGGGCTCGATCTGGATGACTACATTTCCTATGTCATCGAGATGCTGCATCACATCGGTGAAGGCGTGCATGTCGTGGCCGTTTGCCAGCCATCGGTGCCGGTACTGGCGGCCGTTGCCATCATGGAGGCCGATGGGGATACCTTCTCACCGGCTTCGATGACACTGATGGGTGGGCCTATCGATACCCGCATCAATCCAACCGCAGTCAATGAAATGGCCAAAGGCAAGCCCATCGAGTGGTTTCGCGACAATGTGGTGATGCAGGTGCCGTGGCCGCAGCCAGGCTTCGGCCGCGCCGTCTATCCCGGCTTTCTGCAGCTGTCTGGCTTTATGTCCATGAACCTCGATCGGCACATGACGGCGCACAAGGATTTCTACCTCAACCTCGTCAAGAATGACGGAGAGCCGGCAGAGAAACACCGCGATTTCTATGATGAATATCTGGCAGTGATGGATTTGACCGCGGAATTCTATCTCCAGACTGTTGAAACCGTTTTCATCGAACATGCTCTCCCCAAGGGTACAATGCTGCACAGGGGCAGGACGGTGGAACCATCTGCTATCCGAAACGTCGCGCTATTCACCGTGGAAGGCGAGAACGACGACATTTCCGGCGCCGGCCAGACGAAGGCTGCTCATGACATTTGCTTGAACATTCCCAATGAGAAGCGGGAACACTACGTGCAGCCGGATGTCGGCCACTATGGCGTTTTCAACGGCTCACGCTTCCGCAGCGATATCGCACCCCGTATGCTGGATTTCATGCGTAAACATCAAAAGGCCGTGTGAGGTGAAGCTGATAGCTTTTCGCATCGCGAATCGCTATGAAAGGACATGTTTTCGCTTCTCCGAAAGACCTTGAAATCGTCTGCGCTGTCCCGGTCTGCGCCATCGCAGCGCATGGTGGATGTTGACGGTCGTAGCTTGCCGATTACCATCAGGGAAAATCAACGTGCAACCCGCATCACCTTGCGGATCGAGCCCGGCGGCAAGGCGTTGAAAATGACCATTCCCTACGGTCTTCACCACCGAGACGTGGACGATTTTCTTGATCGCCATAATGGTTGGCTCAAAAGCAGACTGTCGAAATTTTCCGATGATGCTGGGCTGGTGGATGGCGGCAGCATCTTCATTCGTGGCGTTCTGCATCGCATTGAACATACCGGCACATTGCGTGGTGTCACTCATCTGGCCACTGGCGAGGCTGGAGAAGCGGTGCTGCGTGTCAGCGGGCTGCCAGAAAATCTAAGAAAGCGGATTGCAACGTTTTTGAAGAGGGAAGCGCGCGCCGATCTGGAACGTCTCGTTGCCGTTCATGCCAACAGCATCGGTAAGCCGATCCGTTCGATTTCCATAAAGGATACCCGTAGCCGTTGGGGGTCCTGCTCGCATGAAGGCAATCTCAGCTTTTCCTGGCGCATCGTCATGGCGCCGGAAAGCGTGATCGATTATCTGGCCGCCCATGAAGTAGCGCATCTTCGCGAGATGAACCATGGACCAAAATTCTGGGCTTTGTGCGAGACGCTGTGCCCGGATATGGAAACGTCGAAAACATGGTTGAAACGGAATGGATCGCAACTTCACGCAATCGATTTCGACTAAAACCATTCTAAACATTTTGGATTCACGTGAAACATTTGCTCTGTTTTAACGACTGTTTCGATTTGGCTCGACTCGACGGTCATTTCGTGGCACCTCCCAAGCTATGAGACCGGATATCAAGATTTGCGGATTGACGTCGGCGGATGCAATCGAACGGGCCGTTCGGCGCGGTGCGAGCCATATCGGCTTCATCTTTTTCGAGAAAAGCCCGCGCAACATCGAACCCGACATTGCCGGTAAACTTGCAGATGCCGTGCGCGGCAGCGTCAAGATCGTCGCCGTCACCGTCGATGCCGGCAATGATGAGCTGGACGAGATCATCGATCTGTTGAAACCCGATGTGCTTCAGCTTCATGGCAGCGAAAGCCCCGAGCGGGTGCTGAACGTTAAAGCCGTCTATGGATTGCCTGTCATTAAAGCGTTTTCCATTCGCGATGACGATGATCTTGCCAGAATTGATCCCTATATTGGGATTGCCGATAAATTTCTGTTCGATGCCAAGCCGCCAAAGGGTTCCGATCTGCCCGGCGGCAATGGCGTCTCTTTCGACTGGACGTTGTTGCGGTCTCTTGACGAAAGTGTGGATTACATGCTTTCGGGAGGCCTGAACAAGGACAACATCGCTGCAGCCTTGGCGGAAACCGGGGCGAGGGGAATAGATGCATCTTCCGGTGTCGAGAGATCACCGGGTATCAAGGATCTGGCCATGATCGACGCATTTTTCGATGCGGTCCGCTCAGCAGGATCAAAGGGAGTTTGAGAGTGAACGAAACGCTGAAACCCAACTCGTTCCGCGCCGGTCCCGACGAGGACGGCCGTTTTGGTATTTACGGAGGCCGCTTCGTTGCCGAAACCCTGATGCCATTGATTCTTGAGTTGCAGGAGCAGTGGAACAAGGCAAAGACTGACCCCGAGTTTCAGGCCGAGCTTGCCCATCTCAACACCCACTACACCGGTCGTCCAAGCCCGCTTTATTTTGCCGAGCGGCTGACACAGGAGCTTGGTGGCGCGAAGATTTACTTCAAGCGCGATGAGCTGAACCACACCGGGTCGCACAAGATCAACAACTGCCTTGGCCAAATCCTGCTTGCCAAGCGCATGGGCAAGACCCGCATCATCGCGGAAACCGGTGCTGGCCAACACGGCGTTGCATCTGCAACGGTCGCGGCCCGTTTCGGAATTCCCTGCGTCGTCTATATGGGCGCAACCGATGTGGAGCGTCAGGCCCCTAACGTATTCCGAATGAAGCTTCTGGGTGCCGAAGTAAAGCCGGTGACGGCTGGCCACGGCACGTTGAAGGACGCCATGAATGAAGCGTTGCGTGACTGGGTCACCAATGTCGATGACACCTATTACATGATTGGTACTGCGGCTGGTCCGCACCCATACCCTGAAATGGTCCGCGACTTCCAGTCAATCATCGGGCACGAGGTGCGTGAGCAGATGATGGCAGCGGAAGGTCGCCTTCCGGATATGCTGATAGCAGCCGTCGGCGGCGGCTCGAATGCCATCGGTCTGTTCCACCCGTTCCTTGATGATGCCAGCGTCAAAATCGTTGGCGTCGAAGCCGGCGGTAAAGGTCTTGAGGGTGAGGAGCATTGCGCGTCGTTGACGGCGGGATCGCCCGGCGTACTTCACGGCAACCGCACTTATCTGTTGCAGGACAGCGATGGCCAGATCAAGGAAGGTCACTCGATTTCTGCTGGTCTCGATTATCCCGGCATCGGACCAGAACATTCCTGGCTGAAAGATGCGGGCCGTGTTGAATACGTGCCCATTAAGGACAATGAGGCGCTGGATGCCTTCCAGTTGCTGACGCGAACCGAGGGCATTATTCCGGCGCTGGAACCAGCCCATGCGCTGGCGGAAGTCATCAAGCGTGCGCCGAAAATGGATAAAGACCAGATCATCGTCATGAACCTGTGCGGCCGTGGCGATAAGGACATCTTTACCGTGGCGAAACTTCTGGAAATGGGTGCGTAATCATGACTGCACGTATGGACAAGCGCTTTGCCGATCTGCGCGCTGAAAATCGCCCCGCACTGATCACCTATTTCATGGGTGGCGACCCGGATTTCGAAACGTCGCTCGGTATTATGAAATCCCTCCCGGAAGCCGGTGCCGATGTCATCGAACTCGGCATGCCGTTTTCCGATCCGATGGCGGATGGCCCGGCCATTCAGCTCGCTGCACAGCGTGCGCTGAAAGGCGGGCAGACGCTGAAAACGACGCTCGATCTGGCGCGGGAATTTCGCAAGCAGGATAATGCGACACCGATCGTTCTGATGGGCTATTACAATCCGATCTATATCTATGGTGTCGAAACGTTTCTGGACGACGCGTTGGCGGCTGGCATAGACGGCCTGATCGTGGTCGACCTGCCGCCGGAAATGGACGACGAGCTGTGCGTGCCGGCTCTGAGCCGCGACATTAATTTCATTCGCCTTGCGACGCCAACGACCGATGAGAAGCGATTGCCTGTTGTTCTCAAAAACACCTCGGGCTTTGTCTACTATGTATCGACAAACGGGATTACCGGTTCTGCACTACCGGAACCGGCCCTGATTTCTGGCGCAGTCGGGCGGATCAAGTCGCACACGAATCTTCCGGTCTGCGTCGGCTTCGGGGTCAAAACGGCCGATCATGCCCGCGCGATCGGTGCAGTTGCCGACGGCGTCGTGGTCGGCTCTGTCATCGTCAACCAGATTGCCGCCAGCCTGACCAAGGATGGCAAAGCCACGAATGACACTGTTCCCTTCGTCACAACACTGGTAAAGGGACTTTCAACGGGTGTGCGCGCATCGCGCCTTGCCGCTGCCGAATAAGTCTTCGGTTCAGCGCAGATAGTCAGGAGTATTAGACGTGAACTGGATCACCAATTACGTACGGCCTCGGATCAACTCCATGCTTGGCCGCCGCGAGACGCCGGAAAATCTTTGGATCAAATGCCCAGAGACAGGCGAGATGGTCTTCCATAAGGACCTCGAAGAAAACAAGTGGGTCATTCCGGCCTCCGGTTTTCACATGAAGATGCCAGCGAAAGCGCGTCTTGAAGACCTGTTCGATGGCGGTGTTTACGAAGCGCTACCGCAGCCGAAGGTCGCTCAGGACCCTTTGAAGTTTCGCGATTCCAAAAAATATTCTGATCGTCTGCGCGACAGCCGTGTGAAGACCGAACAGGAGGACACGATTCTTTCCGGTGTCGGCAAGCTCAAGGGCTTGAAGATCGTGGCCATTGTGCACGAGTTCCAGTTCATGGGCGGCTCGCTGGGTATCGCTGCCGGTGAAGCTATCGTGAAAGCGTTTGAGCGCGCTATCTCCGAGCGTTGCCCCGTCGTGATGTTCCCCGCTTCCGGTGGTGCACGTATGCAGGAAGGAATTTTGTCGTTGATGCAGCTGCCGCGCACCACGGTTGCCGTCAACATGCTCAAAGAAGCGGGCATGCCCTATATTGTTGTCCTGACCAACCCGACAACGGGTGGTGTCACTGCATCTTACGCCATGCTGGGTGATGTGCATATTGCCGAGCCCGGTGCTGAAATCTGCTTTGCTGGCAAACGCGTCATCGAACAGACGATCCGCGAAAAGCTGCCTGAGGGTTTCCAGACATCGGAGTATCTGCTGGATCACGGAATGGTCGACATGGTCGTGGATCGGCGCGAAATTCCCGACACGCTGGCTAGCCTGTTCAAGATCATGACCAAGACACCAGCCGATAGGTCGACGGAAATCCTGCCGCTGGCGGCTTCCGCCTGACGTCTATAGAGACTGGGCTCCGGAGGGGCCGATGACGGATATGACGACGCCTGCGCAAAGCGAGGCAGAACGGATCATCGAAAAGCTTTTGGGCCTTCATCCCAAAGGCTTCGATCTGTCACTCGACAGGATCACCATTCTCCTCGAAAAGCTTGGCAATCCGCACAAAAGATTGCCACCCATCATCCATGTTGCTGGCACCAACGGCAAAGGCTCGGTTACAGCCTTCAGCCGCGCGCTTCTGGAGGCCGCAGGTCTGAGCGTGCACGTCCACACCTCTCCCCATCTCGTCAATTGGTATGAGCGCTACCGACTCGGCATTCGCGGCGAAAAGGGCCGCTATGTCGAAGATGAGGTTCTGGCCGATGCGCTGGAACGTGTTGCTTCTGCCAATGGCGGCCAGATGATCACCGTCTTCGAAATCCTGACAGCCGTTACCTTCGTTCTGTTTGCGGAACATCCAGCCGATGCTGCTATCATCGAGGTTGGCCTTGGCGGCCGTTTCGACGCCACCAACGTCATCACCAACCCGGCGGTTTCGATCATCATGCCGATCTCGCTCGATCATCAGGCCTATCTGGGCGACAGCGTCGAGCTGATTGCTGCCGAAAAGGCCGGGATCATGAAATCGGGATCGCCCGTCGTCATCGGTCATCAGGAATATGACGCAGCGCTCGATGTGCTGGTCGATACCGCAGAACGTTTGAAGTGTCCGACCGCAGTCTACGGGCAGGATTATTCCTCCCATGAAGAGTTTGGGCGCATGGTCTATCAGGATGAGTTTAGCCTGGTAGATGCACCACTGCCGCGCCTTCCTGGCCGCCATCAACTCGCCAACGCTGCCGCCGCCATCCGCGCCGTCAAGGCGGCTGGCTTCGAAGTGACGAACAAGATGATCGAAACGGCGATGGCCTCAGTCGAATGGCCGGGCCGCCTTCAACGGATCAAGACTGGCCATATTGTTGATCTCGCACCTGCCGGTTCGGAAATCTGGATCGATGGCGGCCATAATCCTGGTGCTGGCGAAGTGATTGCCGAAGCTATGGCAGGCTTTGAAGAAAAGCAGTCGCGTCCGCTGTTTCTCGTTTCGGGCATGATCAATACCAAGGATCAGGTCGGTTATTTCAAGGCCTTCGCCGATATCGCTCAATATGTTTTTACGGTGCCTATCCACGGCACGGATGCAGCAATCGATCCAGTGGTGCTGGCGCACGCAGTGTTCGATGCCGGGTTGGTCGCCGCGCCGACATCCTCGATTGAGGAAGCGCTGGAAGAGCTGAAAAAGCGCATTGTACCCGGAAAACCAGCGCCGCGGATTTTGATTGGTGGCTCGTTGTATCTGGCAGGCAATGCGCTGGCATTAAACGGCACGGTTCCGACGTAAAAGCCCGCGGACATCGGCTTTGAGAATTGAGCCGCCAGATCCCCATCGTCATCCTCGGGTCAAGCCTGAGATGACGTCGAGGGTGGGGATAATCCAACAAAAAAGCCCGGCGATAACCGGGCTTCTCTGATTTCAGGTCAACGCTCAATCAAGCAGCACTGGAAATCCATGCTGAAAGAGCGGTCTTTGGCGCTGCTCCAACCTTGATGTCCGCCACTTCACCGCCCTTGAACATGGCGAGCGTGGGGATGGAGCGAACGCCGAACTGCGCTGCAAGCTCCGGATTTTCATCAATGTTCAGCTTCACGACCTTGACCTTGCCAGCGAGCTCGGTGGCGATTTCTTCAAGGCTGGGGGCAATCATCTTGCACGGACCACACCATTCAGCCCAGAAATCGACAACGACGGGCTCTACGGAATCCAGAACTTCGGCCTGGAAGTTTGACGTATCGACTTTCACGGTAGCCATGGTTGGCTCTCCTTTCGATGACTTGATTGTCAGTGATTTCGGTTGATAGACAAGTGATGCCGGTGGGCAGCAATTTCAATGTCCGGTATCTCACTTTGTCTCGATTGCGGCAAGGGCGGCGGCAAGCGCATCGTCGCTGAGCGTCACAAATGAAGCGTTTTCCGTGTAGACCAGAGCGCATGTAAAGGTCTTGCCTGGATAAAGCGGCGCCAGAATGCTCTTGTAAATGGCAAGCTGTGCCTTGTGCGCCAGAGATATGTCGGCATCTTTCTCCGGCGGCACGCGGTTGGTTTTGTAATCGACCAGAATGACCCGGTCGCCTTCCACCGCCAGCCGGTCGATCCGACCGGAGACCGCGTAATCCTTCGTGCCCAACCGCAAGGTTCCCATGATGGAGATTTCCGCGCGACTATTGTTGGAAAAAGCAGATTTGAGCGCGGGTGCTGACAGAACGTTAAGCGTCGAGCGAATCAGATTTTCGCGGTCCGTCTCCGGCCAGAACCGGGCGGCGCGTTCCGCATACCGGCGGGCAGCATCGTCGCGCTGTTCCAAGGGGTATTCCGGCAATGTCTGCAGCATCCGGTGCACCAGCTTGCCGCGTTGCAAGGCAAGGCCGGATGAGACCTCCTGTTTGGCAAATAGCGGTGAAGTGACCAGCAGGTCCTCGGATCCGTCATCGATGATCGTTCCGGCACCGGAAGGGCTGAGCGGACGCGGCAGAGCTGGTGGTGGAGCCAAAGGCTGCATCAGCGAAAGTGGCAGCACCTCCCGAACGGGAAGGGGCAGCGGTTCGGTTTTGGTGATTGCCTTGGCGTCTCGGCTGGTCGAGTGCCACAAGAGACCATCCCAGTCTTCGCCGCCTGCGGAAAAACCTTGGCGTTTGCAGCGGGTTTCATCCGCCGCCAGCGAACGCGCAATCATCGCATGCCAGCAATCGAGATTTTCCCGGGGGCCCCGATAGCCACAGACGATCAAGTGATCGGCAGCACGCGTCATCGCCACGTAGAGAAGACGGCGATATTCCTGCTCAGCCGAAAGCTTGAGTCGGTCCTCATCTTTCGACACCAGCGCATTGTCAAAACCTTTGCCCGGCAACCAGATGGGTAGCGAAGCATCATGGGTTTCGATGAAACGCAGTTTCGGCAGATGGCTGTGGATGAAAGCCTTCGAGCCGCCGTCGACCAGAAAAACAACGGGCGCTTCAAGACCCTTGGAGGCATGCACCGTCATGATGCGGACTTCGCCGCGTTCCTTGTCCTGTTCGCGCTTGATTTCAGGCGCGTCGGTTTCCATCACGGAAATAAAGGATTGCAGGCCCGGAAGGCCGGTCCTTTCATGATCGAGCGCGAAGGACAGAAATTCGTCCATAACGTCGCTGGCTTCATTGCCCAGCCGTCCGAGGAATTTTGCTCGACCTTCATGCAGGGTCAGCACGGCAGCAAAGAAGTCATGGATCGTCTGCGTTTTTGACAGTTCGATGAAGTGTAGAAGTTGGGCCACGGAAACCGTGAAATGGCTCCCTTCCGGCTGTTCTGATACCGCTCGCAAATACTGCCAGACGCTGGTATCCGGCGGGCGTTTGGCGGCGATCTCGAAGATGTCTTCTTCTGAGTGATTGAACAGCGGGCTTTTCAGCAGTGCCGATAGCGACAGGTCGTCCTGCGGCAACAGCACGAAGCGGCCAAGCGCCAGCAAATCCTGAATGGCGATGTGGTCGGTCAGCCGCAGGCGGTCCGCACCGGCAACGGGAATGTTCTTTCGCTGTTTTAGCTCGCGGGTCAGCGCGTTGACGAAGGCGTGGCGCTTTCTGACCAGAACCAGAATATCACCCGCCTCGATAGTGCGTTCCACGCCCTTTTCCACCACCGTTTCCTTGCCGATCATCTCAGCGATTCGCGCTGCGATGCGGCGCGCGACGATGGCGGGCGGGGCGCTTTCGCGCAGCGCATCGAAGGGTGCCGTCCAGTCCTCTTCATTTTCCACCGGCTCGGCGGCAATCATGTCCCACAGTTCAACGGTACCTGCCTGTCCTTGGCGGTTGGAGCGGTGCTCGACGGGCTCCTTCTCGGCGCTCAACCCCTCCGCATGTTCTGGCAGGGAAAAGACCTGATCGACGGCGGCAAGAACATCGTCTGTGGAGCGGAAGGACAGGGGTAGACGGACGGAATGGAATGTCTGTTCCACCGCGGTGACGCGCCGCTGCGTTTCCCGGCTTTCCTGCGAAAAGCGTTCCGGCCGCGCGCCCTGGAAGGAGTAGATCGACTGTTTCTCGTCACCTACGGCGAATACTGTGCGCCGCCCCTCACGCGCCGTGTGACCATGGAAGAAATCAGCCGCCAGCGACTGGATGATGGACCACTGCACAGGGCTGGTGTCCTGCGCTTCGTCCACCAGAATGTGATCGATACCCTGATCCAGCTTGTAGTGAACCCAGGCTCCGGCCGTATCGCGATTCAAAAGCGTCGCAGCGCGCTCTATCAGATCCTCGAAATCCAGCTGGCTGCGCTGTTTCTTTAAATCCTCGAAATCACCGATCAACCGTTCTGCGAGAGTCAGCGCATGTCTGGTCGCTTCCAGCATGCGGATGGTGCGGTATCGATCTCGGCAGGCGACGACATGGGCACGAGCCGCTGTCAGGTTGTCCAGCAGGGTGGGTGCAGACTTTTGCATGGCCTTGTTGATAACGTAAGCGTCGGACTTCGGCGCGCCTTGCGAGGTCAAAAGAGCAGCTTCAATGAATTCGACGCGCTTGAAAACATCTGTCGTACGTGCGGCTTCACGAAGGGCGTAGGCGACATCGATGACACGCGATCCGCCGATTTCGTCGCTCAGGGTTAGGTAGGTTTCCATCGACAGGCCGGAAAGACCGGGCAGGGGCCAATAGGCCGCCGCTGCCGTTTCTTCTGTTTCCTCCGCGCCAACCCCTGCCTTGGCCCGCAGCGCGGCATCGACTCCACCGCTCTGGCGTGCCTGTTGAAGAAAGCCGTTTAGCGCGTTGCGGTTGGAAACGATGGCGCCGAGCAGCGCCTCCAGCCCGGTCTCATCGGCGATATCGAGAACGTAAGCCAGCGCGTGCGCCAGCGGCTGATCTGCCTCCATGGAGACGGCGGTCAACAGCGTGCGGCGCGCTTCTGCCAACAGCGCGCTTGCGGCACGATCATCCAGTACCGAGAAATGCCCGGCGACATTCGCTTCCAGCGGAAACTGGTGCAGCAGCGCTTCGCAAAAGGCGTGAATGGTCTGAATTTTCAGGCCACCCGGCGTTTCCAGCGCCTTGGCAAACAGCCGCCGTGCTTCCTTCAGCTTAATGAGATCGGGAACACGGCCTTCGATGGCGGTGATGCGATCACTGAGATCGGCGTTGGAGAGTGTAGCCCAGTCGGCGAGACGGTCGAACACACGGCTCGACATCTCCGATGCCGCCGCCTTGGTGTAGGTCAAGCAAAGGATCGCGGATGGGCGGCATCCGGCCAGAAGCAGGCGGATCACCCGCTGCGTCAGAACGTGAGTCTTGCCAGACCCGGCATTGGCCGACACCCAGGCGGAGCTGGTGGGGTCTGACGCGCGGGTCTGCTGCGCGCTCGTCCAGTCGATCCAGCTTTTCGGATCGTCCTGCTCAGGGCCGTGATCGATGATGTCATTCAGCATCGCCATCTCCCGGTTCTGCCGTCGACCATTCGGAGACACGGGCAAGGTGGTCATATTCGCCGCCATAGGCCTGCTGCTCTTCGGGAATCAGCCGCGAAACGAAGCCGTTTTTGCCTTCGCGCAGCGAAATCAAGAACTTGGCAAGTTGGTCGAGGGAATCACTCGCCAGCTCCACTGCCGATTTCGGCGCGGTTTTGGCTGTTGCCTTGGTGTGTTCGTTGTTGATCGTATCCGTGCCAAAGCGCTCGCCTGGGCGCAGGCGCACATAGATCAAATCCTCCGGTGTCGGAGAGCCCGTATCGCGGAAGGCACCGCGCATCAGCGCCGCCGCTTCCAGCGCCAATTGCGGATCAAGCAGCGAACGCGCCTGTTTGACGGAAGGCGAAAGTCCGGTCTTGTAATCGATGATATCGGCCTTGCCGGATGTCTTGATGTCGATGCGGTCGGCGACGCCGGTCAGGCGAATGCCCGCTTCCGGAATTTCCTGCCCGGCCCTCGCCTCTATGTGGCTGCGCTTGACCAGTGCGCGACGATCTTTTTCCCATTTCAGAAACTCGCGCGCGACAGCTTCGAAGCGAGGCCGCCAGACCACATCGATATGCGGTGGCAGGTTTTCCGCATCGAAACAGGCATGCAGCACCCTGGACATTGCCTCTTCGGCAGCGGGCGTACCGGGCACATGTTCTTCGCGGGAATAGGTTTCCATGATGCGGTGATAGAGTGTTCCACGGTCGGCAGCACCCGGATCACGGTTGAATTCATCCAGCGGATCAAGCTTCAGGATGCGTCGCGCATAGATGGAATAGGGATCGCGCCGCAGCCTTCCAACTTCACTGAAGGAATAGGATTTTGGTTGCAGCTCTGCCGGCGGTGTAGGTGCAGGACGCTTGGCGGCTTGCTGGCTATCGCCTTCATCCAGCATGGTAGCCCAATGGCGGTAGGCCGTGCCACGTGCCTTCAATGTCTCGGTAAACTCTTCCCCGCCCAGCGCCAGAAGCCGTTGCAGCCAGCGTGAGGCGACGGCGGGGGTGGAGCCCTGGCGCAGAGCGCGGGTGTAGAAAATATGTCGCGTGCCATTCGCCATCTCGAAATCATGCGCCAATTGGCCGATGCGTCGTTCCGGTGGCTCGAGCCCGATGGCGGTTTTCATGTTACGGGACAGGAAAGGATTGTTGGCTGTCTGGCCGGGCCATATGCCCTCGTTCAAGCCGCCGATGATGACGGTATCGACGCTTTGAAGACGGGCTTCCAGCGCACCAAAAATGAAGACACGAGGGTGGCGCATGGCGCGAGGCTTGATCGATTCGCCAGCAATCAGCGCCGTCATGATGTCGATCCATTGCGGACCGTTGGCTTCCAGCACGCTGCCGCACTCCATCAACTCCGAAAGAAGACCGGACAGTTTTTCGCCCGCCTCATGCGACCAGAGATTGGCCAGATCACCTTTTTCATCGATGCATATGGCTTCGATCACCCGCCCTGTTCGCTCTGCCCAGTCGGCCAGCGTAAGCCGCGCCGTTAAACGGCCACTGATGGGGTCTTTGCGGACAAAAGCCGCATCCAGCGGTTCGATGGCCCTCTTGATCTGACGGGCCAAATCGGCAGCGACGATGGCAGTGCCCTCAGTCAGAGATTTCCGCCATTGCGGCGGATGCCTGTCGTCGGTCTGGAGGGCGATTTGCTGTTGCAGAAGGGTTTCCAACGTGTCGAGCGTCGTTTCTGTGCGACCACCGCGTAACGCCAGCAGTTCCAGGCCGGCAACGGCCTGGCCCACGTCTGCTTCGCCAAGACCGAAGCGGGCGAGGGGGTGTTTGAGCAGAGACATGACCGCAACGGGATCACCGGGACGCAAGATGGCTTCGAGCGCCAGCATCAACAGACCAGCCTGCTGCGTGGCTGACAGCGGCGTACCAGCGGAATCGTCGGCCTCGATGCCGAAGCGGGCAAGCTCTGTCGCGACGCGGCGCGCAAGCCCACGGTCCGGGGTAATCAGTGCCGCCTGTGATTGGCCGCCTATGCCGGGCTTTTCGAGCGCCAGGCGAAGGGCAATGGCGATGGCCGTTGCCTCTTCGCGTTCATTGGCGGCTTCTATGATAGACGCGGTGGCGAAGGCCTCATCGAAAAATGCATCGCTTTTTTCGGAGCGCCATTCATTCCACTCGCTGGTTGCCTTGGCCGGGGCAAGGGCCGTGGAAAAGATCGCGGCACGGTTTTGCAGGTCGGCGTCCAGCACACCGATCTGCTCGGCCTCGTTACGCGATACGCCGAGCTTTTGCAGCAGGATGAACAGGCCATATTGCGAATGCGTGCGGCTGGACGGATCGTCAGGGCTTTCATTGATCGACTGCCACTGGTCCTCGGGCATGTCTATGTCTAGGCCCGGCAGAACGACGGTTCCCTGAGGCAGGGCCGCGACTGATACAATCAGGTCCGCCGCTGCCGGGATGGAGCCGGTGGAGCCAGCAACGATGATGGGATCGTCCGATCCGATCTTTGTCAACCGCTCGGCTTCCGCGCGTAAAATGGCGTTGCGGTGCCGCCCGGCTGAGGATTTGTTGAGTTCTTCTAGCCGTGCGGGCCAGAAGACGCTGGCAATTTTCAGGAAATCGGCGGTCAATTGCCACCATTGCGCATGGTCGGCGGTGTTGAGCTTGGAGAGCGCATCCCAATCCCGATCTTCCGTGTCCATGGCGTCGATGACTTCGCCCAGCGAGCGTGCCAGCCAGATGGCATCGGCCGGGCTTGCGGGGGCGACCAGCGGCGAATCGGAATGAACGGCGCGGATCGCATCCGGCAGGCTGTTGCGCCAGGCAAGGATCAGGCGTGCAAGTTCGACCAGTCGCGCCGTGCTGGAAATGGGTGGCGCGAGATCGATGGTTGCGGGCGTTTCGACATCGAAGAAGCCGCTATCGTCATCGGTCTCGCCCAAGGGACGGATGATGGGCAGAATGGCCGACTGGCCGCCGAGCAGATCCACGAATTCCGAACGCAGTACACGCGCCGAACGGCGGGTGGGAACGTAGATAGTGACCTTGGCCAGCGACAGCGGATCAGCGGCATCGTAACGAAAGCCGGGTGTCAGCCTGCCATCGCATAGTGCTGCTGCCAGCGTTCTGAGGAAAGGCGTTCCGGGGGCGATGGTTAGAATACGCTTGGCGTGCGCCAATGGGTCATCTCACTATTCGGTTGCTTTAGAGGGCTGCGATGGTTCGTTCCGCATCTTCTATAGCATCCGGCGTGCCGACAGTAATCCATTGACCGGAAAGTGACAGGCCAAAAAGCCTGTTTCCGATAATGGCACGGTCGAAATAGATGTTGAGATTGAAGGCATCTGTAGGCGCGTCTTCCAGGAGCCGCGTATCCATGGCGATAGCACCGGCATAAACCACCGGACGCGGCTCACCTTCGTTGTAGCGAGTCAATTTCCCATCATCGGCGAGGTTGAAATCCTTTTTGCCGTTATGGCCAGTCGTCCGGTCCATGTCGACGCAGAGCAGCGCCATGTCCATGGTCTCAGGGTCGAAAAAATGTGCAAGCCTCTGCAGATTAGTGTTTTCATCAGGCGTTTCGCCAACCCAGAACAGGTCGGCATTCATCACGATAACGGGCCCAGGTTCCAGCTGTTTCAAGCCCTTGGCCAGTCCGCCACCGGAATTCATCAACTGTTCCCGTTCGTCCGAGATCAGGATTTTAACGTCTTTACGCGTCTCAAGATGATCGACCATCTTGTCGGCATGATGGTGCACATTGATGACGATAGTTTCGACCCCGGCCTCAACAAGCACATCAATGACGTAATCGATCATCGGCCGCCCGGCGATCTTGACCAGAGGTTTGGGAATCGTATCGGTAATCGGCCGCATTCGGGTACCCAGACCCGCCGCCAGCACCATCGCTTGTCTGATCGTCATGGGAGACACTTCACTCTTTGTGGATATCGATGCCTGCACGCTCGAACCAATAACGCAGGATGTCGAGATCGGGATGTTCCAGCGCTGAGCCCAGATAGGCGAATGTGCGTGGCATGTGTTTCATATAATGCGGCTTGCCGTCCCGCTTCATCAACCGCACCCAGATTCCCGCCAGCTTGCAATTGCGCTGGGCTGCCATGATCGCGAAAGCTCTCAGGAAGGATGCTTCATTGAAAGCAGGGTTGTTGCGCCTGATGCCGAGATAGTGCGCCATCAACCGCGCCTGCATATCAGGTGAAATCGTAACCCGCGCATCCTGAATGATGGACGCCAGATCGTAAGCCTTCGGCCCTATCATAGCATCCTGAAAGTCGATGATCCCAACTCGGTCAGTGCCGGTTTTCTCGGGTTGCCAGATTATGTTGGGCGAATGAAAATCTCGCAGCAAAAGCCCGGTTTCCGCATTATCGAGCTTTTCGATTAACTGGTCCCATACGGCAAAGAAGCCCTGCCTCTCACTGTTATCGATTTCTGCGTCATGAATATACGGCAGGTACCAATCCAAAAGCAGCGATGTCTCGATCTTCATCGCATCCGCGTCGAAGCGCGGCACTTGATAGGTCGTGCCATTCGTGAGAGTGATATCGCCAGAAGCGTAGGCATCATGCAACGCTGCGAGACAAGCGACGCTTGCCAGATAGCGCTCCTCAATTGGATTGCCCTCGGCATCCAACACCCCATCGCGACCCATATCCTCCAGAAGCAGAATGCCGCGCTCCAGATCCTGCGCTAGGATGGCGGGTACGGAAAAGCCGTTGGCTGAGAGGTAGTTGTCGATTGCAACGAAGGGGGTGACCTCGCGGGCGAGATGCACGATTTCGGCGTAGGTCTTGCCATCCTTGATGACTGGCCCTTTTGGGGGCGGCTGCCAATCCATCAGCAGGGATTGGCCCTTGATGTCGCTTACCAGCTCATAGGTGCGATAGGCGGCATCGCCGCTGAAATACTGACGGGAGGCGTTCTGTTTGCCGTTTTGATCAAGAAAATCGCGGATCGCAAGTACTCGCTCAAACCGCGCTCTTTGCCTCGGCGGTGCATCGATGGTCGCCACACGTCCTTCGCTCTGGTGGGTCAGGCGCAGCGTGATCGTGCTGTCATTGGGCAATACATTTGCCGCCATCTCCGGCCATTCGATCAGGCAAACGCCATCGGTCAGCATCTCGTCAATGCCGAGTTCATCCAGTTCGGAGGCATCAGACAAGCGATAGAGATCGAGATGCGCGACGGGAAACCGGAGATCGTAGGACTGGACGATGGTGAAGGTCGGACTGGGTACCTCGAGATATTGATCACCGGCAATTGCACGGATCAGCGCGCGCGCCAGCGTTGACTTCCCGGCACCGAGATCGCCGATCAGCGCAATGCAATCGCCGGGCTGTACGGTCAGCGCCAACTCCTCGCCAAGCCGGATCGTCTCGGCTTCATCGGCGAGGAAAATGGAAATAGGCGGAACCGTCTCGTTCATTCTGCGGCGATGGAATGCGGATGTGAGCCGGATGGAATGCGGCAACTGACCACGGTGCCTTCACCGGGGCGGCTGTCGATGGTGACATTACCGCTGTGGAGACTGACAAAACTTTCAACGATGGAAAGGCCAAGGCCAGCGCCAGTGCGGCGTCCGCCATTGCCACGTGTCGAGAAGCGGTCGAAGACGGTTTTTAGCATGTCTTCCGGGATACCTGGTCCTTGGTCTGCCACTGAGAAAACGAAGTCGCCTTCGCTGCGCTGGCACGTCAGCGTAATAGCCGATCCCTCGGGTGCAAAGTTTGCGGCATTGGTCAAAAGCTTGATGAGAATCTGCTTCAGACGCTGATGGTCGGCAACGATTGCACCCAAATGCGCAGGGGCGATGATCTCCAGCAGAACACCGCTTTCCTGCAAGCGATCCGTTATCTGCACCGACACATCGGCCAGAAGTTCGTTCAGATCGTTTTCGGTATAGTTGAGATGCATGATGCCTGCGTCAACAGTCGCCAAGTCAAGAATGTCGTTCACAATTGTCAGCAGTACGGATGAAGACGTGGAGATGTGATCGAGATATTCCGCCTGACGGTCACTGAGATCACCGATGGCGGGCGTTTTCAGGAGATCCGTAAAGCCAATGATATTGGTCAAAGGCGACCGGAGTTCGTAGGACACGTGCTGGACGAAGTCGTTCTTAAGCTCGTCGGCCTTGCGCAGCGCTTCGTTCTTTTCCTTCAGTGCCCGTTCTGCACGCACGCTGTCTGTCATGTTGACGAAGGTCAGCATGGTTTGAGAATCCGGCAAAGGAATAATCGCGTAATCCAGCACGAGGCCTGACAAAAGTTCGAGCGTGCCCTGTTTCGACAGGCGTTCATCATCGAAACTCGTGATGAACTGGCTGAAAGCGCGCCAGCCATCCGGCTTTTCATAGGATTGCGAGCAGGCTTCTTCTATGGAGCGAATATGCTTACCAGCCTCGGCTTCTTCGCCGGTGATGGCCCACAGCGCGCGGAAGGCGGGGTTCGACAGGCGGATGCGTCCGTCTGCACCAAACACGGCTACACCTTCGGAAAGATGGTCGATGGTTTCACCCTGAACCTTAACCAGCGTGTTGTAGCGCATTTGCAGGTCGACCTGCTCGGTCAGGTTTTCAAAGACCCAGGTTGCGCCGCCCTGCGGATGCGCTGTTGCGATTACACGCAGCGTCTGTCCGTTCGGCAAATGCCAGAGATCTGTTTTCGTATCGAGGGAACGGTAGACAGCGAGAGCCGTCTCTTTCCAGCTCTTCCAGTTCAACTGTTCCGGCAGTTTGCCATCGGAGCGCAGGCGGTCCAGAAGCTCGGAATTATCCGGTTTGGATTCCAGCAGAACAAGATCGACACCCCAGAGACTGACGAAGGCCTGATTGTAGAATTGCAGGCGCTGTCGGCCATCGAAGATCGCGACCGGTGTTGCCAGATGATCCAGTGTCTCGGCGTGGCTTTTAAGGGTGCGTTTCAACTCTTCACGCACGGTTTCGGCTTCCGTCGTGTCGATGGCTATGCCCGCGGAACCGCCCGGCGTTTTTATATCGACAACATCGAAAAAGGTTCTGTTGCCGGAAACGACGGTGGAGATGCGGTCATGATAGGGTGATTCAGGTGTGGCGCTCGCGCGAATTTTCTGGCGTGTGACAGTGTTCAGCAACTCGCGCTGTTCGCTGACGGCCTCATGTGGGTTGCGGGCGTCCACGCCCTGTGCATACGCGTGGTTCACCCATGTCAGTGCACCATCGGAATTGCGTCGCCAGACGGGCTGCTCAATACTGTCGAGAAGATCCTGGAATGTCGAGATCGACGATACCAACCGCTCACGCTCGACTTTAAGATTGGCAAGCTCTGCACGCAGATTATTGAGCGCCACAAAACGGGCAAATGCCTTGCCGCCGGACACGCGACCTTGAACCTCTATCACCTCGCCGCGCTGCGTCTCGACGGTCAGGTCGAAACTCTGCGCGTGGCTGCGCAGTTTTTCAATGGCTTTTTCAAGCGGAGCAGCGGACGCCGGCCGAAGCCAGCGACCGAAGGCCAGAAAATCGTGATCGGCCTGTGGTACCCCAGTTTCTGGTGGTAGTTGACCTATGAATTCCGCTCTTTGGCTCGAGCTTTCCCAGATCACGATACGGCGCGACTTATCCGCAATCAGTGCTTCGTATTTCGAAATCTTTGCATTGGCTTCGGAGAGCGCCGCTTTGAATTCGTTGGTCTCAGCTTCGATGTTTCCACGTTGGCGAACAAGCCAGACGATGGAAAATAGCGTCGCTGAAACGACACCGATAAACAATGAATAGGTTATGGTTTCTGAGGACGAGAACAGGCGTTCTCCAGTCTGCAAAACCGTGTTTTGCTGTGCTTGCGCAACTGTCGCAAAGCCGCTCAAGACAGTTCCCGTCATCAGGACGGAAAGTGTCTTCGCTCTTTTGCGAATAACGCTCACTGACCCCGCAAGCGAGGCTTTCAAGCGACTACGCACCGGCGCATCCAAGCTGCCCGGCTCATGGTGGTTTTTCGCCCGCTTTTGCGCGCGTGAATCGTCTACCGTCATCCCCGGTCTGTCTCCGTCCTATGTGCCGCATTCTCGACAAGACATCCCATTTCCGCACGCTATGCCCGCGCACGAATCAAGTCTTGTGACAATACCGCCTTCGGAAACCCCCGTGAAGGGAGGGTGCAAAAAGATATGGCGGACTTTGTCAAGCCCGCCATATCCATATCTAGTACATTAATTGTGGATATTAACCATAAAATCAATATCTGTAGTGTTCAGCCTTAAATGGACCTGTCTTGGACACGCCAATATAATCTGCCTGAAGATCAGAAAGTTCTGTCAGCTTCACGCCCAGCTTCTCAAGATGCAGACGCGCAACCTTCTCATCCAGGTGCTTTGGCAGCACGTAGACGTCGTTCTTGTACTCGCCCTGCTTCGTGAACAACTCGATCTGGCCCAGAACCTGGTTGGTAAAGGACGCAGACATCACGAAGGATGGGTGACCCGTAGCATTGCCGAGGTTGAGCAAACGGCCTTCCGACAGAAGGATCATGCGGTTGCCCTTGGCGAACTCGATGAGGTCTACCTGCGGCTTGACGTTGGTCCACTTCAGGTTCTTGAGAGCAGCAACCTGAATTTCGTTGTCGAAGTGGCCGATGTTACCAACGATGGCCATGTCCTTCATCTCGCGCATATGCTCGATGCGAATGACGTCCTTGTTGCCGGTGGTGGTGATAAAGATGTCAGCCGAGGCGACGACGTCTTCCAGACGAACGACTTCAAAACCGTCCATGGCAGCCTGCAGCGCGCAGATCGGATCGATTTCCGTGACCTTGACGCGAGCGCCAGCGCCCTGAAGCGAAGCAGCAGAACCCTTGCCAACATCGCCGTAACCGCAGACGACGGCAACCTTGCCTGCCATCATCACGTCGGTGGCACGACGAATGCCGTCAACCAGCGATTCCTTGCAGCCATACTTGTTGTCGAACTTCGACTTGGTCACGCTGTCATTGACGTTGATCGCAGGGAAAGGCAGCAGACCCTTCTTGCTGAGGTCGTAGAGGCGGTGAACGCCTGTCGTGGTTTCTTCGGTCACACCCTTGATGGCATCGCGCTGCTTGGTGAACCAGCCCGGAGAGGCGGCAAGGCGCTTCTTGATCTGGGCGATGAGGATTTCTTCTTCCTCGGAATCAGGCTTGGACAGAACGTCTTCGCCAGCTTCCGCGCGCGCGCCGAGCAGAATGTACATGGTGGCATCGCCGCCATCGTCTAGGATCATGTTGGAGAAGCCGCCATCGGTCCACTGGAAAATCTTGTCGGTATATTCCCAATATTCGGTGAGGCTTTCACCTTTGACTGCGAACACCGGAATACCGGTTTCGGCAATGGCCGCTGCCGCATGGTCCTGGGTGGAGAAAATGTTGCAAGATGCCCAGCGAATGTCAGCGCCCAGTTCCTTCAGCGTCTCGATGAGAACAGCTGTCTGGATGGTCATGTGCAAGGAGCCGGAGATCCGTGCACCCTTCAAAGGCTTGGTCTGGCCGAATTCTTCGCGGCAGGACATAAGGCCCGGCATTTCGGTTTCGGCGATGTCGAGTTCCTTGCGGCCGTAGGCGGCCAGGTTGATATCGGCAACGATGTAATCTTTTTCAGCACTCATAAGTATCTCCTGCTCAAAGGTGGCAGGGACGAACCGCTGCCTTAAAGATAGCTGCGGTTTATCAGGCTGGGATCAATCTGGCAATAATGATATAAAGAAGTCTTTATGTCTTTATATGCGTGGTTATCAAACCTCTTCGCCGAAACGGTCTGCAACTAGCGCTTCAAGTGCTGACAATGCCTCTTGCGCCTGATTGCCGCTGGCTTCGACAACGACAGTGCAGCCTGGGCTGGCAGCCAGCATCATCAGGCCCATAATGGAAGTGCCACCAACGGTCATGCCATCTTTGGAGACAGTGATTTCTGCGTCGAAACCATCAACCATCTGCACGAATTTCGCAGACGCTCGGGCATGAAGGCCGCGCTTGTTGACAATCAGCAATTCCCGCGAAAGAGGCGACATTCAAATGAACTTTTTTACTTGCCGCTGAGAACGCGGCTGGCGACATTGATGTATTTTCTGCCAGCATCCGAGGCCTCCTGCAAGGCCTTCTCCATGTTATCTTCGGTGCGAATGCCCGCAAGTTTGATCAGCATGGGTAGATTGACGCCTGCGATGACCTCGACATTGCCATTATGCATGACGGAAATGGCCAGATTGGAAGGCGTACCACCAAACATATCGGTCAGAATAATGACGCCATTGCCGTCATCGGCGCGGTCTACGGCATCGAGAATATCCTGCCGACGTTGATCCATGTCATCTTCGGGACCGATACAAACTGTCTCGATCAATTTCTGAGGACCGACCACATGCTCTACCGCGTGTCGGAATTCCTCAGCCAGCTTGCCATGGGTGACAAGCACTAGTCCGATCATTAAATGCTCCCTTTCGCACGCACCTTGATTGCCGACTATCGCAATGCCGCAATCATGTCTATCGGTGGGGGCACATCTTGATGAGGAAAATACGAAGCGCAAGCCCCAAATTGCCGGTTTTCCATTCACATTCCCTTGGTTATGAAAAGATTCTGAGCAAGTGCAGCAAATTTTCCATAGGGCATGATGCTGTCGCGCGGAATATGCAGTAAGGGCAGATGGGCACCGCCGACAAACTCCATCATTTCATTTTCAGGCGGCAGACGGGGGCTTTCCGGGTGTAGGGCAGATGTGATGGCATAATGCATCTGCGCTTTTGCCACGCTGTCCATGGAAATAATGCCGCTGCCGCGCAGTTCCAAAAGTCCCGCAATCGGCTCGGGTCGTTCCGCAATCACGATCCCGTCGCGGATCGTGATAAAGACCTGATCATCCGCCAAGAGAACTGCTGACAGGCCACAGCGCTGAGCCTCTGTCAGAAAACTGAATGCAAGCTCGCTTTTTCCGCTGCCGGATGGGCCGACAAAGAGGAGGCCTGTCTGCCCGACTACGATCGCGGTCGCGTGAATATTGGTTCGCTCAGCGCTCATTGGCTTGCGCAAGTGGAAGCGACAGGCTGAAACGTGCACCGCAGATGACGCCATATTTGTCGATGATGTTTTCGGCCTTCAAAGTCCCGTTATGCGCTTCTGCAATCTGTCGGCTGATGGAAAGGCCGAGCCCGGAATTCTGGCCAAAACCTTCGGCGGAAGGGCGGTCGGTATAGAAACGTTCGAAAATTCGATCGATGTCTTCGGCCTGAATGCCGGGGCCATTGTCTTCAACGCGCACGATGCAGCGATCTTTCTGCCTCAACAGATGTACGAAAATCCGGCCATTATCGCTGTCGACGAAGGAGCGGGCGTTTTCGATGAGGTTGGTCACGATCTGGCCGATGCGAAGATCATGGCCGTTGACGATGTAGCTGACCTTGGTGCCTGGCTTATGATCGACGGTCAAATCGATCGTGACCTTCTTTTTCTTGGCGCTGATCTGGCGGGATATCTCGACCAGATTGCCGAGCAGCACTTCCAGATCGACGGGCGAAGCATCGGCACGGGCGAGTTCGGCATCAAGGCGCGAGGCATCCGAGATATCGCTAATGAGACGGTCCAGACGGCGCACATCATGAAAGATGATTTCAGTCAGGCGCTGTTTGGATTCCTCGGTTTTGGCCCGAGGCAGGGTTTCGACGGCGCTTCGCAAGGATGTCAGCGGGTTTTTAAGCTCGTGGCTAACGTCTGCAGCAAAACTTTCGATCGCGTCGATGCGATCATAGAGCGCGTTGGTCATCTCGCGGAGAGCGATGGAAAGGTTGCCGATTTCATCCTGTCGCGCCGAAAAATCCGGGATTTCCTCACGTGCTTTCGCACCGCGTCGCACGCGGATCGCTGCCGCCGACAGGCGTCTCAGCGGCGTTGCTATCGTGGAGGAAAGCAACAGCGACAGAACAATATTGACGAGGGTAGCAATGCCGAAAACGCGCATGATGGCGAGACGCTCGGCATGCACGATCTTATCGATATCACCAGCCTGCGTGGATAGAAGCAACACGCCTAACACCGCACGGAAGCGCTGCACAGGAACGGCAACGGAAACGATCAGTTCGCCTTTTTCCGTAACGCGCACCACGGCACCGCGAACACCGGTTAGGGCGTTCATCACTTCCGGGTAGATGGAGCCATCGCCGCCCGGCGTTTCTTTGTAGAGCGGCAAGCTGCTGGGTTGGAGCATGCGATTGAAGACACTGGCGAACCACTCGCTCCATGTCTGCGTTTCCTGCACGACGGGCGGCAGATCGTAGCGCAAAACCTGGCCGCGTGAATAAAGGTGGCGCGAATCCAGCAACAAGTTGGCATCCGCATCGAAAAGACGGGCACGGGTGCGGGTTGGTGAAATCAACCGCCGAAGGACGGGTGCTACACGCTCGGGATTGATCGGAAAGCTCAGGTCTTCATCGTTGGGCACAGGCGTGATGCTCTGACCCGCCTGCAATTCCAGCAGCTTTTCAGGGTTGATGGTGATGGAATTGGTGTCGACAGATGCAGAGGCCGAAATCGCGCCTGCGATAATTTCTCCCTGTGTCAGAAGGCTTTCGACACGCGCATCGATCAGGCCTTCGCGGAACTGATTGAGATAGAGAATACCACCGACGAGAACCACGGTCGCCGCGACGTTGAAAAATAGGATACGCCGGGTGAGGCTGGAAAACACGGCATTGCCGAAAATACGCCGGACAATCGTCAGCGGATGAATACGATGCCGTCGACCGCTTTCACGGTCGTCGGCATCGGTATGATCCGATACGCTGTCCTGCATTTTGTTCAGCAACGTCGTCCCTCAGCGCCGCTATATCGCGGCGTCATTTCATGGCTGCCGTATCTCAGGCTGCTTCGCGAAAGCGATATCCCACACCGTACAGTGTTTCAATCATGTCGAAGTCGTTATCGACCAGTTTGAACTTCTTGCGCAGGCGCTTAATATGGCTGTCGATGGTCCGGTCATCAACATAGACCTGCTCGTCATAGGCCGCGTCCATCAGTGCATCACGGCTTTTGACCACACCGGGGCGCTGGGCCAACGAATGCAGGATGAGGAATTCGGTCACGGTCAAGGTGACGGGCTCGCCCTTCCAGGTACAGGTGTGGCGTTCCTGGTCCATGGCCAGTTGGCCGCGCTCCAGGGTACGGGCCTGTTGGTCTGCTGTTGGCTTCAGCGGGCTTGCACCCGGCACGGCGGCGTCACGGCTGCTGGCGCGACGAAGGATCGCCTTGACGCGCTCGACCAGAAGACGCTGCGAGAAGGGTTTAGTGATGAAGTCGTCCGCGCCCATTTTAAGGCCGAACAGCTCATCGATTTCCTCGTCCTTCGAGGTGAGGAAGATCACCGGCAGGTCGGACTTCTGGCGCAGGCGGCGCAGCAGCTCCATTCCATCCATACGCGGCATCTTGATATCAAAAATCGCCAGTTGAGGTGGACGTGCAACCAACCCGTCGAGGGCAGACGCACCATCAGTATATGTTTCGACCTTGTAACCTTCTGCTTCAAGCGCGATCGAGACCGACGTCAAAATATTCCGGTCATCATCCACAAGCGCAATTGTCTGCATAATATTGGTCTCCAGCGTCATTCATCAATACTCCCGACATGCACCCCAGCCAAAGGTTGCGCCGTGAGCCTTTCTCATGAGTATAAAGGTGGAACAAATTGTGGCAAAGGAAAAGAGTGGCTTTCTTGGCTGTCCGGCAGCAGTAAATTCTGCAGAGGCAGACATTGCCGGATTCAACAGGGAACTAAACCGATTTAAAATGGAATAAAATCTTTTAAATCGATTAATATATTGAAATTATTGATTATTTTTAAAGTCGGACTTGTCTTTTGTTTTAACCGGGATTAATTTCCGTGAAAATTTCAACGGCTTTGTTTAACGAAAAGGAACGCGCCCGTGGAGGAACTTGGAGTACATAATCCTGAAAATGGACTGTCGGCACTCGGTCTGACTGGCGTTTCCGCGGTTCACTACAATCTCATAGAGAGCGAATTGTACGAACACGCGATCCGCAACGGTGAGGCAGACGTGACTGCTGACGGAGCATTGCGTGCGGTCACCGGCCAGCACACGGGTCGTTCTCCAAAGGACAAGTTCGTTGTTCGCGATGCTTCGACAGAAGATAAAGTCTGGTGGGACAACAACAAGCCGCTTTCGCCTGAGCACTTCGACATTCTTCATAAGGATATGCTTGCCCACGCCGCTGGCAAGACGCTCTATGTGCAGGATCTTATCGGTGGTGCGGATGAGGGCAATGCGCTTCCAACCCGTGTCGTGACTGAACTTGCATGGCACGGCCTGTTCATTCGCAACCTGTTGATTCGTCCATCCCGCGAAAAGCTTGCATCCTTCAAACAAAAGCTCACGATCATTAATCTACCGAGCTTTAAAGCCGACCCTGCCCGCCACGGCGTTCGCACTGAGACAGTTATCGCGTGCGACCTGACCAAGGGCCTAGTTCTGATCGGCGGCACTTCCTATGCCGGTGAAAACAAGAAGTCTGTCTTCACCGTTCTCAACTACCTGCTGCCTGCCAAGGGTGTCATGCCCATGCATTGCTCGGCCAATGTCGGTCCTGATGGTGACGCTGCTGTGTTCTTCGGCTTGTCCGGAACCGGAAAGACGACGCTGTCTGCCGATCCATCGCGGACACTCATCGGCGATGACGAGCATGGCTGGGGCGAAGACGGTATCTTCAACTTCGAAGGTGGCTGCTATGCCAAGGCCATCAAGCTTTCGGCAGAAGCGGAGCCTGAGATTTATGCCGCCACTCGTCGCTTCGGCACAGTGCTGGAAAACGTCGTTCTCGATGAAAACCGCGTTCCGGATTTCAACGACACGTCGTTGACGGAAAACACCCGTAGCGCCTATCCGCTGCACTTTATTCCGAATGCATCCGATACTGGCCTCGCCGGTCATCCCAAGACGATCATCATGCTGACCGCCGATGCCTTCGGCGTGCTGCCGCCGATTGCCCGGTTGACGCCGGAACAGGCCATGTACCACTTCCTCTCCGGCTACACGGCAAAGGTTGCTGGCACGGAAAAGGGCGTGACTGAGCCGGAAGCGACATTCTCGACCTGCTTTGGTGCACCCTTTATGCCGCGCCATCCCGCCGAATACGGTAATCTGCTGCGTGACCTCATCGGCAAGCACGGCGTCGATTGCTGGCTGGTCAACACCGGCTGGACCGGTGGTGCCTACGGTATTGGCAAGCGCATGCCTATCAAGGCAACCCGCGCGCTTCTGAGTGCAGCGCTCACAGGGGAGCTGAAAAACGCACAGTTCCGCACGGATGTGAATTTCGGCTTTGCGGTCCCGACCGCGCTTGATGGTATCGACAGTGGCATTCTCGACCCGCGTTCGACCTGGGCTGATGGTGCAGCTTATGACGCCCAGGCTAAGAAGCTGGTTTCCATGTTCGTCACGAACTTCACCAAGTTCGAAGACCATGTCGACGGCAAGGTCCGTGATGCTGCTCCCGGTCTGTTGGTCGCTGCCGAATAAGAACTGAAAATGGATTCACGTGAAGCCCGGCCTTGCGCCGGGTTTTTCGTTTCTGCATGTGGTTTTCATCCGCACCGATCTGTGGCATCACCGCTGCCGGAGAACGAACATGGCCAGCGCCCCGCTATTTATCAGCAACCGAATCACGATCGCCGGATGGGAACTGACGGAACAATTCGTGCTGGCAGGTGGTCCCGGCGGGCAGAACGTCAACAAGGTGTCGACCGCCGTTCAACTGTTCTTCGATGTCGCCAATTCCCCGTCTCTGCCAGATCGCGTCAAAACGAACCTGCTTCAGCTTGGTGGCAGGCGGGTGTCGAAAGACGGCGTTTTGATGATCGAGGCCAATCGCTTTCGTACGCAAGAGCGTAACCGCGAAGACGCGCGAGAGCGGCTGAAAGAACTCGTCCTCAAGGCCGCGGAACCGCCGCCGCCAGTGCGCCGGGCGACGAAACCCACCAAGGGTTCGGTCGAGCGGCGTCTCAAAGCCAAATCCGGCCGTTCTGACGTCAAAAAGATGCGCAGCAGGCCCGATAAGGAATAGCCCTCAAAGCTTGCGAAGCGCCACCGTGTCGATCAGGTGGTTTTGTCCCTTGCGCAAGATCAGGTCGGCACGCGGGCGTGATGGCAAGATATTTTGCCGCAGATTCTTGAGATTGATGTTTTCCCAGAGCCCCTCGGCAATCGCCCGGGCTGCTTCTTCCGATATAGAGGCGTAGCGATTGAAGTAAGACGATGGATCGCGGAAGGCTGTTTGCCGCAGGTTCATGAAACGGTTGACGTACCAGTTATGGATCAGCGGTTCGTCGGCGTCGATGTAAATGGAAAAATCGAAGAAATCCGATACCATCGGCACGATCCGTCCACCCGCTGGCAAATCGCGCGATTGCAGGACGTTGATGCCCTCGAAAATCAGAATGTCTGGCCGGTCGATGGTGGTAAATTCGTTGGGAACCACGTCATAAGTCAGGTGCGAATAGCGGGGCGCCATCACATCCGGTTGCCCGGCCTTGATAGCTGAAAGAAACCTCAACAAAGAGCCGATGTCATAGCTTTCGGGAAAGCCCTTTCGCTCCATCAGACTTTCCCTCCGCAAGACCTCGTTGGGGTAGAGGAAACCATCTGTGGTGATGAGATCGACCTTGGGGCTGGATGGCCAGCGCGCCAGAAGTTCTTTCAGAATACGGGCAGTCGTTGATTTACCAACAGCGACCGATCCGGCAATGCCAATGACGAAGGGGGTCTTGTTAACACCTGCCATGTTGAGGAACTGGTTGCGCTGTTCGAACAGGACCTGCGACGCCTCGACATGGGTAGAGAGAAGGCGCGACAGCGACAGGTAGATGCGCTTGACCTCGTCCAAATCGATGGGGTCGTTCAGCGAACGCAATCGTTTCAACTCGTCAGCCGAAAGCGTCATCGGCGTATCGGCGCGGAATTTCGACCACTCTTCCGAACTGAAGAAATAATAGGGTGAATATTCGTCGGGGCGGAAATGATCGAGCGTGTTTGGCATGCTTTGTCCTCCCATGCGTGCCACGGTCGTCATTTAGCAGGCCTCGATTCCTTTTCCTGCAGGCCGGATTGGCGAGTGCGGCGCTCCAGTTCTGCGAGCACGTCGGAGAGTGGAATATCCGCGATCTTCAGAACCACCAGTAGGTGGTAAAGCAGATCGGCTGCCTCATCCGTCAGGTTCTTGCGATCATTGGATATGGCGGCGATGACGGCTTCCACCGCCTCTTCGCCCAGCTTCTTGGCCGCGCGGGGCTGGCCCGCCGCCACAAGCTTGGCCGTCCAGGATTGCTCGGACGAGGCGCTGGCACGTTCAGCGACGATGCGCTCCAGATCGGAAAGGGAAAAGCTGGTCATCTCTCGCTACCTTGGCTTAATCGAGGCGCATGGCGATGCCGTGCTCGGTCATATAGGCCTTGGCTTCACCGATGGAATAGGTGCCGAAATGGAAGATGGATGCGGCCAGAACTGCCGTCGCGTGGCCATCTCTCACGCCGGCAACGAGGTCGTCCAATGTGCCGACACCGCCGGATGCGACGACAGGCACACGGACCTGATCGGCAATCGTGCGGGTCAGCGCGATGTCATAACCGCTTTTGGTACCATCGCGGTCCATGGAGGTGATCAGCAATTCGCCAGCACCGCGCTCCACCATCTTGATGGCGAATTCCACAGCGTCGATACCGGTCGGCTGGCGGCCGCCATGGGTGAAGATTTCCCAGCGATCGGTTTCGCCTGTCACGGAAACCTTCTTGGCATCGATGGAAACGACAATGCACTGATTACCGAATTTGTCTGCCGCCTGCGCCACGAAATCAGGGTCTTTCACGGCAGCGGAATTGATCGAGACCTTATCGGCACCGCACAGCAAAAGCTTGCGAATATCTGAAACGGCACGAACCCCACCGCCGACCGTCACCGGCATGAAGCAATGGTCCGCTGTGCGGGACACGACGTCGAAAATCGTATCGCGATTGTCGGAGGAGGCGGTGATATCGAGAAAGCAAAGCTCATCGGCACCGGCAGCATCATAGGCTTTCGCGGCCTCCACCGGATCACCGGCATCGATGAGATCAACAAAGTTGACGCCCTTGACGACGCGACCGTCTTTGACGTCGAGGCAGGGAATAATGCGGGCTTTCAGCGTCATGCGCGTGCCTCCTTGATCAACGCCAGCGCATTTGCCGGGTCGATGCGGCCATCATAGAGCGCGCGCCCTGAGATGGCGCCCTCCAGCTTGGCGGCATCCGGCTCCAGCATACGCTTGATGTCTTCGATGGAGGCCAAGCCACCAGAGGCGATCACGGGAATGGAAACGGCATTGGCTAGTTCCAGCGTGGAGGCCCAGTTGATACCGGCCAGAATGCCATCGCGGTCAATATCGGTGTAGATGATGGCGGCAACGCCCGCACCCTCGAAACGTTTGGCGAGTTCGATGACACCGAGTTCAGAGGCTTCCGCCCAGCCTTCTACTGCAACCTTGCCACCCTTGGCATCGATACCGACAGCGACCTGTCCGGGGAAACGCTTGCAGGCTTCGATGACCAGAACCGGATCGCGCACGGCAACGGTGCCGAGAATGACGCGGGCAAGTCCGCGGGAAAGCCACGCTTCGATATGCGCCAGCGTTCTGATACCGCCACCCAGTTGCACTGGGTTCTTGGTGGATTTGAGAATAGCATCGACGGCATCGCCATTGACGCTCTGCCCGGCGAACGCGCCGTTCAGATCCACCACATGTAGCCACTCGAAGCCCTGGTCTTCGAAGGCCTTTGCCTGCGCGCCGGGGTCCTCGTTGTAGACGGTGGCCTGCTCCATGTCACCAAGCTTGAGGCGAACGCACTGGCCGTCTTTAAGGTCGATTGCAGGAAATAGGATCATGTCAGGGCTTCCAGCGCAGGAAATTCGAAATGAGGGCAAGGCCAAGTGTCTGGCTTTTTTCCGGGTGGAATTGCGCCCCGACCTTGTTGTCGCGACCCACGAAGGCCGTCATCGCGCCACCGTAATTGGTGGTGGCAATGACATCCTCGGCATGTTTGGCGGCAAGGTGATAGGAGTGCACGAAATAGGCGTGCAGGCCATCCGCACCGGTCTTGATGCCGTCAAACAGTGGGTGAGGGCGGTGCAAGTCGAGCGTGTTCCAGCCGATCTGCGGGATTTTCAAGTTAGGATCGGAGGGCGTCATTTCCACGACATCGCCCTCGATCCAGCCGAGGCCTTCGCTCGTGGTCTTTTCCAACCCGCGTGAGGACATAAGCTGCATACCAACGCAAATGCCAATGAAAGGGCGGGCCTTGGTTTCGACGGCTTCGATCAAAGCCTCATTCATACCGCTCACGGCATAAAGACCCGCGCGGCAATCGGCATAGGCCCCTACGCCAGGCAGAACGATGCAATCAGCGGATGCAACGGCCTCCGGACTGTCAGTTAGATCGATGGTCGCATCGATACCGGCTTCGCGGGCAGCGCGCTCAAAGGCTTTCGTCGCCGAGCGCAGATTGCCGGAGCCGTAATCGATAATTGCCACACGCATATCAGCGCCTTCCATTCAAATCGAATTGAAACGACCCGGCTGGATCGTTCATGAACCCGTTGCCGTTTGTGCGGTCCTGTTTCCATTCCGGCTGCGGGATTTTGGAGATTTGCGAGATGTCATCTTCTGGCAGGTTTGAAAAGTAAATCTCCTCGGCAGCGGCAAGGTCACGTGCGTGAACGACATCTTTTAACGTCCAGCCGTTGCAAAGGAGATGTCGAACAAGAATATTTCGTCCTTCGAACCCAGCGATCAAACCTGCGGCGAGCGCGAAGAGTGCGCCTGTAGTGCCGAAGCCTTCCAGTCCTGAAACCTGACCTGCCGACACTTGCAAAACAACAATTCCGATGGCGACCAACCACAGGCGCTGGATGGCGAACCACACCCAGGGAAATAGCAGGGCAAGCCATGAGAAGCGATCAGCGATGAACCGCGTGGAGCGGTGATCGCGGTCTGGACCGCCGGGTGCTTCAAGAACCAGATAAGATGTCATCGGCTTTCCTGACAATGGTCTCAGCGATGGATAAAAGCGCAATGGCTTCGTGCCGCTCTGACGATTTCATCTATCTCAGGCCAGCATGCCCTTTGTCGAGGGAACGCGGTCTGCCTGACGGGGATCGATCTCGGTGGCAACGCGCAACACGCGGGCAACCGCCTTGAAGCAAGTTTCGGCTATATGGTGGTTGTTGGCACCATAATGATTCAGGATGTGAAGGGTTATACCGGCATTCTGTGCCAGCGCCTGAAAGAATTCACGCACGAGTTCGGTATCGAAGGTGCCGATCTTTGGCGCAGAGAATGCGACATTCCAGACAAGAAACGGACGACCGGAAATATCGACGGCGGCCTTGGTCATGGTTTCGTCCATGGCAAGATCAAGCGACGCATATCTGGCGATGCCGCGACGGTCCCCGAGTGCCTTGGCAATGGCCTGGCCGATGGCAATACCGGTGTCTTCGACTGTGTGGTGATCATCGATATGCAGGTCGCCCGTCACATCGATGTCCATGTCGATAAGCGAATGGCGGCTGAGCTGGTCGAGCATATGATCGAAGAACCCCACACCGGTGGAAATCTTCGATTTGCCTGTCCCGTCGATATCGATGCGCACGGAAACGTTTGTTTCGTTCGTCTTGCGGGAAATCTCGGCTCTACGCTCTGCCATTTGGCTGCTCCGTATCAATATCGGGGTTCCTTATCAGCAAGACTGGCAAATATCCAGCCATTACATTGTCTTGCCGCATTGCACCCCGGTCCGCACCGTCCGGCTCATTTGCAATCGCAAAAACCGGACTTACATAGACTTCGAACAGGGATCGAAGACGCATCCCGTTGCAACGCCCTCTCAAGGGCAAACAGGTGTTTGATGACAACAATTATTACTGTGAGAAAGGCCGGCAAGGTGGTGATGGCCGGTGACGGTCAGGTCAGTCTCGGCCAGACGGTGATGAAAGGCAATGCTCGCAAAGTGCGCCGCATCGGCAAGGCCGGTGATGTGATTGCAGGCTTTGCCGGTGCCACGGCCGATGCCTTTACGTTGCTCGACCGTCTTGAAAAGAAACTGGAGCAATATCCCGGCCAATTGATGCGCGCAGCCGTCGAGTTGGCCAAGGACTGGCGCACGGACAAGTATCTCCGCAATCTCGAAGCCATGATGCTGGTGGCCGACAAATCGATTACGCTGGCGATTACGGGTAATGGCGACGTTCTGGAGCCGGAACATGGTGCGATCGCCATTGGTTCGGGCGGAAACTATGCGTTCGCCGCTGCCCGTGCGCTGATGGATTCGGAAAAGTCGGCGGAAGAGATCGCGCGTCAGTCGCTCGATATCGCCGCCGATATCTGTGTCTACACCAACCATAATCTCGTGATTGAAACGCTCGACGCAGAGTAAGCTGCGCCTTCCAAAACCCATGGGTTCTCTGGGCCGGGCCTGATGGCTGGCCGCAACAGGACGCCGAAAGGAACAAGATGACGACTTTTTCTCCTCGCGAGATTGTCTCGGAACTCGACCGTTATATCATCGGTCAACATGACGCCAAGCGCGCCGTGGCGATTGCTCTTCGCAACCGGTGGCGCCGCCAGCAACTCGATGAAAGCCTGCGTGACGAGGTCATGCCGAAGAACATCCTGATGATTGGGCCGACCGGCGTCGGCAAGACCGAAATTTCCCGTCGTCTCGCGAAACTTGCTGGTGCACCCTTTATCAAAGTCGAAGCCACAAAGTTTACCGAAGTCGGGTATGTCGGTCGCGATGTCGAGCAGATCATCCGTGATCTGGTGGAAATCGGCATTGGGCTGGTGCGCGAAAAGAAGCGCGCCGAGGTCCAGGCGAAAGCCCACGCCAGCGCCGAAGAACGGGTGTTGGACGCGCTTGTTGGCTCCACAGCATCACCAGGGACGCGTGAAAGCTTTCGCAAAAAGCTTCGCGATGGAGAGATGGACAAAAAGGAAATCGATATCGAGGTTGCCGACACGAGTTCCGCTATGCCTGGCTTTGATATTCCCGGTATGCCACCCGGTGCCAATATAGGCGTCCTCAATCTCTCGGACATGTTTGGCAAGGCCATGGGTGGCCGTACGAAGAAGGTGCGCACGACGGTTGAGAAGTCCTATGCCGATCTGATCCGCGATGAATCCGACAAGATGCTGGACAACGAGCTGATCCAGCGCGAAGCGGTGAAGTCCACTGAAAATGACGGCATCGTCTTTCTGGACGAGATCGATAAGATCGCGGCGCGTGATGGCGGCATGGGTGCGGGTGTGTCCCGCGAAGGCGTGCAGCGTGATCTTTTGCCGCTGGTGGAAGGCACGACCGTGTCCACGAAATATGGGCCTGTGAAAACCGATCATATTCTGTTCATCGCATCCGGTGCTTTCCATGTATCTAAACCATCGGACCTTCTGCCCGAACTTCAGGGCCGTCTGCCGATCCGCGTCGAGCTGAAGCCTCTGACCAAGGAGGATTTCCGCCGTATTCTGACGGAAACCGAGGCAAGCCTCATCCGCCAGTATATAGCGCTGATGGCAACGGAAGATTTGAATCTTGAATTTACAGATGACGCCATAGACGCTTTGGCTGATGTTGCGGTCCATCTGAATTCGTCCGTTGAAAATATCGGCGCACGTCGTCTTCAAACGGTGATGGAGCGGGTGTTGGACGAAATTTCGTTCAATGCGCCGGATCGTGGCGGCTCTGCTGTGAAGATCGATCAGGACTATGTGAAAAAACACGTAGGAGACATTGCTGCCGACACCGACCTCTCTCGCTACATTCTTTAAGCTGCGTCAGAGTGCGGCCATCTTTGCCGCACTCTTATTTTATTTGCCTTCTCTCGACATTTGACCACGTTTTTCGCTAATGAAAACGTTAATAGCTTTTGAAAGTATGGTCCGGTCTTAAAGCCGGTCGAAGAAAAGGCATTTCCCGTGCGTAAAACCCTTCTGGCATTGGCCGCGATTTTTGTCTTCGGCGTGGTTTATCCGTCGTTCGCGCAGGCGGCGACGGTGCCCCCCGGTAACCGCAATGCGGAGCAACCGGGCATACCAGGCGCTTCAGCGCGCCGCACGAAAAGCTCTAACTCCACATTTGATCGCAAATATCAGAAGGTCATCGATCTCCTTTCAAGCGATAAGCAGTTGATCTCAAAGATCAAATCGACGGCGGGCCGCTATGGGATCGACCCGATTCATATGATCGGCGCTATCGTGGGCGAGCACACCTATAATGTCGACGCCTATGACCGGCTTCAATCCTATTACGTCAAGGCTGCTTCATACGCTGGCAACAGCTTCCGTTTCGGTTACAAGGACGAAACTATCGCCCAGTTTCTGTCGCATACGCAGTTTTCCAAATGCGAGACGAAGCGCGATTCGGCCAGCTTATGGACCTGCCGGGAAGACGTCTGGGACGATAGCTTCCGGGGCAAAAAGGTTGATGGTGTCAGCTATCCGGACAATCGCTTCAGTTCGGTTTTCTTCCAGCCCTTTTATGCGGGCCAGACCTTTGGGCTTGGCCAGATTAATCCTTTGACGGCACTGATGCTGTCTGACAGGGTTGCGCGCGTTTCCGGCTTTGAAAATCTGGATGAGAATGATGCCGCCGCGGTCTATACGTCGATCATGGACCCGGATCGGTCGCTGGCTTACATGGCGGCCGCCATTCGCAAATCCATCGATGACTATAAGTCGATTGCCGATATGGACATTTCCAAAAATCCGGGCCTGACATCCACGCTCTATAATCTGGGTGGATCGCAGCAGCGAGCCGCTGCGCTTGCCCAGAAGAACCGTCAGCGTGCCGCAAGCGGGGAAGCGCCATTGTGGCCCGAGGAAAATTATTATGGCTGGCTGGTCAACGACAAGCTGCCGGAACTTCAGAATCTTTTGTAATTTTCTAGCAAGGTCGGATGAAGTATTTCTGAAAAGAAAACCGTTAGACGCTGGCCCGTGATTGACGAGGCGGCCTTTCAGCGTCCACTCTCCGACCCAATAATGACAAGGGAGATATATGGTGAGCCGCATCGAACAGCACGGTCTTTTATTTGACGAAACGCTTTATCGCTTTTTGAAGGACGATGTCCTGCCGGAAACAGGACTGGACGCAGACGCCTTCTTCGCGGGTTTTTCAAAGATTGTGCGCGAGCTGTCGCCAAAGAATCGGGACTTGCTGGCCAAGCGTGATGCCTTTCAGGAAAAAATCGACGCCTGGTATCGTGAAAACGGCGCGCCGATAGATCTTGATCAATACGAGGCGTTCCTGAGAGACATCGGCTATCTCCTGCCGGAAGGTGGTGCCTTCAAGGTCGATACGCAAAATGTCGATCCTGAAATTGCCCTGCTCGCCGGTCCACAGCTCGTCGTGCCGGTGATGAATGCGCGCTACGCGCTGAATGCCGCGAACGCCCGCTGGGGTTCGCTTTACGATGCGCTTTACGGCACAGATGCCATTTCCGACGATGATGGTGCCGCGAAAGGCAAGGGATACAATCCCAAGCGGGGCGCGAAGGTCATTGCCTGGGCACGGGATTTTCTGGATCGCTCTGCGCCATTGGCAAGCGGCAGCTGGTCACAAGTATCCGGCGTCAAGATTGAAGACGGTGTGCTGGCGATTGAAGTTGGCGGCGCATGGGGCGGATTGAGTGATCCTGCACAGTTTTCAGGCTTTGGTGGTGAGGCCGCCGCACCTTCATCAATCCTTTTGGCGAAGAACGGCCTTCACGTCGAAATCGTCATCGATCCCTCGACCGATATTGGCAAAACCGATGCGGCGGGCATTTCAGATGTCATTCTCGAATCAGCGCTGACGACGATCATGGATTGTGAGGATTCCGTCGCTGCGGTCGATGCGGACGACAAGGTCGTGGCTTACAGCAATTGGCTCGGCCTGATGCGCGGTGATCTGACCGAAGAAGTGGCCAAGGGCGGTTCAACGTTCACTCGCCGTCTCAATGCAGACCGCAATTACACCGCCCCAGATGGTTCTGCACTGACTATTCCGGGTCGCTCGCTGATGCTGGTGCGCAATGTCGGCCACCTCATGACCAATCCCGCGGTGCTTGATCAGGATGGTAAGGAAATCCCCGAAGGCATCATGGATGCGATCGTCACAGGCCTGATTGCGCTTTATGATGTCGGTCCCAACGGACGCCGCCAGAATTCGCGTGCCGGCTCCATGTATGTGGTCAAGCCAAAAATGCATGGTCCGGAAGAGGTGGCATTTGCATCCGAAATTTTTGGTCGCGTCGAAAAGCTGATCGGCATGGAGCCCAACACGATCAAAATGGGCATCATGGACGAGGAACGCCGCACCACCGTCAACCTCAAGGAGTGCATTCGCGCCGCCAAGGATCGTGTCGTCTTCATCAATACCGGCTTTCTGGATCGCACCGGTGATGAAATCCACACCTCGATGGAAGCGGGCCCGATGATCCGCAAGGGCGACATGAAGCAGGCTTCTTGGATCGCAGCTTATGAGAACTGGAATGTCGATATCGGTCTGGAATGCGGTCTTTCCGGCCACGCCCAGATTGGCAAGGGCATGTGGGCGATGCCGGACCTGATGGCGGCAATGCTGGAGCAGAAGATCGCCCATCCGAAAGCCGGTGCGAACACGGCCTGGGTGCCGTCACCCACAGCTGCGACGCTGCATGCCACGCACTACCATAGCGTCGATGTGGCAGAGGTTCAGGGCGGATTGAAAAATCGTGATCGTGCCAAGCTTTCCGACATCCTGTCGGTACCCGTCGCGGTTCGCCCAAACTGGAGCGCAGAGGAAATCCAGCGGGAATTGGATAACAATGCGCAGGGAATATTGGGCTATGTCGTTCGCTGGGTCGATCAAGGCGTTGGATGCTCGAAGGTCCCCGATATCAACAATATCGGCCTGATGGAGGACCGCGCGACACTGCGTATTTCCGCCCAGCACATGGCCAATTGGCTGCGCCATGGTGTCGTTTCCGAGGCACAGATCATGGAAACCATGCAGCGCATGGCCGCTGTTGTGGATGGCCAGAATGCGGGTGACCCAGCCTATGTGCCAATGGCGGGAAACTTCGATACATCCATCGCTTTTCAGGCCGCTGTAGAGCTGGTGCTCAAGGGTAAAGAACAGCCCAACGGCTATACCGAACCGGTCCTGCATCGCCGCCGTCTTGAGTTGAAGGCCAAACAGACAGCTTAACGGGTTTCTTTGGCGTCCCGTCGGCGACGCGTGATGACGGGCGACAAAAGCGATCCCAACAAAAAAGCCGCCGGGAAATCCTCGGCGGCTTTTTTGACTTGATGACCGGCGATCTTACTGGATCACGATAACCTTGGATGTGCGGCCTGGCCGGACGCGGCTGTAGAGATCAATGACGTCCTGATTGATCATACGGATGCAGCCAGATGAGGCAGCCGTACCGATGGATGCCCACTCAGGCGAACCATGGATGCGGAACAGTGTATCCTGGCCCTTCTCGTTGAAGAGATACATGGCGCGTGCGCCCAGCGGGTTGGTCAAGCCAGGGCCCATGCCGCCTTCCACATATTTGGAGATTTCAGGCTTGCGCACAGCCATTTCCTTCGGCGGATGCCACATTGGCCATTCCTGCTTCCAGGCGACATAGGCTTCACCAGCCCATGCAAAGCCCTGCTTGCCAACGCCGATACCGTAGCGCACAGCCTTGCCGCCCGGCAGGATGTAATAAAGGAAACGCTCGCGGGTGTTGACGATAACAGTGCCTGCTTTTTCCGGCGTTTCGAAATTCACGATCTGGCGGTGGAAACGCTTGTCCACGCGGTTGATCGGAATGGCTGGCAGGGCATAGCCTGCATCGGTCGTCGCACCGTAAACTTCGTCACCGAAGATCTGCGTGGTTTCGACATAGGCCGGTGCCGAGGCGGTGCCAGCAGGTGAGGTCTGGGTCGTCGTGGAGGCGCAACCGCCCAAAGCAAGTACGGACGACAGGCCGAGGGCAGTCAAGGAAGTGCGAATGCGCATGATGTTCTCGCGGGAAATATCGGCTATATGAGTCGATGTAGGAAGCTCTATTGAATAGATCGGTTATTTTCGATTAATCTTAGGTTGGCAAGCCGTTGCACCGCAGCAAAAGAATACGGTGCACGAAATCGCGGCCTCATGGCCTTTTTGCAACATGAAAGGGATCGATTTCCCGGATTTCATCCATGACTATTCTTTCTATCATCAACAATAATCCGTTAATCGACGGGCGGCAGTCAGAAAACGCGATGCTTGTGCGTCGCGGCGTTCAGATATTGCTGAACGAAATGCGCCACGCCGTTTTGCCGGAACTGTCACTGTCCAGTGGTAGACGGGCCGATCTCATCAGCATTTCGGCAAAGGGAGAGGTATGGATTATCGAGATCAAATCCTCCATCGAGGATTTCAGGGTGGACCGTAAATGGCCAGACTATCGGCAACATTGCGACCGGCTGTTTTTTGCGACCCATAACGGCGTGCCGCTCGATATTTTTCCGCAAGAGTGCGGAATGTTCGTATCGGATGGCTACGGCGCGCTCATGGTGCGCGAGGCACCCGAACATAAATTGCCACCAGCGACGCGCAAATCCCTGATGCTGGAGTTTTCTCGTGTAGCAGCCCGCCGCCTGATGATGGCCGAGTGGTCAACCGGCAAAAGCTATTCCGATTAGAGTAACTTGGTGGCGCCGGATATTATTTCGGCGCCCGCTTGGCCAATATGCGTTGCAATGTACGCCGGTGCATATTGAGGCGGCGCGCTGTTTCTGAGACGTTTCGCTCGCACATTTCATAGACACGCTGAATATGCTCCCAGCGTACCCGGTCCGCCGACATGGGATTTTCCGGCAAATCCATCTTGTCGCCTTCTCGCTGGGTCAGCGCATTGAACACGTCATCTGCGTCGGCGGGCTTGGCAAGATAATCGAGCGCGCCGAGCTTTACCGCTGTGACGGCAGTGGCGATGTTGCCATATCCCGTCAAAACCACGATTTGCGTGTCGTCACGGTGCTGTCGGATCGCCTCGATTACCTCAAGACCGTTGCCGTCACCCAATCGCAAATCGACGACGGCATATTTGGGCGGTGCCAGTTTTGATTTCGCGATGCCCTCGCTGACGGATTCGGCGGTCTCTACGGTAAAGCCGCGCGTTTCCATGGCGCGTGCGAGGCGCCGCAGAAACGGACCGTCGTCATCAACGATCAAAAGTGATTTGTCCGGCCCGATCGGGTCGATATCTACCGGTGCGATCGCATCTGGCTTATCTTTTTGTGTGTCGTCACTCATCCCAGCAGTCTCCAGCGGTCTTCTTCACATATAGGGACCTGGCAGGTCTCATTGAATGCGAGAGTAAAGTCAGTTACTCTTCTTATCGTCCATGATCGCGCGTGGCCAGACAACCGTCACCCGCGCCCCTGCGGCATCTGGTCCACGGTTCTCAAAACTGAGCGTTGCACCGGAGCGCTCGAGAAGGGTTTTCGCGATGAACAATCCAAGCCCCAACCCACCGGCGCGTGCCTCATTCTGGCGCTTCGTGACGTAGGGTTCACCGATCCGCGCCAGAATGTCCGGGGCATATCCCTGGCCATCGTCTTCGATCATGACCTTCACTTGCTGCGCGTCATGTTCCGCCGTCACCGTTACGGATTCGCGTGCATAATCGACCGCGTTTTCCAACAGATTGCCAAGACCATAGATAATACCGGCATTGCGTGCGCCGACCGGCTCGCCGCTTCGACTGCTTTTTTCAACCAGCCGCAGCTTGATGCCGAACTCACGGTGCGGCGCCATGACCTCCTCGATGAGAGAGGAAAGCGGAAGCTTGCGCAGGTGCTCTTCGCCGTCTGCAGAGAGCGAGGTTAGCCGGCGCAGAATATCACGACAACGCTCGCTTTGACTGCGTAGCAACGCAACGTCCTCCCTAAAACGGTCGTCCCTGCCCAGCTCTCGCTCCATCTCTTTAGCGACCACACTGATGGTCGCGAGAGGAGTGCCGAGTTCATGTGCGGCGGCGGCCGCCAGTCCGTCCAGTTGCGACAGATGCTTTTCCCGCTCGAGAACAAGTTCTGTCGCAGCCAGCGCATCTGCCAGCTGATTGGCCTCGTGGGACACACGGTATGCATAAAAGGCAGCGAACAACATCATGGCAACGATGGAGCACCAGATGCCAACATGGATGATCAGCTGGATCGGCAGCGTCTCATCCGGATACCATGGAACCGGAAAGGGTGAGAAGGCTATCGTCGTGACGCAGACAAGCGCAAAGACCAGCAGCATCAACGAATGTTTCATGGGCTGCGACGCAAAGGCGATAATGACCTGTACGCAGATAAGCGGTGCAAAGGGGTTGGAAAGCCCACCGGTGATGTAGATCAATGCCGTCAGTTGAAGAAGATCAAAGGCGAGAAGCAGTGTCGCTTCCCACGGGTCAAGGCGATAGGTGGCCGGAAAGCGAGCCGATAGGAACAGGTTTGCCACTGCGAGCGCACCGATCAGCACGGCACAGGTGAGAAGAGGCAGCGGAAAATTGAGGCCGAAGGCAACGATGAGGATCGTCGCGCTCTGCCCGACCACGGCCAGCCAGCGCAGCCAGACAATTGTCTGCAAACGGATATGGCGACTGGCACGGCCGAGCCGCGTGTTTTCTTCTGGCTGAACGGCCATCCGCCGATCTCCTGTCTTACGTTCCGCGCGGCTTTACGCGATTGGTCGGCAGTGCCGAGGCTGGATCTTCGGGCCATGGATGGCGTGGGTAGCGCCCGCGCATATCGGCACGTACGTCTTTCCACGAACCTGCCCAGAAACCGGGAAGATCCCGCGTGGTCTGTATCGGCCTGTGTGCGGGCGAGGTCAATTCCAGAAGCAGTGGCAATTTGCCGCCCGCGACCGAAGGGTGCTGCTTCAAGCCGAAGAGTTCCTGCACACGGATTGTCAGAGTCGGCTCGTCCCCATCGTAGCTGATCGGGTGTTTTTGTCCCGTTGGGGCCTCGAAATGCGTCGGCAGCAATTTCGTCAGTTCACGTTGTGCCGAATGCGGAACGAGCGATAGCAGCCCGTCCATGATGCCGCCGGACCTGATCTCCTGAATACTCCTGGCATCATGCTGGTAAGGCACGAACCATTCATCCAGCCGCCCAACCAGCGCCTCGTTGCACGTATCCGGCCACGGGTCACCAATGGTCCGGTGAAGAAAGCCCAGACGCTGGCGCAACTGCTGCGCTTCTTTGGAAAAGGTGAGAATGACCAAACCGTGCTCGCGAATGCCATTGGCAAGCGCAAGTGCGGCTTTCTCGCCGCTCGGTTTGCCAAGCGGGGTCTCTTCCAGAACAATTGCACCAATGCGGGTGACGCGACGGGCACGAACCTGACCGCTGGCCTTTTCGAAAAACAGTTGGTCCTCCGTGCGGACCGCGTCCGGCACATGTTCTTCCACATCTTCACGCCCTATCGAGGCCGCTGCCAGAATGCGCGGCTGCGCAGCGCGCCCGGTCACATCCGCCACGACCAGCATTTTTTCCGTGGCAAGACGCTCTGTCTCGGCAAGCTCCGCCCCTCGACCGTTGGCCATCACGTAACGCCCACGCCCGCCCCGCTGGAAGGCAATGCGATCGGGATAGGCACGCAGCAAGAGTTCTCCAGCGGTGACGGTATCAGCAGATGCGTCTCGAACCCTGCCGCCAAGGGACAAGACAATCCGTTTGGCCAGACTTTTGGCTGCGGTTGCACGTTCGCCTTTTTCATATTTGAAACGGCGAAGCCTTTCCTCCAGATCGATATCGCTGCCGCCAAGTCCTTGTTCGGTCAAAATCACCGCCAGCATTGCCGCATCGTTTCCATGTCCTGCCTCCTGCGCGGCAATGACCATGGCGGATAGGCGAGGGGGCATGGCCAGCTCCCTCATTTTCTTGCCACGCGGGGTAATAGTCATTGACGCATCCAGCGCGCCAAGGCTGGTCAAAAGCGCGCGCGCCTCGATGAGAGCGGACTGCGGTGGCTGATCCAGAAAGGCAAGCGAAGCCGGGTCGGTCACACCCCAATGCGCGAGATCGAGTGCCAGCGCGGACAAGTCACTGGCCAATATCTGCGGCGGTGTAAAGGCCGCAAGTGCGGCCGTCTGCCCCGTATGCCATAGCCGGATGGCGATGCCTGGTTCGGTACGCCCAGCGCGCCCCGCCCGTTGATCTGCCGAAGCGCGCGACACCTTCACCGTTTCCAGTCGTGTCATGCCCGTCGACGGCTCGAAAACCGGTAGGCGCTGCAAGCCGCTATCGATCACGACGCTCACGCCATCGATGGTGATTGAGGTTTCGGCAATGGAGGTTGCCAGCACGATCTTGCGCTTTCCCGGCTCTGTCGGCTTGATCGCAGCATCCTGCTCTTTCTGCGACAGGTTGCCATAAAGGGGAATAACGTGGGTATCCGGGCCGAAGCGACCGTCAAGCCTCTCCACGGTCCGCGTAATTTCGCCCTGACCTGGCAGAAAAGCGAGAATTGATCCTTTTTCGTTTCCGTGGACCTCGATGATTGCCCGTGCGACGCTATCTTCTATCCGCTCACGGCTCGGCCGGTCATCATAGCGTATGTCTATTGGAAAACTGCGCCCCAGACTTTTGATAACCGGGGCTTCCCCCAATAGGTTGCTTATTCTTTCCACATCGAGAGTGGCCGACATAACGACGATCTTCAGATCATCACGAAGTCCGGCCTGCACATCCAGTGCCAATGCGAGACCGAAGTCGCCGTCGAGCGAGCGTTCGTGGAACTCATCGAAAATGACAGCGGACACGCCGCCCAATTCCGGATCATCCAGAACCATGCGCGCAAAGACACCTTCCGTTACGACCTCAATCCGGGTTTTGGGCGAGATACGGGTGTCCAGCCGCATACGATAGCCTACGGTTTCCCCAACCGTTTCTCCCAAGAGCGCTGCCATGCGACTGGCCGCAGCCCGGGCCGCCAGTCTTCGTAGCTCCAGCAGAATAATCTTGCCGTCTCCGCGCCATGATTGGTCGAGCAGATAAAGCGGCACCAGTGTTGTCTTGCCCGCCCCGGGCGGCGCCGAAAGCACCGCCTGCCCATGGCTTGCCAGCGCAACGCCAATCTCCGCCAACACATCCGTAACCGGGAGGGTAGGCAATATCTGCTCTATAATCTGTGTCATGCCACTCACGAGTTCAGGTCTTGACGCTTTCATAGGCCAAAATGGCGCCTGCGAGGTCTTCCAGCGCAGCGCCGACGGATTTGAAAAGCGTTATTTCGTCATCATTAGCACGCCCGGCATGGTGACCAGACACAAGTTCACGAAGTTCAGCACGAATATCATTGCGTCCGATGACACCTGCAGCGAGAGGCTGAACGATATCGCCTCCCTCCTTCAGTGCGCCATCGAACGTATCGACAAAAAGGCTGGCACGTATCACCGCCATATCGTCGCTTTCGCGCATGGTAGGCTTGAAAGCGCCGACAAGATCGAGATGGGCACCGGCTTTCAACCATTCGCCCTTGATCAAGGGGTCTTGAGAAAGCGTTGCGCATGAAATGATATCAGCCGAGCGTGCTGCCCCTTCAAGATCGGTGCAGGCCTTCGCATCAAATCCAAGCTTACGTGCGTCCTCAGCAGTTCTCTCTGCGGCAACAGGGTTGCGTCCCCATATACGAAATGATGTCAGCGGCCGTGTGGTGGCGTGCGCCTCTATCAAGTTGAGCGATAATCGTCCGGTGCCCACCATCAACATAGAGGAAGCATCGTGACGCGCGAGATATCTGGCAGCCAGAGCCGATGTCGCTGCCGTGCGCCGCGCCGTCAACTCACCGCCCTCTATCGCAGCCAGCATTTCGCCCGTCTTGCCCGAGGACAGTAAATAGGTGCCAAATATCGCTGGAAAAGAACGCAGGCCGTTATCGGGGAATACAGAAAGTATTTTTACGCCCATATAGGACCCGGGCACCCAGGCAGGCATCATCAACAATGTTGCGTCGTTCTCGCCCGGTACCTCTACCCCATGATGGTGCCTGACAGGCATGACGCAGCTACCGCGAAACATGCTCTCTATTGCATTGATAAGTGCGGGCCACGCCAAGGCGCGCCGAGTTTCTTCTTCGTTGAGAACCAGCATGACAAACTCCCGTTCCGATGATTGGGATAGACCTTAGCAAGGCCGCATTGTCTGGTGAAGGGAGAGGAGGCTGATGGGCTGTAAAACGCCGCTTTACAGGAAAGAGCCAGTATTGGCTTTTTTATGCGGGGCGGGGTGGTTGGGCGGGGTTAATCCAAAATACTTTTTGAAATCAATAATTTA
>NZ_KQ961026.1:0-74941 GCF_001562555.1 Agrobacterium bohemicum
TGAATTTAAAGATTTTATATCTTTGCGTTTTATCCTTCGATTCCACCTCTTTCCTTCACCAAGAAACACTTATTCGTTCACGCAACTCATTGAGCTCGCGTCATCACTTTCGTTGCTCGTCAAACCATAAGCTAAACAAGCCATTTCAACGGGGCGCTGAAAGCTACCTCGCAACTGTATATGTGTGGCACCTCTCAGCGCCCCCATTTATCAAACCACATTTCCAGCCAGCATCCGGGCCCGCACGCCAGGCTGAAATCTAATTTCCTCGTCTTCCTACTCTTCTCTGCCACTAACCGCATTCCAAACTCAGCCCTGCGCGAAATACATCGATTTGCAATAAGAAGCCCGTCCTGCCCATAGGGTCACCAACGGGTTATTCCGCCTGCAAAGCGAGCATTTCATTTATCGAGTTCGGCTCCGATGACTGAGTACCATCAAAACAAAACCCGCCACCTTCTTCATCTGGGTTGCCAGCACAAGAACGCGACTTCAGGCACTATAAAGGAAAGATATCTCGTCGTAAATCAAAATGTGAATATTTTCCTATTTATCTAAGATGATATAACGGCTCCAACGTTGTGATTCTTTAAATTCATCGCAAAGCCTGTGTCCATAGAGACATACTCTTACCGACAAACCCCTTAACCTGCCTTATGACCTTTCAGATATCGTGAAAAATGGCGATGGAAGATCAAACGAATGTCAGGTGGAAATTACGACAAGGCAAACCGGGATCACCCTATGGGGGAATGCTTGCTAAAGGCGGCTTAACTACCCCTCGAAAAAGTATTTAGTTTTTGCGATCAGAATATCGTCGAAATCGCTCCTAGCAGGCACGGAACTTATGCCAAACTACTTGCCGAATCAAACCTGTGCGTGTGTACTAGCCTCTCAACAATCAATGCTGCGAGCAAGAGATCATGCGTATGTCCGGTCCCCGTCTTCCCGCACTCCCAACCTTAAGTGAAATTCTTCCCGATGGAACGGAAGGAGGAAAGGAATTCGGCCGAATTATTGATCTACTTCTTTTCAATGAATGGCGAGGTGAAGGAAACAAATTTCAGCCCTTGGATGATTCCGCCGGGGATTTTCGCGGCCTCGATAGCTATCGCTATGGTCGTAGAGGTAACAAAATAACGGGATACCAGTACAAGTTTTATCGATCCCCGCTAAGTAGTCAGCATAGAAGCATTATTTCAGCCGGAATCGAATATGCAGCTGAGGATTCCGAAAATAAAATCTCAACCTATGTTCTTGTAACGCCTGATGATCTGACGAATTCTGGAAGACGAAAAGAAGGCGGCGATATAGCTTGGTTCGAAGCCTTGCGAGAAAAGTACCGATCCCGATTTGAGATCGAGCACATTGGCCACACAAAAATTTTGTCAATGTTTTTACGAGCGAGGCACCTTTGCCTTTTTTATTACCCATCTTTGGTCCCTCTAGGAGAAGCGCGAAGAAAGACAATTCAGGAGGTGCGAGCGCAATATGACGAAAACATGCGACGCAGATTTGGTCGCATAGAATTTGTAGGTATGTCCGTCTACAAGGAAGAAGCGTCTCGCCGGGTACCATTAGAAAATATTTACATTCCCTTATCCCTAGTAACTGAATCTTCGCCAGAAGAGAATGATGAAACGCCTCGGATTGAGCCAGTTTCATTGATTGCTCCTGGCAAAAAATCAATCATACTAGGAGATCCCGGATCTGGAAAATCAACGCTTGTTTCGTTCCTCGCGTTGGTCGGTATTACTCCTGCACTTCAGAAACGGTGCGCAGGAGCATCAGACGATCGCCTTCCAATTGTCATAACCTTAAGACGGTACGCTGACGAAATAAAAATCCGGAAGAACTTGTCCCTCATAGATTATATCGTCGAAAGCGTTCAAGCGGACTTCAGTATAGGCGCGGCCGACAAAGAATTTTTTGAAGCCTATATAGAGAGTGGGCGAGCAATAATATTCTTCGACGGGCTTGATGAACTTCCCGGGCCGCAATTCAAGGGATTAATGCGGCGGCGAATAGACTCGTTTTGTACCAGCTACCCTATAAACACTGCTATAGTGACTTCTCGTATTGTTGGCTATGAAGCGGATGTTCGTTTCGACCAACCATATCGCCATTTTCGAGTTGCGAAACTTCGCCTAAATGAAATCGAAGAGTTTGTATCAGACTGGTACGAAGAGAGGATAGTAGAGGAAGTAGAGCGGAAAAGAAACATCGCAGACCTCGTTAAGGTAATTAACAACCCCGACAATGATGCGATAAGAGATCTCTCCAGAAACCCTCTTCTTCTAACAATTGTTACTCTAGTTCACAGAATAGACGCAGTTCTCCCTGATCAACGGGTAGTTTTGTATCAAAAATGCACAGAAACACTTCTAAACACTTGGAGTAAGGCAAAAAAACAAGATGACGAGCCGATAAAAGGACGCATTGAACAACGGAATCGGTTAAGGGTCGAAGCAATTGCTTACTGGATGCATAGGAATAGCCTCCAGGCTAAGGGGCGAGCGGTCGCACCGCACGGCGAGATAGTCAAATTCCTTACAGAGCATATCGAGACCAAAGAAAAAAGACGCGACAGAGATGAGCCGTCTGAAGATCAAGCAGAAGAGTTTTTTACTTTTGTGAAATCATCGGCAGGGCTGATGATCGAAGCAGGCGATGGTCTTTACAGCTTTATTCATCTAACGTTTCAAGAATATCTTTCAGCTACATATCTCACAACCTACGGCGAGGTGGGTGGAGCTTTGTCCATCTGGAATGAGTTGAACGGTGATCTTGAAAACCCTCGATGGCGAGAGGTTGTTCGCTTGTTGGTCGCTAGCTTGAAATCGGCCGCAGCCCAGGCGTTTTTTGTTGAGAAATTATGTGAAGCCAATCTCTCGAAACCTTCTCGTGATTGCACGTTGTTGCTGGTTGGACTTTTAAGGGACGGTATCGAACCTGCCGAGGAAAAGGCTGAACAGATTTGTCATCAAGTATTTGACATACTCATAAAGACAGAGTCGCGCGACGATATTCGAACTATAAACAACGCTATTAGGTCTTGGACTCTCAAAGAACATTCGAACCTTGAAACTGCTAAGTTAGTTTTCAAACAAATATTCGACCACGCCTCGCCACTAGACAAGCTAACGTTGGCCTTGATTAACCAAAGTGCCGACCTTGGGCCTCTTGATCCGGAAATTCGCGCAGCGGTAGACTTCGGTAGACACAGCTTCGTCGAGCCACTTTTATTTGGACCCGAAGGAGCTAGACCTACTTCCCCGATTTGGGGGGAAATGTACCTCAGACAGACCATTGATGCGTTCCAAGATCCGGATTCGAACGCTGCTTCGGCCATCGGCCTAGGGATTTCAATCCTACTCGACCCAAATGAAGTAGGAGAAAGACTCTTGAGCCGTAGTCTGAGCCTTCTGAGTAGCATTGGACGAGGGCCGCATCGTGATTACACAATGAATCTAATCGCACTGGCTGGGGAGGCGAACCTTCACCCATCGCTTCGGGAGGCTTTAGCGTATTGCATTAACCCCGCAAATGGATACGAAGAGCGAGTAGAACGAGGGGAATTAATCGAAGAGTTTTTCCACCGTTGGCTAAGTCATGTTCCGCAGTTGAATCTTCGCGGGAACGAAAACACTTTGAGCGAAGCCGTACGACAACGGTTGCGCTTTTTCTACAGGAAACCAGGAAGCAGAGCGACACTACCTGGAACGCCGAAGAATGGTAAACCGAGGCGAACACGCGAGATGGCGTTGATACGGCGCTCGCTGAAGACGGTAAATGTGGATGCTGGTGGTTATACACGCATGATCCTTGCTTCCGACGTAATGCGGGAAACCATTGTTCCGTCATTTGTCAAAGAAATGAATCTGACGCCATCAGGCCATTGGGAGGAAACCTTAAAGGCTACGCTGAGTGCGCTGGTTCCGCAGGCCATTGGCCGGTATTTCGACTACAACGAGTGGCAAGCCCTTACCGCGCGCTTGTCTGAAAGTCTTGCAACAGAAGACGATTTCAACTGGGCTTGTTGGTTAATGCTGGTCGATGTTTGGGTGCGAGCAAACCGAGCTGCATCTACTGACGCCCCTACGGGACTGGAAGACCTTGTCATTGCCTCCAGAGAATGCCGCTACAATCCTCTCCAATTTGCTGTGGCATTTAGGGATTTGTATCTTGGTGACAAGGAAGCGCTTAGCAAAGCGATCGAGCTGTGTGAGACAGAGAGCTCTCGTACGTATGAGATGCTAGTATCTGCCGGTTGGCCAGACAGGTTTACGACTTACACGTCTGAACCTGAAACAGGCTCGTCTCACACTCGCAAGAAGGTCAGTCGTCGAAACCCGACAGCCTAGTATTACGATCCAGAGTCGGCTTGATTAATATGTCTCCAACTCTGGAGGCTAGGTGGATGGGCGCTCTCTCCGGGCCCTCCACCATCATCGCTTAAACACACGGCCAATGAATGAAGCACCAAGACGCCAATCACAAACGAACCCTACGCTTCAAACGAATACAACACAAAAAATCCATCTTGCAGCAGCGCAATTTACGGCTACTTTACAACCATGACCTCAATGCAAACTCGCGCTCTGGATTCGGACATAATCGGCGTAGGCTCCTACACCGCGCCGGAGGCTGCGCGCCTGCTGAAAACTGCTCCTCTTAATGTCAACCGCTGGCTGCGTGGTTACACATACAAGCGTGACGATGCTGTGCGGCAGGTTCCACCGCTGTGGACAGCACAACATGCCAACGTTGAAGAGCATCTTGAAATAGGCTTCCGTGACCTGATCGAATTGCGTTTCGTGAAAGCTTTTCTGGATGCGGGCGTCGGTTTGCTGGCCATTCGCAACTGCCTTGAATATGCGCAGGATTGCGCTGGGGAGGACCGCCCATTTTCAACGCTGCGTTTCCAGACGGATGGGCGCACGATTTTTCTGGAAAGCATTGAGCGGGTTGGGGACGCCAAGATGCTCGACCTCAAAAAGAAGCAATATGTCTTCAAGCAGGTTATCGACCGAACATTTAAAGACCTAGATATTGAAGATGACGCTGTTGCGCGTTGGCGTCCTTTCAACGGCAAGAAATCCATTGTAATCGATCCGGCCCGGTCTTTCGGCCAGCCTATCGCGTCAGACTTCGGAGTCCCGACGATAGCGCTTGCTCAAGCGGTTGAGGCGGAGGGTTCGGTGGAAGACGTGGCGCGGATATACGATGTGCCGGTTTCTGTTGTGCGTGATGCGGTGCAATTCGAAAACGATTTGAAGAGGGCCGCTTGAAGGTTTTGGTAGATGAAAATCTTCCTCCTGCGCTTGCTCGCTCTCTCAATGCTTTATTCAATGGAAAACACGATATCATCCACGTCCGGGAACGGTACGGCCCCGGCGTAACAGATTTGCAATGGATTCGAGAGCTAAGCGCCGAAGGCAGGTGGGTGGTTCTTTCAGGGGATCGCCGGATTACTCGTAACAAAGCCGAGTACAATGCCTTTCGCGCGTCACATCTCGTCGGCTTCTTTCTTTCAAAAGGGCTTTACAAGTCTCCTCTCGTCAAACAGATGGAGCGCATTTTGGCGCTGTGGCAAACGATAGAGGCTCAATCTGCGCTGGTGCAAGGCGGTGCCATGTTTGAACTGCCTATGTCGAGTACGCGTATCAAACAGATATAGTCAGCATAGCGCTTTTGTGCGGCTGGCTTTCTCAATCAAGCACGTCACCACTTTTACGGATGCATCAGCCGATCCGTTCCTTCGCAATTTTCATACTCCGCCGTTCCCAACTCACAAGCACAAGGCTTGCCGCGACGATGAGGATTGCGCCGATAAAGACGTTGATTGCCGGTACTTCCGTCCAGATGGCGTAACCATAGATGAAGGCCCAGATGAGGCCGGTATATTCCACTGGTGCGAGCGATGATGCGGGCGCATGTCTGAAGCCTTCGTAGAGAAGATATTGCCCGATGGTCGAGACGAGCCCGACCGCGATCATAAGAAGCCAGCCCTGTGCATCCGGGTTTTTCCAAAGCCAGGGCAAGGACAGTGCGCAGGCGATGCCGAACAGTGCGCTGGTAGCATACATCTGCGTTAATGTCGTTTCGCTTCTGCTGACGAGGCGGATGAGGATGGTGCTCCATGCCCAGCAGAAGCCTGCGATGATGCAGAGTGTTGCCGGAAGCCAGTTTGGAGAGTTGGCGGGATTGGCAGCTATGACGACTCCAATGAAACCGACCGCGCAGGCTATCCAGCGGCCTGCGCCGACTTTCTCCTTCAGTACGAAGATGGACAGGACCATGACCATGATGGGTGCGGAGAAATAGAGGGTGGTGAGTTCCGCCAGCCCAAGATATCTCGCGGAGCTGTAGAACAGCATCCATGCGGTGAGCATGAGGGCTGCGCGAATAACGACGGTACCGCGATATTTACTTTTGAGGATGGAGGGGTGGCGATAGCGATATGCCAGTACGCCGGTAATCAGAACGATGACGGCGCTTCGCACAAAGAGGATCTGAGGAACCTCGTAGCTTTCGACAAGCCATTTGACGAGCGCATCCTGAAGAGCAAAACAGGAGTAGCCCATGGCCGCCAGCCCGATGCCGAAAAGCGGCCTTGCTTCCAATGATCCTGCCATGCACTTCACCACGATACTGCTGATAATCTGTACTAGCCGAGTCCTGTGTTACGATCTATCAAATTACGGCAGCGTATTTCGGAACGTTCGGTCGATGAGCTGGTCCAGGCAGTCAGGGTTCGAGAGCCGATGTCGCGGCTTTGCAAGACAATCGACGTCAAGGTGCAGGTGTTTCTCGACCGCGTCAAAGATGAAGGGAATTACATCTGGATCGATGCCACTGACACCAATGTGAGAGGGGCGGTGGGATCGTTTCTGTCGCAGCCGTCCATCGGCGCGCATCAGAAGCCGCTGGCAAAGGCGGAATTCGGGCGCTTCGGGTTATTGCCCGGCAAAAAGTGCTGGCATCCGGTTGGGCAAAGATAACGTTTTCGCGATGGCGGGGGAAACATCTCGTGCTTACAAGTAACCGTGTCTATGTAATTTGCTCAGGTTAGAAAAGGGAGAAGGTATGAGCGAGAAGTATGGCCCCTACGTCCAAATGGGAACACTTGCAGAGCAAATGGCGGCTCATTACCAGACGGATGCAAATCTGGAACTGGGCCCGCATCTTTCTCACTACATGGAAGAGGTCGAGGTGAACATTGCTGCTCACAGCTTCGACCACGTTGGGTTCATGAGCAAGATTCACGACCGGCTGGAAAAGACACTGTTGGCAACGTCTGCCCCCCGGCGCAACGCATTCTTGCAGGCCGTTGTTGCCGCACTTCGAGACCGGATAGACCGGCATAAGACAGTGGCCGCAGGGTAGTGGTGGCACGGGCTGCGGCAAAACGACAGGTTGTTGAAGCTGCAGTTTGGGGGTAGCGCTATCTCCGCAGATAGCGCTGCGTGAAAGCCGGAAAGTATTCAAAATGATGGATTCGAGTTGGGTCGATTGGTTCCCCATAGTCCTCTTGCCGCTCAAGATTATTGTGCTGGGCGTGGGGATGTTCTACGCCATCAAGTGGCATCATGATCAGGCGAAAAAGGACAAGGAAGCCAGCTGAAACAATGATCCACTCTCTCCCCAGCACAGACTGGGTGAGACGGCACCACCCTTCGCGGAAGACAATAGCGCGAGTTCGACCCCCGATCTGTTGAACATCAAGTAGACGAAGGCCAAAGCGAAGCGCTTGACTGAACCCGAGTCGAAAACGGTTGTTGCCACCAAGCCTTAACCTGGGAGCGCGATTGCGCGATTAAGCCGAAAATCGGTCAGATGTGCTGCGATCTATCGTAGCTTCAGTTCATCCTGCCGTGGGAAACACGCCAGTTTTGAGTGACTTTGTCGAGCTGGAGCCGCAGCGCACACGCCATCAACGGCGTGACCTGTCACTCAACTGCGGCCGCGGCTACTGAACATTCCAGAAAGGGCTTTCCATGTCGCTTATCACCCGTATTGACCCCAACCCGCAGACCACGCCGAAGGAAGCAACGCCAACGCCTGAAAGGCTGATTTCCGGCAATCCATCCTTCAAGACCTGGGCGCTGGACGATTGCCGCGATGGCACCGTTCATACCGGCATATGGGAAGCCACGCCTGGAGAGACGCATTCCATCAAAGGCACGACATACGAGTTCTGCCACATCATTTCCGGCGTTATCGAGTTGGAAGAAAAAGACGGCGACACCGTTACCTATCGCGCAGGCGACAGCTTCATGATGAAGCCCGGCTTCGTCGGCGTCTGGCGCACGATAGAGACCGTTCGCAAGATTTATGTGACCGTAACCGACCCGGCATAGGGGACGACAGGCGATGACGCTCAGTTTCGACCCAGACACGATTTCGCTGCCGCAGTATCATTTCATCGGCGGCGAAAGGGTGATGGCCAGCGAAGGCATTGCCATGCACCGCCCGTCCGATGGCGTTGCATTCGGCTATTGCCCGATTGCCAGTGCCGACCTGGTGGATCAAGCGGTTCAGACGGCCAAGGCTACGCTCAAGAGCAGCAACTGGGGCGGTGTGCGACCGCGCGACCGTGTCAACGCCATGCAACGCTGGGCCGATCTGATCGAGCGAGATGCCGAATATCTGGCGAAACTTGAGGCGGTATCATCTACCCGCCCCGTCGGGCATCTGATCGCAGGCGATATCGCTGTGACTGCCGAACAAATTCGTTTCTTCGCGGAATTTGCAGACAAGGAAGGCAGCGATCTCGTTCCAACATCCGATGCCAGCCTCGGCATGATCATGACCGAGCCTTACGGTGTCGTCGGTGCCATCACGCCATGGAATTTCCCTCTGTCTATGGCCGGGTGGAAGCTGGGGCCAGCTCTGGCAGCGGGCAATGCCGTTGTGCTGAAACCCTCCGAAATGACGCCGTTTTCGACACTGCATATTGCAGAGCTTTCGGTCGAGGCCGGTATTCCTGCAGGTCTCATCAATGTCGTTCTGGGGGATGGCATGGTGACGGGCAATGCCATGACCGGTCACACGGATATATCCAAGGTCAGCTTTACCGGCTCCACAGCAGCAGGTTCTGCCATCATGCAGAATGTCGCGCGCACCGGTATCAAGCCGATGACGCTGGAGCTTGGCGGCAAAAGTCCGCAGGTGGTTTTTGCCGATGCCGATATCGACCGCACGGCGAAAGCGGTTGCGCAGAGCATCATTTCCAATGCAGGGCAGGCCTGCGTCGCGGGTTCACGCCTGATCGTCGCCAAGGAGATTGCGGAGGAACTGATTGCAGCGATCACCTCCATCATGCGCAAAGTCGAGACCGGCCCGACATGGGATGAGAAAACCCAATACAGCCCGATCATTTCGCAAAAGCAGATCGAACGGATCGACGCGATTGTGCGTGCAGCCATCGGTGCCGGCGCCGAGTGCTTGTCGGGTGGACAGATTATGGATCGCGACGGTTACTTCTACGCCCCGACGCTGCTCGGCAACGTCACGCAGGATTCTCCTGCCGTCACCGAGGAAATCTTCGGGCCGGTGCTGACCTTGCAGACCTTTGAGGATGAGGAAGAGGCCCTGGCCTTGGCCGATCATCCCACTTACGGTCTGGCAGCAGGCGTCTTCACGCGCGATCTCTCGCGGGCCATTCGAGTGACCAGACGGTTGCAGGCGGGCACGATCTGGGTCAATCGTTATGGCCGCTCTCGCGATCATATTCTGCCGACCGGCGGCTACAAAAGCTCCGGCATCGGCAAGGATCTGGGACGGGAGGCCTATATGGCAAACCGGAAGTCCAAAAGTGTTCTCATCGATCTCTAAGGCGGATATTGCACATGAAAAACCACTCCATCGCACTCATTCCCGGTGACGGCATCGGCACAGCCGTGACCGATGCCGCCTGGGCTGTGTTGCAGGCCGCCGCCAGGAAAGACGGAACCTTCACGTTGACAGGCAAGACGTTTCCGTGGTCCTGCGCCTTCTACAAGGAAACCGGCGCGATGATGCCATCAGATGGCATCGAAACTCTACGCGGATTTGACGCCATTCTGTTGGGTGCCGTCGGCTGGCCAGCCGAGGTTCCGGACGCCGTTTCACTCCATGGTCTGCTTCTGCCGATCCGCAAAGCCTTCGTGCAATATGCCAATATCCGTCCCCACCGCCTGCTACCGGGCGTCGAGGGGCCGTTGAAGAAGGAAGGTTTCGACATTCTCTGCATTCGTGAAAACACGGAAGGGGAATATTCCGGTGCGGGTGGTCGCGTTCACGTCGGCACGCCGGATGAAGTTGCCGTCGAAACCTCGATCTTTACGCGCACGGGTGTTGAGCGCATTCTGCGGTTCGGCTTCGAGCAGGCACGCTCCCGTCGTAAAAAACTGGCGTCTATCACCAAGTCCAATGCCCAGAAATATTCTATGGTGTTCTGGGATGAGATGACCGCGAAAATCGCTGCCGAATATCCCGACGTGGAGGTTACGAATTATCATATCGACGCCATGGCCGCGCGCATGGTGATGGCACCGGAAAGTCTCGATGTCGTCGTTGCTTCCAATCTGTTCGGCGATATTCTCACCGATCTGGGTGCAGCCATTCAGGGCGGGCTCGGCTTTGCGGCCTCGGCCAATATCAACCCGGATCGCTCGGCTCCGTCGATGTTCGAGCCTGTGCATGGCTCGGCGCCCGACATTGCGCATCTCGGTATTGCCAATCCCATCGCCGCCATTTGGTCGGGTGCGATGATGCTGGATCATCTGGGCGAAAAACAAGCAGCCGCCGATATCATCTCGGCAATCGAAGCCGCAACGGCAAAGGGTATCGGCACCTTGCCCGGCAAGGACAAGACGGACACTATTACAGCCGCCGTTCTGGCAGTGCTGGCTTAAAACGGAGGAGAACGGCATGAGTTTTCTGAAAGATCAGGATCTGTTCAGACAGCAGGGACTTATCGGCGGCCAATGGCTGGATGCATCATCGGGCAAAACGGTCGATGTAATCGACCCCGCCACGCAAAAAGTGCTCGGCACTGTGCCGGATATGGGCGGTGGCGAAACCCGCGCAGCCATCGATGCGGCAGCAAAAGCCTTTGCTCCATGGAAAGCCAAGACCCATGCGGAGCGCGCAGCGCTGCTGGAAAAATGGTTTGCGTTGATGATCAAGCACGAGGACGATCTCGGGCTTCTCTTGACCATGGAACAGGGCAAACCGCTCTCCGAAGGCAAGGGTGAAATCCGCTACGGCGCGTCTTTCGTCAAATGGTTTGCCGAAGAAGCCCGACGCATCAACGGCCACACCATTCCCTCGCCCACTGCCGACCGCCGCATCGTCGTCCTGAAGGAAGCGGTTGGCGTTTGCGGCATCATCACGCCGTGGAATTTTCCGAATGCCATGATCACTCGCAAGGTCGCGCCTGCGCTTGCCGCCGGGTGCACGGTCGTCATCAAGCCATCCGAGTTCACGCCCTATTCGGCGCTGGCACTGGGTGTATTGGCAGAGCGGGCGGGCATTCCCGCCGGTGTCATCAACATCGTCACCGGTATGCCGACCGAGATTGGCAACGAATTGCTGGCCAATGAAACGGTCCGCAAGATTTCCTTCACCGGCTCCACCCGTGTCGGCTCGCTTCTGATGCGCGGTGCAGCTGACAGCATCAAGCGCCTGAGCCTTGAGCTCGGCGGTAACGCGCCCTTCATCGTGTTCGACGATGCCGATCTTGATCTTGCTGTTGAAGGCGCCATCGCGTCCAAATTCCGCAATGGCGGCCAGACCTGCGTTTGTTCAAACCGTATTCTGGTGCAGGCCGGTGTTTACGATGCCTTCGCGTCCAAGCTCTCGGCGCGCGTGTCGGCGATGAAGGTTGGACCGGGCACAGAGGCGAACATCGACATCGGCCCGATGATCAACGCCGCCGCCATCGACAAGATCAACCGCCATATCGAAGACGCACTCTCCAAGGGTGCGGAAATCCTTTCGACACCGCCCAAATTACCAGAAGGCGATCAGTTCACCGCCCCCATCGTGCTGGGCGGTGCGACGACCGATATGCTATTGGCAGGAGAAGAAACCTTCGGGCCTGTCGCGCCGCTTTTCCGCTTCGAGACGGAGCAAGAGGCCATCAAAATTGCCAACGGTACGCCGTTCGGCCTTGCCGCCTATTTCTATACCGAAAGCCTGAAGCGCTCCTGGCGGGTCGCGGAAGCGCTGGAATTCGGGATGATCGGCCTTAATACCGGTTCCGTTTCTACCGAAGTGGCGCCATTCGGCGGCGTGAAGCAATCCGGCCTCGGTCGCGAAGGCGCGCAATGCGGTATCGAAGAATATCTTGAAACGAAGTCTTTCCACATCGGTGGATTGAACTGAAACAAAACAGCCCGCAACGTCACCGTTGCGGGCTTTCTTTTCACTGAAACTTGTCCAACATTTTGTAGTAGAAGCCGACGACGGGAAGGAACCACGGTTTGCCGGAATAGCCAGGCACAGCGTTCCAAACCAGCCCCTTCAACGGGTTGCGGTCTGGCTTGCCGAGCAGTTTGTCTGCGAGAAGCGTTCCCATATGGATCGACATCTGTGCGCCGTGGCCGGAATAGCCCATGGCAAAATTCAAGCCTTCAACTTCGCCCGCGCGCGGGAACCTATCGCTGGTCATGCCCACCAGACCGCCCCAACAATAGTCGATATCGACGCTGCGCATTTGCGGGAAGATGTCAGCCAGTCCGCTCTTGAGGATTTCACCGCTTTTCGCATCCGAACGCGCATCGGACGTCGCGGAGAACCGCGCGCGCCCACCGAAGATCAAACGGTTATCCGGTGACAGCCGGAAATAGTTGCCGATATTCATGGAGGTAACACAAGTGCGGTTGCCGGGCATGGCGGAGGCGACTTCGGCATCACTCAACGGCCGTGTCGCCACGATGAAGCTGCCCACGGGGATGATGCGGCGCTTGAAATAATCGAATGGCCCCGCGGTATAAGCGTTGGTGGCAACGATGACATTGCGTGCCTCGACAGTACCGCGCGGTGTGGTCAGCCTGTGAATACCGCCCTGTTCGCTGCGATCCGTGACCGGTGCTTTTTCGAAGATCGTCACACCATGGCGCACGCAGGCTTCCGCGATGCCATGCACGAAACGACCCATATGCATCATGCCGCTTTTTTTCGAGAGCATCGCACCATGGAAATTATCCGAGCCGATCTCGCTTTTCAGATCAGCCTTGGAGAGAAGCGCCGTGTCAGGGTCGATCTCTCGGTTGACGACCTCGAAGTTTTTGGCAATCGCGTCGAAATGTGCTGGCTTCGATGCCAGTTTCAGTTTGCCGGCACGCCGGAAGCTGCAATCGATGCCCTCTTCGGCGACGATTGCCTCGATCGTATCAACGGAATCATCATAGGCGCGGTAGAGCGCGCTAGCGCGCTCTACACCAAGATGCTCCTTTGCGGAGACGAAGCTGTGAGCGATGCCGTTGTTAAGATGTCCGCCATTGCGGCCGGAGCCGCCGAAGCCGACATGCTGGGCCTCCAGCACAACCACTTTGGCTCCGCCCTTCGCCAGACTGCGGGCAGCGGACAGACCGGTAAAGCCGCCACCGATAATGGCCACATCGAAGGTGCCTTCGACCTGTCCCGTCGCAGCAGAGGCAAAGATCGGGGCCGTGTCGTGCCAGTAGGATTTGAACTGCATCGTCCTCATTCCCCTCTATAAAATGGATTAAAGCCCAACGACGCCCGGCAAGCCCGAGATATCCTTGATTTCGGTGTAGCCGTAATAAGGATTGGCCGGTTCGTGGCCACGGTTGACCCAGACCTTGTTCTTGATGCCGAGATCATGCGCCGACATCAGATCGTAACGGAAGGACGAGGAGACGTGCAGAACGTCTTCCGGATTGCAGCCCAGCATATCGAACATATATTCGAAAGCCTGGAAACGCGGCTTATAGGCATTGGCCTGCTGGGCGGTATAGACAGCATGGAATGGCGCGCCCAGCTTTTCCACATTGTGCATGATCTGCTCATTCATGGCGTTCGACAGAATGACCAGCGGAATTTCCTTGGCGACTTTTGCGAGACCAGCAGGCACATCCGCATGCGGACCCCAGCTCGGCACCTGCTCATACACGAAACGACCGTCTTCGTCCTTGAAGGTGACACCGTTCTTGCGGCAGGCGCGCTCCACGGCATTATGGACAACTTCATTGTAGGGCTTCCAGTCTCCCATAATTTCGTCGAGCCGATAGGCGGCAAAGTTCTTGATGAACTGCGCCATTTTTTCAGCATCCAGCTGCTCGCCGTAGAGCGTCTGTGCCGCTTCCGCCATCTGGAAGTTGGTCAGCGTGCCGTAGCAATCGAAGGTGATGAATTTCGGGCGAAACTGGGTCATGTCGTTTGTCCTCATGGATTGGCCATATGGCTGCGCTCTCTTATAAGGTCATCATAAGCGTAGGATTTCGGCTGCGCTCACCGCAATTACCATTCCGCGAAGCAGATTGTTGCGTATCGAAGCACAGCTTTGGCAGAGAGTTCCGCAGAGCCCTGGCTTGAGCGACGCTGCCAACATCGAAGAGTATTCCCCGCAGCAGAAGATGCGGCGCGCACTATTGCAGACAGCGCAAACTGATCGAACAAGTGTCAAGGTCGGGACGATCTTCTTCGCTCAAGGGTCTATCAAAGAAACCAACCATAGCACGAGGAAAACGCCATGCTGGCAAGCCAGATCGATCTTGTCGAATTTAAGCCGCACCATCTGGAAGGTGCGCTGGCGCTTTCGCAGCAAGCGCAATGGCCGCACCGGATCGAGGATTGGGCGATGGGCTCGTCGCTCAGCAAAGGCGTTGCTGCTGTTCACAGGGATCGCGTTCTAGGAACGGCCATGGCAACACTTTATGGAGATGATGTCGCGACCATCAATATGGTCATCGTCGATGAGGCCATGCGTGGACTGGGCATCGGCAAGCGTCTGATGGATTTTGCGCTGAATGCCGCAAGTGGACGCGAATGCAGACTGGTTGCCACGCAAGACGGGCTGCCGCTCTATCAGAAGCTGGGATTTCGCGAAGCGCACCGCATCGTTCAGCACCAGGGCCTGATATCGTCCGTCCCACCGCCTGACGGTGTGGAGTGGGCAAATGCTTCGGATGTAGCGGAATGCATGAGCCTCGATCACGCCGCCTGCGGCATGGATCGTCGCGACCTCATCACCTATCTCGCCAACAATGGCCGCCTCGCCGTCATTCGTCGCGATGATCGCGTTGTCGGTTTTGGGGCCATACGTCGCTTCGGACGCGGCGAAGTCATCGGCCCCGTGGTAGCGGAAAACGCCTCGGAAGCCAGGATGCTGTTGTCATTTCTCCTTGCCGGAAAACAGGGGCAGTTCCTTCGCGTCGACACGAGCGAACAAAGCGGTCTTGCACTCTGGCTGACGGAGCTTGGCCTGTCCCATGTCGGCGGCGGCATAGCCATGGTCCGTGATGGAAAGCCGCGCGACACCACCACAACCCAAACATTTGCCCCTCAAACATTTGCATTGGCCAGTCAGGCCCTCGGTTGATCCTGGAGAACATTATGCTCAGCAATTCCCTTATCGAACTCGACCGCGCACATCTGATTCATCCGGTTGCGTCCTACCGCGGCCACGAAAAACTCGGCGTGCGCGTTTTAAAGTCTGCCAAAGGTGCCACCGTCACCGACATGACCGGCCATCAGATGATCGATGGGTTTGCGGGCCTTTGGTGCGTCAACGCTGGTTACGGCCACGAGAGCATCGTGGAGGCGGCGGCAAAACAGATGCGCGAGCTTCCCTACGCGACAGGCTATTTCAGCCTCGGTTCGGAACCGGCGATCCGGTTGGCATCGGAACTTGCAGATCGTGCGCCGGGTGATCTCAACCATATCTACTTCACGCTTGGCGGGTCCGATGCGGTGGACAGTACGGTTCGCTTTATCCGATATTATTATCACTCGCTCGGCACGCCGGAGAAGGACCAGTTCATCTCGCTCGAACAGGGCTATCACGGCTCCAGCACAGTCGGCGCTGGCCTCACGGCACTTCCGGTCTTCCATGCAGGCTTCGGCCTGCCATTTGACTGGCAGCACAAAATTCCGTCTCACTATGCTTATCGCAACCCTGCCGGCACCGACCCGCAAGCCATCATCGCCTCTTCCGTTGCTGTACTGAAAGCAAAGATAGAGGAGATCGGTGCGGAGCATGTTGCGGCATTTTACGTGGAGCCGATCCAGGGTTCAGGCGGCGTTCTCGTGCCACCGACGGGATGGCTGAAAGCGATGCATGAGGTCTGCAAGCAGTATGACGTACTGCTGGTCGCCGACGAGGTCATCACCGGCTTTGGTCGGACCGGACCGTTGTTTGCGTGTTCGGACGATGATGTTGTGCCGGATTTCATGACAACGGCGAAAGGTCTGACCTCTGGCTATGTCCCCATGGGGGCCGTATTCATGTCGGACAAAGTCTATAATACCATTGCAGATGGTGCAGGTGCGGCCGCAATAGGCCATGGCTATACCTATTCGGCACACCCGGTCAGCGCCGCCGTGGGTCTGGAAGTCTTGAGACTTTACGAGAACGGGCTTCTTGAAAACGGGGTGAAAGCTGGCGCTCGGCTAATGGCCGGACTGGAAAGCCTTAAGGACCATCCGCTGGTGGGAGACGTGCGCGGGCGCGGGATGCTGGCCGCCATCGAACTGGTGACGGACAAGCAGAAGAAGACGCCTCTACCCGCTGCCGCCGATCCATCGCGCCGTATTTTCGACCGCGCCTGGGATAACGGCCTCGTCATCCGCGCATTCGGTAATGGCGTTCTCGGCTACGCACCACCGCTGTGCTGCACGGAAAGCGACATAGATGCCATCATCGAGCGTACCCGCTTGACGCTCGATCAAACGCTGAATGACCCGGACGTTCGCTCAGCTATGGCGTGAGGGCTGTGCGGGAAATACCGCTTTGGCAGGATATTCGGAATATTCTGCCGCAGCGGTTCGATCATTCAGTGTATCTCGCCAGTGATTGTTGCGATGATGGCTGGGAAGAAAGCAGAATATGGCAAAAAAGCCGTAGAAGAAGCGCTTGAGGGTAAAAAACGGACAGCATAGAATTCTGTGAGGGCAACCAAAATCATCCGCGATCCGCTTTTTTTGAAACAGGAGAATGATATTGCCGAAGAGTTTAGCAGACTTCAAATATCTGAGCTTCGACGTGGTTGGCACGCTGATCGATTTTGAAAGCGGCCTGACACACTGCCTGAAGCAGATTGGTACGGAACGCGGCGTCGACATCGATGGCGAGGCCGCTCTCGCCTTGTATCGCAAGGCCCGTTATTTGCCGGATGTCGGTCTGTTTCCCGATGACCTCGTTCGCGTCTACCTGGTGATCGCTCCAGACCTTGGCTTGCCTGCCGAGCGTGCTCTTGGTGAACGGCTCCGCGATTCTGCAAAAAGCTGGAAGGCGTTTCCCGATAGCGTACAGGCACTGGCCCAGCTTGCGAAACGCTATAAGCTGATCGCGATGACGAACGCCCAGCGTTGGGCCTTCGAATGCTTTTCCGAAGAACTTGGAAATCCGTTTTATCAAGGTTTCACTGCGGATGACACGGGCACCGAAAAGCCGGATCCTGCATTTTTCCAACATGTCTTCGAATTCGTTCAATCCGAGGGCAGCACCAAGGACGACATCCTGCATGTCGCACAAAGCCAATACCACGACATCGGGATTTCCCGAAAGCTCGGGATGACGAACTGCTGGATCGAAAGACGCCATGCTCAGAAGGGCTACGGCGGAACGATCGAGCCCGAAAACTTCACGAAGCCCGATTTCCACTTCACCTCCATGGCCGCACTTGCTGATGCCGTCGGGGAGAAAAGTGACGCCTGAAACTGCCCGCAATGGGTAAAAAGCGGCGCCATAAGCCGTTCGACCCGGATGAACTCAACAAAAAGGGGAATGAACATGACAGACAATTCCATGATGAACTGGACATCCACCGACGATGCGATGGTCGAAAACGCCATCCGCCGTGGCGCGAGCCGACGCGACCTGCTCAAGATGCTGACGGCAGGGGGCATTGCCATGTCTGCAGGCTCTGCCATTCTCGGACGCGCCGGTCAGGCGCTCGCCGCAGCACCCGTGTCCGGCGGTTCTCTCAAGGCAGCTGGCTGGTCATCCTCTACCGCCGATACGCTCGACCCGGCCAAAGCATCGCTTTCAACCGATTATGTTCGCTGCTGCGCTTTCTATAACCGCCTGTCCACCATTGATGAGGCGGGCATGACAAAGATGGAGCTGGCGGAGAGCATCGACAGTAAGGACGCCATGGTCTGGACCGTCAAGCTGCGCAAGGGCGTGACGTTCCACGATGGCAAATCGCTGACATCGGCGGACGTCATCTATTCTCTCAAGCGCCATCTCGACCCCGCCGTCGGCTCTAAAGTCAACTCCATCGCCAAGCAGATGACAGGCTTCAAAGCCGTTGATGATCTGACCATCGAAATTACGCTTGCAAATGCGAACGCCGATTTGCCGACCATTTTGGCGCTGCACCACTTCATGATCATTGCCGATGGAACCACGGACTTTGCCAAGGCCAACGGCACCGGCGCTTTCGTCTGCGAGGTTTTCGAGCCGGGTGTTCGTTCCGTCGCCACGAAGAACAAGAACTACTGGAAGTCGGAAGGTCCATATCTCGACTCCTTCGAGTTCTTCGCGATCTCAGACGATACCGCCCGCGTCAACGCGCTTCTGGCAGGCGATATTCAGCTTGCCGCGTCCGTGAACCCGCGCGCTATCCGGCTTATGGAAGGGCAGCCGAACGTTGTTATCTCCAAGACGACTTCCGGCAACTACACCAACCTCAACATGCGCCTCGACATGGCTCCCGGCAACAAGGCCGATTTTGTGCAGGGCATGAAATATATGGTCAATCGCGAGCAGATTCAGAAGTCTGTGCTGCGTGGTCTGGCCGAAATCGGCAACGACCAGCCTGTCTCGCCAGCCAACATGTATCACAACAAGGATTTGAAGCCGAAGGCGTTCGACCCTGACAAGGCGAAGTTCCACTTCGAAAAAGCCGGCCTCATCGGTCAGTCCATCCCGATTGTCGCCTCCGAAGCCGCAAGCTCCTCTATCGACATGGCCATGGTGGTTCAGGCCGCAGGCGCCGAGCTTGGCATGAAGTTCGATGTCCAGCGCGTGCCGTCCGACGGTTACTGGTCTAACTACTGGCTAAAGGCACCGGTCCATTTCGGTAACATCAATCCGCGCCCGACGCCCGATATTCTCTTCTCGCTTCTTTATGCGTCCAATGCGCCTTGGAATGAAAGCCAGTACAAGTCGGAGAAGTTCGACAAGATGCTGGTGGAGGCGCGCGGCTTGCTGGACATCGAGAAGCGCAAAACGATTTATAACGAGATGCAGGTCATGATTGCGGAAGAAGCTGGAACAATCATCCCGGTTTATATATCCAACGTCGATGGCATCTCTTCCAAGCTCAAGGGCCTGCAATCAAGCCCGCTTGGCGGAATGATGGGTTACGCCTTCGCCGAGCACGTATGGCTTGAGGCCTGATCCCTGAACTTTTGCCCGCCGCAGTGACGCTGCGGGCAAAAGTCCATCTGCTTCAGAGCATTGCCATCGGACCCGTTTGGCCTGACAGTGATATGCGACGAAAGCGGGATCACTTCCGAAAGAGAGGCCACATGAACAAACATGTCCTTGCACTTGTCATAAATCGGCTTTTTGTCGCTGTCATCACATTGCTGATCGTCTCATTTGCCGTTTTTTTTGCAACCGAAATGCTACCGGGCGATGTTGCGCAAATCCTGCTCGGGCAATCGGCAACGCCTGAAGCAGTAGCGGGACTGAGAACCGCAATGCACCTCGATGATCCCGCAATCTTGCGGTTCCTGCGTTGGCTTGCGGGCCTTTTTATGGGAGATCTTGGTAAATCCTACGCAAATAATATGGAGATCGTTGATCTCATCGGTGGGCGACTGGCCAACACGATGAAGCTGGCCGCAGTGACTGCGCTGTTTTCCATTCCTATTGCGCTGACACTCGGGATAACGGCTGCCATTATGCGCGGCACGCTCTACGACCGCATCGTCACCACCGTCTCCATCACCGTCATTTCCGTGCCGGAATTCATGGTCGCGACGTCCGCCGTCCTGATTTTCGCCGTCTACCTCAAATGGTTGCCCGCGCTTGCTTTCGCCAACGAGGTTCATTCCCTTGGAGAACTTCTGCGTGTTTTCGCGATGCCCGTCATCACACTGAGCTTCGTGATTTCCGCGCAGATGATCCGCATGACACGTGCGGCGGTTATTGAAACGCTTGATACGCCCTATGTGGAAATGGCACTGTTGAAGGGCGCGTCACGGTCACGCATGGTTCTGCGACATGCGTTGCCAAATGCGCTTGGCCCGATCGTCAACGCGGTTGCACTTTCGGTTTCCTATCTGTTGGGTGGTGTCATTATCGTTGAGACCATCTTCAACTACCCAGGCATCGCCAAGTTGATGGTCGATGCCGTATCCACCCGCGACCTCCCGCTCATCCAGACATGCGCCATGATTTTTTGCCTCGGTTATCTCGTCCTGATCACCATTGCAGACATTATTGCCATCGTTGCCAATCCGAGGCTTCGCTGACCATGACATTCTCTGTTCTTTCTCCGCGCAGGCTTGGCTATCGTTTCAATGCTGTCGGTATCGCCGCGCTCACGATCATCTTGTTCTGGGCAGCCATCGCGATCTTCGCGCCGCTGTTGATCCCCTACCCCGTCGGCGAGATTGTCGATTTTGATTATTTTGGTCCCATGTCCCAAAAGTTCATCATGGGAACGGACTATCTTGGTCGCGACATCTTTTCGCGCATCCTTATGGGTGCGCGCTACACGGTTGGCATTTCGCTGGCGTCCGTTGCCATCGCCTGCTTTACCGGTGTAACCCTCGGCATGTGCGCTGCTGTTTCCGGCGGCTGGTTCGATACATGCCTATCGCGTTTTCTCGATGCACTGATTTCCATTCCAAGCAAACTTTTCGGTCTCGTCATCGTTGCAGCGATGGGGCCCTCCATCCCCGTTCTGATCATGACGATGGCAATCATCTATACGCCCGGATCCTACCGTTTTGCTCGCTCGCTTGCCGTCAACATCAATACGATGGATTTCGTGACAGTGGCCCGCGCACGCGGCGAAGGCGTACTGTACATTATCCGCTCGGAAATCCTGCCCAATATAATGGGGCCTGTGCTCGCCGATCTTGGCTTGCGTTTCGTGTTCATCGTGCTGCTTTTGTCGGGCCTGTCGTTTCTTGGGCTTGGTGTACAGCCCCCGAATGCAGATTGGGGCGCATTGGTCCGGGAAAACATTGGTGGCCTGTCCTTCGGCGCACCAGCCGTAATCTTTCCGTCAATCGCGATTGCCACCCTCACCATCAGCGTCAACATGCTGATCGACAACCTGCCGCAGAAAATTCGTGACCGGAGTGCTTGATGGCAAATCTCGTTGAAGTTCGTGATCTCAAGGTTGAGGCAAAAACCGATACAGGCCGTACCGTCGAGATTATTCGCGGTGTCAGTTTCGACATTGCGGACGGCGAAATCGTTGCTTTGATCGGCGAGAGTGGCTCGGGCAAAACGACAATTGCCTTGACAATGATGGGCCACACCCGCCCGGGCTGCAAGATCGTTGGCGGCTCGGTGCGATTGGGCAGCAGCGACATGGCTGCGACCTCGCAGAAAGGTCTTTCGAAACTGCGTGGCACGGAGGTCGCATATGTCCCGCAAAGTGCTGCTGCCGCCTTCAATCCAGCGCAGCGCGTTATGGATCAGGTCATCGAAGTCGTTCGTATCCATGGGTTGATGAGCGATGCGGAGGCAAAGTCCAGAGCTGTCGAACTGTTTCGCGCTCTGGCTCTGCCCAATGCCGAGACCATTGGGAATCGTTACCCGCATCAGGTCTCCGGCGGGCAATTGCAGCGGCTTTCGGCGGCCATGGCGCTGATCGGTAATCCGCGTCTGGTCATTTTCGATGAGCCAACGACAGCACTTGACGTGACCACCCAGATCGAAGTGCTGCGTGCTTTCAAATCCGTGATGAAGGCAGGCAATCTTGCGGGCGTATACGTATCGCATGATCTTGCCGTCGTTGCGCAGATCGCTGACCGTATCGTCGTTCTGAAAGGTGGAGAAATCCAGGAAATCGGCACCACCGACCAGATTCTAAACCACCCCAAACACCCCTATACGCAAGAGTTGCTCGCAGCCTTCAAACCCCGCATCCACGCAAGCGCGGCAGATCGGGATGCTGTGACTGGCAAGAAGCCGTTGCTGGAAGCAAAGGGCATCGTCGCAGGTTACGGCCCCATCCAACCAAACGGTATGCCACTGGCACTAGCCCTGAAGTCGGTCGATATCTCGCTGGAAGAAGGCCGCAATCTAGGCATTATCGGCGAATCCGGCTGTGGAAAATCCACGCTGGCCCGCGCCATTGCCGGAATTTTGCCCCCAGTATCAGGCCACGTCATTTTCGACGGCAGGGAATTGGCGCCGAATGCTCGTGAGCGTCAGCGCGAAGAATTGCGCAAAATGCAGATCGTTTTCCAGTTTGCCGATACGGCGCTCAACCCGTCCAAGTCGATTTCCGACATTCTGGAGCGTCCGCTGGCATTCTATTATGGCATGGACCGACGCGCACGCGAGGCACGGGTGAACCAGTTGCTGGACATGGTGCAATTGCCCCGCAACATGAAATTCCGGCGCCCTGCCGAATTATCCGGCGGGCAGAAACAGCGCATCAATCTTGCACGAGCGTTGGCAGCCAACCCCAAGGTTATTCTCTGCGACGAGATTACCTCGGCACTCGACACGGTCGTCGCCGCTGCCATCATCGATCTGCTGAAGGAATTGCAGCGCGAGCTGAAGCTCTCATACATTTTCATCAGCCATGATTTGTCTGTGGTTCAGGCAATCTGCGATGAGATCGCTGTGATGTATGCGGGCGAAAAGGTCGAACAAATGCCGCCATCCGCCATAGGCAACGCCAATGCACACCCCTATTCCAAACTTCTGTTTTCGTCCGTTCCCAAACTCGACACGGGCTGGCTGGACGGGTTGGAGCGAGATCCTGAGCTGGTTCGTGTTTTCGCACAGCGCTGAACGCGGCGACGTTATATCGGGAAGAGGCTGGTCAGCGGAATATGCGGTTTAACGATAGGTGACTTCAGCACGACGAAGCTGAAATATTTGTCGACACCGATATTTAAATCTATCAGTCGTTCCATTGTAGCCTGATACTCGCCGATGCTGGCGGTGACGAATTTCAGCAGATAATCGTAACCTCCAGACACGAGATGGCATTCGATGACGGAATCCAGTTTTTCCACGGCTGCGAGAAAGCGGGCAAAATCAATCTGGCGATGATTCTTCAAGGTTACTTCGGTGAAGACGGTAAGGGTTTGACCAAGTTTGACGATATTGATCTGCGCCGAATAGCTGGTGATGAAGCCTTCCGCTTGCAATTTCTTGACGCGCATGAGGCAGGGGCTGGGTGACAGGCTTACAAGTTCTGCCAGCTCGACATTGGTGATGCGACCGTTCTTCTGGAGTTCATGGAGAATCTTGATATCGATCCGGTCAAGTTTCATTTTGACACCATCCTGTTACGAAACAACTGAGCAGCATAATATGCGGCGTGGCAAGTTGCACAAGCTAAACCGCCCGCATTTTTCTTGCAGAAAAACGCCGAAAGTGTTTTTGGCAGAATGATGCGACACGGCGCAGGGCTACAGAATAAAATGCTACTCAAGCCACCTCTTGCGGCAGGTGCGAAACGGCGAGACTGCTAGAATGACTCATCTGTAGGAGAACGCAATGCCCGCACCGCTTTACCGGATAGAAACCTCATCCCAATTGCCCAAGGACGCCGACGCTGTCGTGATCGGCGGCGGCGTGGCCGGGGTATTTTCCGCCTACTATCTGGCACAGCGCGGACTGAAGGTGGCGCTGATCGAGAAGGGCCTCATCGGGGCCGAACAGAGCAGCCGAAATTGGGGCTGGTGCAGACAGCAGAACCGCGATGCTCGCGAATTACCGATGTCCACGCATAGCCTGGCCCTGTGGGAACGTTTCGCACAGGACAGCGGAGAAGAGACAGGCTTTCGCCGGTGCGGGTTGCTCTATCTCAGCAACAATGAAGCCGAACTCGAAGGCTGGGCGCGCTGGCGTGATTTTGCCCGCACAGCCGGTGTGACCACACATATGCTGAGTGCGGATGAGGCAAGGGAGCGTGGACGCGCCACCAACAGGGATTGGAAGGGTGGCGTGTTTTCGCCCACAGACGGTATCGCCGATCCATCACGGGCAGCACCCGTCGTGGCGCGTGCGATCATCAAGCTCGGCGGAACCGTGCACCAGATGTGTGCCGCGCGTGGTCTGGAATTGCAGGGGGGCAAAGTTTCAGGCGTCGTCACCGAACATGGAACGATCACAACCAAAACAGTGGTGCTGGCGGGCGGTGCATGGGCGTCGTCCTTGTGCCACCAACTCGGCATCCGGTTTCCCCAAGCCGCCATTCGTTCATCTATTTTATCGGTGACTCCAGGCGCACAAGGTCTGCCTGATGCTTTACACACGGCAGAGGTTTCCATCACCAGCCGGGGCGATGGCGGCTACACGCTGGCGATCAGCGGCCGGGCTCGCGTCGATCCCACACCGCAACAGCTTCGCTTCTCCCGTGAGTTCGTGCCGATGTTCCTCAAACGCCGAAAAAGCCTGGCACTTGGTGGGCTGGAAGGCTGGAAGGCCGGTCATGAGACCCTGAAAAAATGGCGCATGGACGCCATAACCCCAATGGAGAAGAACCGCATTCTCGATCCCAAACCCGACCAGGCGCAAATAGACGAAACCTTTCGCCGGGCGCAGGATTTGCTGCCGGAACTGCGGAAGACGACAATTGCCAATGCCTGGGCCGGTTTTATCGACAGCACGCCGGATGGTGTGCCAGCCATAGGCGAGGTCGAAACCGTTCCGGGTCTCATTTTGGCCGCCGGTTTCAGTGGACACGGCTTTGGCATCGGCCCGGGTGCCGGCCATCTGGTGGCCGATATTGTCACCGGGGCACGACCGCTTGTCGACCCGGTCCCATACCGCCCAGCCCGCCTTAACACATCCGTCTGGGGCAAGGTCGCGGAGTTTTGAGTTCGGTGCTCATGGCATCAAATCGAATGAATGATGGCGACTCAAACCATTGCCCCCTCGGCCTAGATTGCAAAACCGGTTCGGGTGGCACGAGGGCATTGGGTGCAAAAATGTCCTTATTGTGCGAAGCCGTGTGACCCTTTTCGCGGCCACAGACTTCAAAAGGACGGAATTTGCTAGGCATCCTCGACCCATGCGCCGATCGGAAGCGGACGAACCGGTCCCTGCTCACGCAAGCGGCCCACCTCGCAAGCTCTGACACCCGCTTGAGCGGCTATGAGCTCAGCACCAGCAATCTGACAGAACCGTCCTTGGCATCTCCCCATCCCGACCCGTGATAGAGATTTTACGCGGTTAACCTCCGAACCTCCATAAATGACATTCTCGCGCAGCTGCCCAGCGGTGATTCCCTCGCAGCGACATACAATTGTTTCATCTGGTACGGCCCGAACCATATCACGCGGCCATGGAAAGGCCCGAGCCATGCCCCGTGCAAAGCGCTCATAACGACCCAGCAGGCTGACATCGCGTGCCGTGCCAGGCGCAGCCACGCCCATGTCGATAAGACATCCGGTTGCGGCAAGTCTGCCGGCGATCTCTGCCCCGTCTGCGCCGAGTATTTTCAACCCATCGCCGGCAAGATACAGCCCGTTGCCCGCTCTGCCCATTCGGTCAGCGCGCGGGATCCACTGAGCCCAATCGTGGTCGTAATCGAAACTGCAACCCGCAAGTCCGGCCAGATGTGTTTCCGAACGCAGGTGCCAGCCAAGCCCGACCATATCGCACGCGGTGTAGCGTGTCTCACCGGAAATGTTCTTCCAGCGAACGCCAGTCGGCCCATTTGCGTCACTGACGATCTCCTCCAACCGCACGCCCAAATGGTAGAGACGACCCAGCTTCGCACGCAAGAATAAACCGCGCAGCACCACGCGGGGTCTGGCAAGCATTCCCCATAATCCAGAGAGTTGGGTGGTCAAGCTCGACGTATCGAGAACGGCGCGAATATTTGCTCCGGCCATCAGCAATTGTGCCGCGACAAGGGTCAACAAGGGACCCGAGCCCGCGAGAACAATTTCACGGCCGAGAGCAACACCCTGCGACTTCAGCGCAATTTGCGCAGCGCCAAGGCTGTAGACGCCTGGCGCCTGCCACCCCGGAACCGGCGCCACCCGGTCCATCGCTCCGGTCGCCAGAATGAGACGATCATAGGCAAACTCCCGTCGTCCGGCTGGCGTCAGGACGTAGAGAATGTTTTGCGCGACCGCCAGGACCGAGCATTGTGGATGATAATCCAGCTTCCCCGATGCGACCAACTGATCAAACACGCCATGAAGATCGACAGCCTTGCGAGCCTCCGATCCGTAAAGCTTTTCAGGCGGACGCTGAAAGCCATCTGGAGGACGCCGATAGATTTGCCCCCCAGATTTAAGACCCTCGTCAATGATGACAGGCGTTACGCCTGCAGCGACCAAGGTTTCGGCGGCCCGCATGCCGGCAGGCCCCGCACCCACAATCACTACTCTTTCTTCGCTTTTCATCGTCATTGCCATTCCTCCGGTGCGTCTGTTTTCAGACCCATTCCTTCAGCAATAAACGTGGTGCATGCCCGTAACCGGCTTCCATCTTCCTGCCATACCCAACAATCCTGGCAGGTACCCATCAAGCAGAATCCAGCACGCGACTCTGGGCCAAATTCAGAGCGCCGCAGGGCTTTTTCCGAAAGCAGGATAGCCGTCAGCACCGTATCACCGCTCAGAGCCTCGCATTCGGTACCATTGAGCCGGAAGCGGATGGGCGGCCTGCCCTGCTCGGCAAGCCTGACGATCCGGCCGGTATCAGTCGCTTTTGGCCATTTCCGGATCATTCGGCCGCCTCTTTGACAGGCCGCGTGAGTATCGGCATTCCAGGAAACCGCACCCGCACCTCTGCCAGCGCTTGAGCCACCCCGTCTTGCCCCGCTCTTCCCTTCATACGGCGAAATATCTCGGTCTTGATGAAAAACCGCCAATGAATTGGAAGAGCCGCCAGGGTGTCCGTCAACAGTGCATATGCATCCGGCGTCCACTGCGCCTCATAGCCTTCGCGCTCGGGACCGTAGTGAAAATGTGCGCTGGATTTCGTCCGTGACGCTCTGAGCTTAGCGGTAAGAGCCTCGTTGATCTCACCATTCTGGATAACGACGCCGTAGTCCCTTTCGGCGGCCTCCAGGGAAACGTAGCCGCGGTCGACGTCCTGCAAGACCCGCCAGGCTTCCCGCTCCATCGGATTCCCGCGACCACCTCCGCCTGCCGAACGGATTGCCAGAACGTCACCTGGCTGAAGAACCGCAGTGTCTATATTTCCGAGGCGATGATGGTCCTCGCCGCCTGGATTGACGACCATATCGGACAGGCCTGCGGCCTTTCCACCCAGCACGCCCCATGGACGGAAGAAGCTGCGGTCGCGGTTTCGCGCCGTGATGCGGCTGCCGGGAGCGAATACCCGGAACGCGAGTTCGGTTGCCAGTCCACCGCGCCACCGTCCTGCGCCACCACTGTCGATCGCGAGCCCATACCTGACAAACTCGATCGGAACTTCAGTCTCGGTAATCTCAATCGGTGTATTTTTCAGATAGGCGGCATCCGCGCCCGATCCATTGGTGCCGTCGCGATGGGGCATGCCCCCGCCGCCGCCGACAACAGGATTGACCGCCGCAATAATTGTGCGGCCGTTGCGCTCATCAGTGGTCATGACATTGACGATGCAGTTATTGCCCGCAGGCGCTGCCGGAAGGAGATGAGGTACCACTTGAGAGAAGGCACCGAAGATGACGGAACGTAGACGTGCGCATGTCAGCGAACGCATACCGACGGCTGCGGGCGACACCGGATTGAGAACGCTACCCTCCGGGGTTATGCAGGTGAAGGGGCGCGTCAGGCCTGTGTTGAGAAGGATTTTCGGGTTGAGCGTGTAAAGGACATAATAGACGCCAACCAGAAGGATCGTGTGCCGCGGATCACCACCGGAGGGAACATTGAGGGAAGAGCCGAGCTGTGGATCTGACCCGGTAAAATCAAGAATGGCGTCGCCACCTGTGATCGTCAGTCTCAGTTTCAGGCGGCACGGGTTTGCCTCTACGCTGTCTTCATCGGCATAGTCGACAAACTCCCATGTCCCGTCAGGCATCGAACGCAGAATATCGCGCGCTTGGGCCTCAGCGTGGTCAAGCAGCACCTCTGCGCCTTCCAGAAACGCCTCCTTACCAAATTTTTCCACCATGGCGAGGATCTTGCGCTCCCCCGTATTGAGCGCGCCCACAAGCGCCTTGATATCCCCAATGTTGAGATCGGGCTTGCGCACATTGGTGGTCATGATCCGGAGGATATTCTCGTCAAACACTCCCTCGTTGACCAACTTCATCGGCGGAAAGCGGATCCCTTCCTGATGTATTTCCGTTAGCGCACGCGATAGCGAAGCTGGCACTGCGCCGCCCATATCCGTGTTATGGATATGGCCTCCGGTCCAGGCGATGATCTCCCCTTCGAAAAAGACCGGCTTCCAAAGATGTGTATCCGGCGCGTGGGTGGCGACGAAGCACGAATAGGGATCGTTGGTGAAGGCCACATCGCCGGGCTTGTAATCGGCGATCATGTCGATCGCGCGGGTGTAGGTAAGACCGGGATACCAGGTTGCGCCGAGCCCGAGCGGAACACCGAACGTCTCGCCTCTGCGGTTGACGAGCATCACCGTGAAGTCTTCCGTCTCCTTGACGAAGGCGGAATGGGCCGTACGTTGCAGCGTATAGGCCATGTTTTCAGCGGCAGCCCGCGTGTGGTTTGCAAATACCTGGAGGTTCAATGGATCGAGCATTATCTGTTACTCCGGAAATGTCAGATGCATATTCAGATGACGGTCGATCTCGACCAAGGTCCCGGCGGGAATGGCGAAGGTCGTATCTTCCTGGGCCACCACGGCCGGACCGTTGAAGCATCCGCCGGGCCGAAGCAGATCGCGGCGGTACAGCCCGATCTGTTCGACCGTTTTGCCGGTAAACACCGAAATGGTCCGGTCCGGTTGCGGGATCACCGCAGGTTCTTCCGCTTGAATAGGAAACTCGAGTACTGGGCCAGCGCCAATTGCCGCCAAGCGCAGATTGACAATTTCGATAGCACCGTCCGGATCGTGAAAATCGTAAATCCGCGCATGCATGGCATGGAACGCCTGCTCCATCGCGTCGATCCTACCCTGAGCGATCCATTCCCACTCCAGTGGAACCTCGATCTCGAAACTCTGTCCGACATAACGCATGTCAGCTGAGATGTTCAGGTCGGCCGGGCCGGTCTGCCCCTGTTTTTGAAGCCAGGCCTTACCCTCCTTGGCAAGTCCTTCCAGCGTGTCTCGCAAAAGCGAAGCCACCGAGCTATCAAGATGCGTAAAGACCGTTCGGATAAAATCTCCGCGCAGGTCCGCAACCAGACCGCCAAGCGCCGAGACAACGCCGGGGCGCCGCGGCCCGATGACCTTGGCCATGCGAAATTCACGCGCTAGGAATGCACCAAGCATAGGGCCGCCGCCGCCAAAAGGCATCAACGTGAAGTCGCGCAGATCGACACCAGCCCTGGAGGCGAGTTTTTCGACTTCGACGAACATCTCCGAAATGGCGATGTCGATTATCGCCTGGGCAGCTTCCTCGACCGAGCGACCGGTTTGGTCGGCAAGTATGGCGACGACAGCGCGGGCGGCATCGACGTCGATTTGCAGTTGCCCATACGCCATCTGGCTGTGCCCGAGCCAACCGCAAACGGCCATCGCATCGGTCACGGTAGCGCGTGCACCCCCGCGACCGTAACATGCCGGACCGGGTGTGGAGCCGGCCGATTCCGGCCCAACGCGCAGAATGCCATGGGAATCGATGCTTGCAATGGAGCCACCGCCGATGCCGATCGAACTTACCGAAACCGAAGGGACATGCAGTGGGAACTCACCGATCAGCTCGCCGGTACCAAATTGCGGCTCGCCATCGATGATCAGGGCAAAGTCCGCCGACGTGCCGCCGATATCAAGCGTCAGTATGTTTTTTTCACCGGCACGACGCGCAAGCCACGCAGCACCTATGACGCCTGACGCAGTCCCCGACAGGAGCATCTGCACGCATGAGCGCTTGCCTTCCGTCGCGTTCATGACGCCACCATTAGACTTGGTCAGCAGTGCGGGCGCCGTCACACCGTGTGCCACCAGCTTTTCCTCCAAAGCGGTCAGGTAACCCGAAACGCGAGGATGAACGTAGCCGTTGAGGATTGCCGTTGTCGTGCGTTCATATTCGCGAATGACTGGCCAAACCTCTGACGAAGCGAAAACAAAAAAATCCGGAGCGATCCGCTCTATTTCCGCCTTCACGGCTTCCTCCTGCGCACCGCCACGCCAGGAATGAAGGAATGAGATGATAATGCCGGATGCACCCTTCGACCGTGCGGACGATACCGCAGCGGCGACCGCCGTCATGTCCGGAGCTTGCGCTTCACTTCCATCCGCCCGCAGGCGCACCGGAATGCCGAAGATCATATCACGGGCAATTAGTTGTTCGGGTCGAGAGCAGAAGAGTGAATAGACGTCCGGCATGCGCAATCGCGCCAGTTCAATGACGTCTTCGAACCCCGCATTGGTAAAAAGGGCAAGCGCGGCACCGCGCCGCTGGATAACTGTGTTGATCCCAACGGTCGTTCCGTGGACGAAACGGGTGACACTTGCCGGATCAAGCCCTTCACGCTCAGCGAGTATGGTCAGCCCGGTCATGAGTTCCGCACCGGGCTCGTCGGGCGTTGTCAGCACCTTGAGTGACGCAACACGTCCCGATCGCGTTTCAAGGGCGCAAAAATCCATAAAGGTTCCGCCTATATCGACGCCGATCTTCCAGTTCTGCGCTTCTTTGATCTCCGTCACCGGTGCTGCGGCATTTGCCATGTCCATTCCCTCTCACATTGCTCGCCCCGAAGCTTGCATGGGAGACGTATCGCGGTCCAAGCGCGAAACGATTACCTCTCATAGGGTTTGGTTATGGGCTGCGTCGTAAGTGGTCATAGCCCTGACTTATGGGAGGTGGGCGATCTCGACTTTGACAAGCGTACTCGCGATTGCGAACGGTAACGCCACTTCGAAGATGGAGGACGAGATGGACGTGATCGTTTTGGGCGGCGGCTTGATGGGCTCCGCTGCTACCTATTTTTTGTCGCGTCGCGGATTGCGCGTCACCCTGATCGAGCGCAACAGGGTCGGCAGCGGTGCAACGGTCGCTTCTTTTGGCAACATCCGCCGTAGCGGGCGCTACCTGCCACAGCTTCCGCTGGCAAACAGGTCGCTTGAACTTTGGGCAAAGGCTGCAGAAATGCTGGGGCGTGACGTCGAGTTTCGCGCAACTGGTCATCTGCGACTGGTATTCAGCAAAAAGGGGCTCGCGGATATGCGCAGCTTCGCCCAGGATGCCCGCCCATGGGGTCTTGATCTCGACGAACTGACGCCAGCCGAGATACGGGCCCGTTTTCCCGGTCTGGGGCCAACCGCCATAGGCGCGTCCTACTCGCCAAAGGACGGCAGCGGAAATCCGCGCCTGATCGCACCAGCTTTCGCCGATGCGGCACGACGGCTGGGTGCCGACATCATCGAAGAGGCAAATGTCTCGGCGATCAGGAAGACGTCCAGCGGTTTCGAGGTCGACACGTCCAAAGGCTCTTACGGCACGCAATATCTGCTCAATGCGGCTGGCGTTTGGGGGGCCGCAATCGCAAAACAATTTGGTGAGCCGGTTCCTATCACGGCTCGGGGGCCGCAGATGGGGGTAACCGAACCACTCCCTCATCGGATCATTCCGGTTGTCGGCGTTTGGGGTCACGATCATGGTGGCGGCTACCTTCGGCAGGTTGAACGCGGCAATATCGTGTTCGGCGGTGGAGCAGAGCGCACTGATGTTTCCATAGACACCGGTCACGCATTCGCAGATCCTGCCCGCCTGCCTGGCCAGTTGCGGTCGCTCTTGCCAATTCTCCCCGCGCTCGCCAATGTCTCTGTGATCCGAACCTGGTCCGGATGTGAGGGCTATGTAGAAGATGGCCTTCCTGTTATGGGGGCCTCCTCCACGATGCCCGGGCTTTTCCATGCATTCGGTTTCAGCGGACACGGTTTTCAGCTTGGGCCAGGGGTTGGCGACGTGATGGCCGAAATCATCCATACCGGCAGGAGCGACGTTCCGTTACACGATTTTCGTCCCGGGCGCTTTCGTGCTGTCAAGCAAACACTAACGGAGAGTGCCGATTAATCCATGAACCGCGGAATCCGCAAAGGACGCCATAGCGGTCAGCGAATCTGCATCTCAAGTGCACTTCGAAGTGAAGCCATAAACGGCTTGAAGAAACGCGATGTCGGCCGGGCAGTATTCACCGAAACGGCGAGGTGCATATTGATGGCAGGGTAAAAGGGACGTGCCGTCAATCCCGGAAAGTCATTCCATCGAACCAGACCGTCGACCAAAGCGATGCCGAGCCCGCCGGAAACGAGCGGCATTGCACCGACCGACGATGATAGCTGGATTGCAAGGTCGCGGCTGTAGCCCGCTTCTCTGAATGCATTCTCGATCTGGGGGCCGATCGAGGAATTGTTGTCATACGATATCAGCGAGCGACCTTCCAGAACATCAGGCGTAACGCGGTCAAGCTTAACCAGTGGATCGTCCTCACGCATGACGGCCATCAACGGCACAACGCTCAGGATTTCCGAACGGATTGTTGGCGCCTGGATCGATGAAAGCGTCAATGCGAGATCAATGTCACCAATGATCAACTGCTCTGCAACTTCCTTTTTTGGCAGGGCCTGGAGATGGACCTTCACGGTCGGGTGATTTTGCCGAAACTCCAGCAGCGCTTGGGGAATGATCGAGTAGGTAATCGGTGGACTTGCACCGATGCGCAAGAGCCCGAGCTTGCGTTCGCGAATTGTGCGTGTCAGCTGCTTCAGCACTTCAAGCTCGCGAAAAATCCGATCCGCATCTTCGTAGATAAGATGAGCCTCCATCGTGGGGATCAACCGTCCACCGATCCGCTCGAATAACTTGTAACCAAGCTGGCTCTCGAGATGGTGAAGCACTTTACTCGCAGCGGGCTGGGAAACACCGAGCGAATTGGCGGCCGCGGTCACTGATCCATCGCGCATGATGGTGCGGAAAATTTCGAGTTGGCGGGCATTCATTGAAGGTACTCCGGGAAACAGCCTCACATAACCGAAGGCTTTCATCAAGCTGAATAGCCCGCGAGCTTCGTATACACTCTCAGGTTACGTTTTTGCTGCTTTTCGAACGTAACAGGTGACAGCCGGTCGCATCGCCGACGTCAAGCCAGGGTGAGCGGAAATTCGCAACGCGTATAATTTGATTTTCCATGTGATCGAACCGCATCACGCTGCGACCATGATGATCCGAAGCAGCATTTATCGACAGGAACCGGACAGTTGCTTGATGGTTATCAGAAGCAGAACATAACGTTTTAACGAGGCCGATACCCATGAGCATGCAGACTGAACATTTCATGGTGACTGAAAGCGAATGGGTGCCGAACAACCCAAATTTTCCTGTGATCGTCTACCGGCAGATTGAGATGGCCTCTAGCTCTCATGCCATTGAAACAATGTTCTCCTCAAACGGATGGACGGGCATCTGGCGCAATGGCGTGTTCGACTATCACCACTACCACAGCGGTGCGCATGAGGCTCTATGCATCGGGCGAGGCCACGCAAAGCTTCAGATCGGGGGACCTGATGGCCCCGTGGTGGATGTCGGCCAGGGGGATTGCGTGATATTGCCCGCCGGAACGGGGCACCGCAACATTGAGAGTTCGCCAGACTTTCAAGTGGTCGGCGCCTATCCTCCAGGCCAATGTGCCGATATCCAGCGCTCTTCTGCGACATCCCCTATGCTGGCCACAATAGAATCCTTGCCGAAACCGAACAGCGATCCCGTTCTTGGTGCGTCAGGTGGCTTGAATGATCTATGGCAGCCGACAAAGTTTGATACCACACAGCGATGATTGGCGAACAAACAAAAAGGTTTGCAAAGCGAGATGCTCTTCACCAAGATGCGCGATGGCCTGACGGAACAAATAACCACCAGGTTTGTTGTTTTCGACTACCCGAAATTGCTCATATGCGGTGCAAAATGGATCCTCGCGTTGCCAACGCTTCTCTTCCTCTGCTTTCGTCACATGATCTTCAAGAAATAGACCGGTTTCATACTGCCTGGTGTGAAGAGAACCACGTCAGCAAAACAGATGAGAGAGCGGTCGAGGTGGCATCAGCCTTGATCGACTGGTATGTGAAGAGCCCCTCCTATCGCCAGCGCGCCAAACTGGATCACCCGCCTGATGTCCCTGTCTCGCAGGAAATAGAGGCGCTGCTGGAAGACCTTGAACGAACGAAATAGGCGCTATAGCCACAAAAACCTGCATCACCACCATCGGAACAGACATCCGGCTCCTGCACGAGAATAAGGTGGCCATATTTCCTATCAGTGTAAAATTATTTCATTTGCAGCCGTATTCTTGGAAAATCTCTCCTCGCCGAGAGCGGGCCCTTTGTCTATTTTGCCGGAAACAGGGAGTCATCGATGTTTGCCAAAGCCATTACCAAAGTTATTTTCGGGGTTTCCATTTCGCTCGCAACACTGGCGAGCACTCAGGCTTTTGCAGACGCAACGCTGGATCGGATCAAGGGCCGGGGCAAGCTGACTGTGGGCGTTATTCTCTCGGGCGCGCCGTTTGGCTTTATCGATCCAAAGTCGCAGGAGCAAAAAGGCTACAATGTTGACCTGGCGAAAGCGCTGGCCGCAGATCTCGGTGTCGAGCTGGAGACAGTCACCGTAACACCGCCAAACCGCGTGCAGTTTCTGCAGCAGGGCAAAGTCGATATCCTTATCGCCAACATGCAGTACACCGAAGAACGCGCAAAAATCCTTGATTATGTGCCAACACCCTATGACCGTGCGGGTGGCGCTGCCGTTGTGCGCAAGGATAGCGGCCTGAAAGACTGGGCTGATCTCAAGGGCAAGCCGGTTTGCATTTCCCAGGGTTCGAATTACGCCCAGCCACTGGCGGAAGAATATGGAGCCATCGTAAAGGCTCTGCCAAGCCAGCCTGAATCGCTGCTGGCACTTCAGGGCGGCAACTGCGTTGCAGCCGTCCATGTCGGTGCGACCGTGGGCTTGCTGCTTGTTGACCGGGCCGACGAGTGGAAAGACTTTGCCATTCCGTTTCCGACAGAGTTGATCCCGTCCGACTCCGTGATCTGGCTGCGCAAGGACGAAAAAGACACCAAGACCGCTCTCGATGACGCTGTGAAGAAGCTTCACACATCAGGCAAACTGCTTGAGATGGCGAAGGAAAACCGCTTGCTCAATACCAAGTACCTCGAGGAAGAGAACAAGAAGCTTTCTGCCGTACAATGAGCGGAAGCCAGCGGTAAATCCTGATGAATGATGTAAATTTCACGAGCCTGTTCGTCGATCTGACGAGCAGGCTTGGTCTCAATTATGAATTTCTGGCGACGGGTTACGAGGCGCAAATCTGGCGAGATGGTTTCATCACCACGCTTTATCTTGTTGCCGTCACCATTCCCGTCAGTCTGGTTTTCGGATTGATTTTTGCAGCCTGCCTGACTTCAGGCAGGCTTTGGCTGTCTGCGCCGGTGCGTGCTTTCGTAGAACTCACGCGCAACACGCCGACACTTGTGCAACTCATGTTCAGCTTTCTCGTGCTCAACACATTTGTCTCCAACCTATTCGGTGGCGCACAGAACAATCCGCTGTCTCCTTTCTTCTGGGTGGTTGCCGTGGTTGGGCTGCATGTGGCCGCGTTGCATGCGGAAGCGATCCGTGGCGGCATCGAAGCGGTGCCCTCGTCTATGATTGAAGCCGCAAGAGGCATGGGGTTTAGCCAGTTCGAAATCCTGCGTTACGTGCAGATACCCCTCGCGTTCCGCGCCTCGTTGCCCGCCATCGTCAACGGGCTTATCAGCCTGGTCAAATCGACAACCGTGGGCAATGCCATTGCCGTCAGTGAAATCACCTATGCATCGATTATGGTTTGGACACAGCGCGACAACGTCGTTGAGCTGATGATTGTCCTTCTCGCCTTTTTCAGCCTGATCAATTTTCTGATCGCCCGCGCCGGTTCGTGGGTGGAGCGAAAGCTGGCCGTTCCGGGATATGGGTTATCAGCATGACACAGAACCATGCACCCAAGAAAAGCAGCCGTATTCTGCGTTATGCCGGCTTTTTTGCCATGCCGCTGCTGGTCGTTGTCTGGTCCCTTATTGACCTGACTCTGGGCAAGGAACTGGTGATGTGGCTGCCCTATCTTGCTTCCGGCTTTTCGATGAATATCGTGATCACGCTCTGTGCGATCACAATCGGCACGACGGCAGGTGTTTTGCTCGGCCTCATGCAACTGGCGCCCTACTGGTTCATTCGCTGGCCGGCTGCCATCTACGTTCAGATTTTTCGCAACGCACCGGCGCTCGTTCTGATCTTTGCGACCACCTATATCTTTCCCTTTGAGATCGTGGTGTTCGGCAATTATCTGGCGTTTCCGGACTGGATCAAGGCCGTGATCGGCCTTGCCATTCTTGCCAGCGCTTACATAGCCGAAATCACCCGGGGTGCCGTGCTCTCCATACCGACGACGCAGTGGGAAGCGGCCAAGGGGCTTGGCTTTTCCCGCAAGCAGTCGTTGCGCTTCGTCATTCTGCCGCAATGTGTGCGCCGCTCACTGCCGCCATGGATGAATGTCGCTTCTTCGATTGCCATGGGCACATCGCTTGCATCCCTGGTGGGCGTCCACGAATTGATGCATGCGGCAACCGATGCCAGCACAGCGGTGCGCAGACTTGATTTCACCATTATCGCCTATGTTGTTGTCATGGCTGCGTTTTTCACGCTCTGCTACCCGATATCCCGGCTTACCCGCCGCCTCGAACAGCGTTTCAACGCGGGCTGAAGGATTTTGACGATGACTACATCCACAGATACCGCGATCGTGAAACTGGAAGACGTTCACCTGTCTTTCGGTAACACGCAGGTGCTCAAGGGCATTGATCTCACCGTCAACAAAGGTGATGCCGTTTCTATCATAGGCCCCTCAGGCTCCGGCAAATCAACCCTGCTGCGTTGTATCAACGCGCTGGCCATGCCGCAAAGCGGTCGGATCACCGTGGCGGGCACACGGGTAGACACGCTGACGAAAGAAAGCGAGCGCATTGAACTGCGCAAGCGGGTCGGCATCGTGTTCCAGCAGTATAATCTGTTTCCGCATCTGACCGTTCTCGACAATATCGTGCTTGCGCCGACGCGCATTCTGGGTGCCGACCGTACCGCAACCGAGAAACTTGCGCGTGAATTGCTGGAGAAAGTCCGGCTGTCTGAAAAGGCGGATGCCTATCCCGGCCAGCTTTCCGGCGGCCAACAGCAGCGTGTGGCAATCGCACGCGCATTGGCCATGAAGCCGGAACTCGTGTTGTTTGACGAGGTGACATCGGCGCTCGACCCTGAAACGGTGGGCGAGGTTCTGTGGGTCATCCGTGACCTCATCCGCGATGGCATGACCAGCATCCTCGTTACCCACGAAATGCGTTTTGCCGAAGAAATCAGCGACACGGTGGTGTTTACGGAAAACGGCCGCGTCGTTGCTCATGGTTCGCCGAAGGAGATTTTTCACGATTCCGACAATTCCCGTATCCGACAATTCGTCGGCGGCTTGTCCGGCGCCCGTGCCTCAGTGCGTGACGGCGAAGGTATCTGACCATGGAGAATGCCAAATTCACGACTGCCTTTGCCAAGGCAATCGTCCAATCCGATCCAAGCGGGGATCAAGCCGCAATGGATGCGGCGCGCACGGCGATAACAGATTTTCTTGCCTGCATGATCGCTGGCGCCAACAACCGCACGGCGGGTGTGCTCGCGGACGTCATCGGCGCAGATTTGCCGGGAAAGGCAATCCTTGTCGGTCAGGCAAGACGAACAGATCCGCTGGTTGCGGCAGTGTTGAACGCCTATGCGGGCCATGTGCTTGATTATGACGATGTTCATGCGAGCCTGCGAGGGCACCCAACAACGGTCATTGTGCCAGCACTGCTGGCGCTTGCCGCTGAAAGGACCTTCAGTGCAGATGCTTTCATCGCGTCTTACGTTGTGGGGCTGGAAGCTATGGCGCGGCTGGGGCTTTCTGTGGGCTCCAAGCATTATGAAAACGGATTTCACGCCACCGCAACGCTTGGTCCTGTGGGTGTCGCAGCCGCGATCTGTCACCTGAGCGGCGCTTCGGTGGAAGAGACAGCCATTTCGCTTGGACTGGCCGCAACACAGGCCGCCGGGCTGCGATTGCAGTTCGGGTTTGATGCAAAGCCATATCATGCTGGCATGGCGGCGCGGTCCGGCCTGCTCGCGGCGCGATTGGCAGCGGCTGGGTTCGGTGGCGCGCCCGACTTTCTGGACAACCCGGTCAGTTTCTACGCCGCCTATGCGTTTGGCGCAGGACAGCCAGAACTGACGAGCAAAAACTGGGGCGACCCATGGCAGATCCTCTCCCCCGGCCTGACGCTCAAGGCCTATCCCTGCTGCACGGCCAGCCATCCTGTCGCGTCACTCGGCATCGAACTCCACGCTGAAGGGCTAAAAGCCGAGCAGATTGACAGGATCACCTTCACCTATCCGCCCGGTGCGGATGCGGCGTTGGTCGTGACAAAGCCTGGCAATGGCATCGAAGCACGGTTCAGCCCGGAATATGTGTTTTCCGCAGCCTTGCTCGACGGCGCTTTGCGGCTTGACCATTTCGATGAACGTCCGGTCGAGAACCGCATCATGGCGCTCGCCAGCCTTGCCAGCCGCCAACATGATGAAACGGCGCCGCGGATGACGAGTGATCCGACCACGCGTTTCGTCGTTCTGGACATTGCGCTCAAAGATGGCAGCACCATACAGCGCCGCTTCGATGGCCTGCCGGGCGTGACCGATCCAACCCAAAAATTCCAGGACGCGACAGCGGGTAACCCGGCTTTTGCAGATATTCCAGACCTTGTCCGCAGCATGAGGAGTGAGGCAGATTTTGCCCGGCTTCTTGAACTGCTCAATCAGAACTTCGTTTGACGAGAGATTTTACCATGAGTGCCAAGAGACAAATTCATCTGGGTCTTTTCCTTCAGGGTGCGGGCCACCACGTTTCCGGCTGGCGTCACCCGAAGGCGGAAGCAGGCAGCGAAAACTTCGATCTGCTGCGCCGCGTGTCGCAAATGGCCGAGCGGGCAAAGTTCGACATGGTTTTCCTGGCGGATGGCCTGACCAGCGGCGTGGACGCGCATCCCTCGACCATCGCTCGGTTCGAACCGCTGACATTGCTTGCAGCCCTTGCGCTTGTCACTGAGAAGATTGGTCTCGCTGCAACGTCCTCCACCACCTATGGCGAGCCTTACCACACGGCGCGTTCCTTCTCCTCAATCGACCATCTGAGCCATGGCCGCGCCGCCTGGAACATCGTGACGACATCCTATGCCCGCACGGCGAATAATTTCTCAAAGTCTCACCCCGAGCATGACGAACGTTACGCGGTGGCAGAAGAATTTGTCGATGTCGTCCGCGGCCTGTGGGACAGTTGGGATGATGACGCCTTTATCAAGGACAAGCAGAACGGCATCTATGCCGACCCGAACAAGGTGCACATGCTTGACCACGCGGGCAAATATTACTCCGTCAAGGGTCCACTCAACATTCCCCGTTCTCCGCAGGGCCATCCGATCCTTATCCAGGCCGGTTCATCAGGCCCCGGACAGGATCTCGCCGCCCGCACGGCTGACGTGGTGTTTACGGCACAGCAGAGCCTTGCCGAAGCGCAGGCGTTCTACAAAAGCCTGAAATCCCGCGTCGAGAAATTCGGTCGCAAGCCCGATGATGTGGCCGTCATGCCCGGCTTTTTGCCGGTCGTCGGGCGCACCTCCAAGGAAGCTGCGGAAAAACTTGCCGAGCTTGACCAGTGGACCGAGCTGAAAAGCGCGATGCCGCTTCTCGAAGAGCGCATTGGCCACAGCCTTGCCGACTACGATCCCGATGGTCCTCTGCCGGATCTGCCGATATCGGACCAGTTGCGCAGCCGGGCCGAACTCTTGACCGCTCTCGCACGCCGCGAAAGCCTGACGATCCGTCAATTGGCCCTGCGTGTGGCCGCCGGTCGCGGTCATCATATCGTTCTTGGCACGCCAGTCGAAATTGCCGACCGTATGCAGGAATGGTTTGACGGACGCGCCGCCGATGGCTTCAACGTCATGCCGCCCTTCTTCCCGGAAGGGCTTGAGGATTTCACGCAGCTGGTCGTCCCGATCCTTCAGGAAAGAGGCCTGTTCCGCACGGAATACGAGGGGTCAACTCTGCGCGATCATCTCGGTCTGGCGCGCCCGCCGCTGTGACGACGGCTGCCACCGCCAATTCAGTCGATACGGTCGCCCTTCGCGTCGAAGACATGTAGTTTTTCCGGCGGCAATCCGACAGTGATGGACTTGCCCGGCTGCAAAAGCGCCCGGTCTGACGAAAACAGCTTGAAGGGCATTCCGTGGACTGCCAGATGCAGGATGATGCCAAGGCCCGTTGGCTCGACAAGGTCAACCTTGGCCTCAATGCCTTCCGCATCAGGAGCGACGACAACGTGTTCGGGTCGAATTCCGAGCGTTATCGCCTCGCCGTCTTGCACGGCAATCCGTCGTCGAAGTGGCAACACGCTGCCATCCGGCAGCGCCATTGCGCTTTCATCCGGCCCCTGGACGCACCGGCCTGCAATGAAATTCATTCCGGGTGAACCGATAAAGCCTGCGACGAACAGATTGGCCGGACGATCATAAAGATCGAGCGGCGCGCCGATCTGCTGAACGTAGCCGTCATTCATGGCAACGATCCGGGATGCGAGCGTCATGGCTTCGATCTGGTCGTGGGTCACATAAACGGAGGTGGCGCGCAGATCGGCCTGCATGCGCTTGATTTCTGCCCGCATCTGCTCGCGAAGGCGCGCATCCAGGTTCGAGAGCGGTTCGTCGAAGAGGAATGCTTTCGGCTGGCGCACAATCGCTCGCCCCATGGCGACGCGCTGGCGCTGTCCACCTGAGAGCGCCTTTGGACGCCTCGCGAGATAGGGGTCCAGCCCAAGCTTGCTGGATGCCGAGGCAACCGCTGCCGCGATTACCTCCTTGGGGCTTTTCCGCAAACGCAGGCTGTAGCTCATATTGTCTGCCACACTCATATGCGGGTAGAGCGCATAAGACTGAAAGACCATGGCTATATCCCGGTCCTTCGGCTTGAGATCGTTGACCAGTTGTCCGTCGATAATGAGCGTACCGGAGGTGATCTCTTCAAGACCCGCGATCATGCGCAGAAGCGTGGACTTTCCGCAGCCCGATGGGCCGACGAGGACGACGAATTCGCCATCGGCAATGGAAAGATCGACACCGTGCAGGACGGGATGATCACCATAGGATTTGGCGACGCGATTAAGCTCGATGGAAGCCATGGATTATCCTTTCACCGCACCGGCCGTCAGGCCCTGCACGAGGTATCGTTGAATGAGCAGGAAGAAGAGGCATGCGGGGATCAACGCCAGCACACCTGCCGCCATCATCTGTCCAAAATCGACCGAAAACTTCGAGACGAAGGTCAGCAAACCAACCGGGAATGTGGCGCTTTCGTTTCCGGAAATCAGCATCAAGGCAAAGAGCAGCTCGCTCCACGCTGCCGTGAAGACAAAGCCGAGCGTTGCGGCAATACCGGGCAGGGTCAGCGGCAGAATGATCTGCCTGAACGCCGTGAAGCGACTGGCACCGTCGATCATCGCCGCCTCCTCGAGGTCCTTTGGAATACCGTCGAAAAACGACTGCATGAGAAAAGTCGCAAAGGGTACGTTGAACGCCGTGTAGACTATGACGAGGCCCGTCAGGCTGTTCGTCAGGCCCAAGGGCGAAAGCATCTTGAAGATGGGCGCGACCAGCATGACGAGCGGAAACATCTGCGTGACAAGCATCAACCCGATGATCCAGTATTTGCCGCGAAAGCGGAAGCGCGACAGCGCATAACCGGCCAGCGAAGACAGGATGGTCACCGCAAACGCTGTCGAGCCTGCGACGATGACGCTGTTCTTGAAGAAAGTGGGAAACGCGCTGTTCTCGATGACGTAACGATAGTGATCGAGCGTCGTATGCGACGGCCACATCCGCACGCCTTCACTGTAAAGAAGATCGTTGGGCGTAACCGACACCTTGAGGAGCCAGAAAAGCGGGAATAGCGCGAAGATAACGTAGAGAAGAAGCGCGAAGCGATGCGCGATGGTGAGAAAAATCCTACCTGTCATGGATCAATCCTTCTCGATGAGGCGCTGGCGCATGATGACGATGACCATGGAATAGGCGAGCAGAAGCACGAGCAGAGCCAGCGCGATGGCGGATGCGTAACCGAAGTCGAGCCGCTTGAAGGCTTGCGTGAAGATGTAGCTTGCAACGATCTGCGTTCGGTCGGCCGGTCCGCCATTGGTCATGACGATGATGAGGTCGGCGAAATTGGCGATCCAGACTGTGCGCAGCAAAACGGTGATCGCTATGGTCGGCGCCAGAAACGGAAGCGTGATGGATGTGAAGCGCTGAAGCGGCGTTGCGCCATCAATCGATGCGGCCTCATAGAGATCACGGGGAATTGCCTGCAAGGCGGCCAGCAACGTGATCGCAAAAAACGGAATGCCCCACCAGACATTGGCGATGATCGGACCCCACATGGCCAGATGCGGATCCGCGAGAATGTTGTTGGGCGCAGAGAGTAGCCCCAGCGACGTCATCCAATGCGGCAGCGGACCGATGACCGGATTGAACAGCCACGCCCAGTTGAGCCCGGCAAGAAAGGTCGGCACGGCCCAGGGAAGGAAGACGAGCGCCTGCACCACCCCACGGCCCGCAAAAGGCTTGTCCAGAAGCAGGGCGAGGATAAGCCCGAAGAAGAATTGGAGAAAGACCGAAGCCCCGGTCCACCAAAGCGTGTTCTTCAATGCGCGATAAAAAGCGACGTCCTGCGACAGCTCTCTGAAATGGTCTAGCCCTATAAACCCTCCGGAGAACGGGTTGAGCAATTGAACGTCGCGAAAGGCGTAAGACAAGCCCAAAACCAGCGGCACCATCATGACCGTGATGATAAGGACCAGGACGGGTGCACTGTAGAGCCACGGTTCGGCGGCTCTTGCCAGACGTTGCAATGCGGGTTTACGCGGAGCCACAGGCCCGGCGCTTTGGGTATAGGACATCAGATGCTCCCCAGCGAAAGACGGCAACGGGTGGCGCCATGCGCTGATCTCGTTTGTTTCTCAATCGAAGCGGTGATCAGGCAGCGCGTGGATCTTCACGCGCTGCCTGTCTCGATTATTTCGATTTCAGGAACTTCTGCTGAGCCTCGGTCATGTAGTCAGCCCACTGCTTGGCGAGTTCTTCCGGGGTGATGTCACCCAGAAGAGCCTCCTGCGATGACTTGATGACAAGCGAGTCCTTGAAGAACGCGAATTCTTCGAGATAGGTCGGCATGGTCGTCGGTACGGCATTCTTGTCTGCCAGTTCATCGAACCAACCCTTGAACTGCTCGCTGGCATAGAACGGATCTTTTTCTGCCGAGGTGTGAACGGGAAGCGCACCGGTTTTCTTGTTCCACTCGATGTTGCCTTCAGGCCCCTCCAGTGTTTCGATCAGCTTCCAGGACAAGTCCTTGCTCTTGGACGACGCCATCATCGACCAACCTGCAAAGCCGATTGTCGGGAACGTCTTGCCATCTGGACCCTTCGGCATCGTCATCACGCCGAAATCTTCGGCTTTCATGCGCTGCGCAATAGCAATCAGAGCATCCGGGTCCTGATCGAGGAAAGCGCATGTACCGGAATAGAACCCTGCGACGATCTCATTGAAGCCCCAGTTGACGCTGTCTTTTGGCGCATAGCCGTTCTTGTAGAGATCGACCACATAAGTGAGACCCTTCACCCAGCCGGGGCTGTCAAAGGTGGACTGTCCGTCCTTTGTGAAAAACTCGTTGGAGCCAGCCATGGACGCGCCAAACATGACCCAGCCGTTCAGCCCGCCCGGGCCGCCACGCAGGCAATATCCGTATTTTCCGGGGATGGCGGCAATCTTCTTGGAGGCATCGGCGAATTCTACGAGCGTCTTCGGCGGTTCCTTCACCCCTGCCTGCTCAAGCAGCTTCTTGTTGTAGAACATGGCACGCAGGTAAAAACCGTAGGGCAGCATATAGGCTGTGTTCTTGACGTCGCGGCCAAGCTCCAGAGTGCGTGCGCTCAGACCGGCGGTGTGTTCCCACTTTGCCAGATAGGGCTCAAGGCTTTCAAGCAAGCCATTATTGGCATAGAGCGACAGCCACGTGTCTGGCATTTCAATCACATCGGGAACGTCGCCAGCCGAAACCATGGTGGCGAACTTCTGGAATGCCTCGCTCCATGGAAGGGAGACGATCTCAACCTTTGTGCCGGGATTGGCGGATTCGAATTTGGAGACGAGGCCCTTGAGGGTCTCGGTGCGTTCAGGGCTCGTGATGACTTCCACGAGTTTCAAGGTCGTGTCCGCCAGTGCCGTTCCGGCCATCAAGACGGTAAAGAGTGTTGCTGCTACCAGTTTTTTCATTGCGTTCTCCCGTTTTTTTGTCGTCGTTCGTCAACGCGTCAGGCGGTGGCAGATGCCTCCCTGATCGCAGGTTCAAGATCGTTCCAGAGCGCTTCAGTACCCTCAAGACCGACATGCAGGCGCACGGAGCGCGGGCTGATACCGAACGTATGCGCTGAATTCGGCTGCGCCTTCTGTTCGAGTACCACTTCGCCGGGGACGATCAGGCTTTCATGTCCTCCCCAGGAAACACCAAGTTTGAAAAGTTCGAGACGATCCGCAAAGGCCCTGACATTCACGCCCTCGCGGAAGATGAATGAAAACAGGCCGGACGTTCCGTTGAGGCCAGGCGGCAGGCGGTTGACCAGACCGGGATGGCAAACGGTTTCGACGACATCGAGCGTCTGCAGACGCGAGGCGATTTCAAGCGCCGATTCCTGATGCGCTTTCATGCGGATGGGCAGGGTGCGCAATCCGCGGATCAAAAGCCAGGCATCGAACGGAGACATCTTGCCGCCCAGATACGGATAGGCCTCGGCACGGATAGTATCGATCATGGCTTTCGAGCCCGCAACGATACCGGATACCACATCGCTATGGCCGCCGAGATATTTCGAGGCGGAATGCACGACCAGATCAACGCCGAGAGACAGGGGCTTTTGAAAGATCGGGCTCGCCCAGGAGTTGTCGATCACCGAAATCGCGCCGTGACGGCGCGCAATCGCAGCCAGTGCGCCGACATCATGCGCTTCCATGACCCAACTCGTCGGGCTTTCCATGTAGAAAAGCTTCGCACCGGGCATCGCCTTTTCGACGGCGGCCTCATCACGACCGTCGACATAGGTCACGCCGATGTTCATGCGCTTCATCAAGGTGCCGAAAAGACGGAAGGCATCCGGATAGACGTGACGCACGGCAACGATACGGTCCCCAGGCGAAACAAAAGACAGAACAGTGGAGGAAATTGCCGCCATGCCGCTGGCAAACCCCAGCGCATCCTCGGCGCCTTCAAGCTTCGCCAGCATCTCCTCGAACATCCGAACCGTAGGGTTCAATCCACGCGTATAGACAGGTCGATTCCTCTCGCCGCGATAGGTGGCCACCATTTCGTCGTAGCTTGAGAAGGTGAAAAGCGAGGTCTGGACGATAGGCGGCACCACAGCCTCGAAAGCATGTGTTGCATCATGGGCAACGATGAGAGATGCGGGATCATAGAGATCATTGCCTTGGCTCATTTGGACATGTCCTTGATATCTTCCTCGACAATGGCGAGAATTTTCAGCGTTTCTTCGCGCGCTGCAACCGCATCTGCTGCGACAATCGCGTTGAAAAGCGTGCGATGGAAAGGAAAGGAGCGTGCTGCGAAGTCCGGCCTATCGAAAGGTTTCAACCAGAACCGCTCGAAGCCTTCACGCATTTGCTCCAGAAGCTGCTTAAACAGCGAATTGTGGGTGGCGTCATAAATGGAGAGGTGAAAGGCCAGATCGGCCTTGCCCGACGTGCCCTCGGCGAGATGGACACGCTCCATCTCCTCAAGCCGCAGTCGCATGGTCTCGATATCGCCGTCCGTTCTGCGACGCGCGGCAGCCATCGAGGCCTCGACCTCTATTCCGCGGCGGACCTCCAGCGTCATCAGCAAGGCGTCGCGCAGGCTTTCCGTCTCAATGGAAATCGGCATATGCACGGTGGCACTGGAAATCGGCTTGAGCAGGTAGTTGCCGCTACCCTTGCGACTATCAATGACGCCAAGCGCCTGAAATTTGCGAATGACCTCACGGATGGTGGAACGGCCAACACCCAGAGCTGTCATGAGTTCGCGCTCGGCAGGCAGGCGACTGCCAGCTTTCAGCCCTGCCCTGTTCACGAATTCGGCAAGTGCCGCCTCGACCTGGCGCACCCTGTCAACCGTTGGCAAAGGCGTCATCAGGTGATTATCTGCCGATTTGTCCATTCCAAAACCCCGACTCCACAGTCAATAATTGGTCTGACATCTTACCGATTATCAGATGTCAGAAAATTATCAAGAACATTGCTTTCATGAAACAACCGCTTTTACGTTTTCACTTCACTGAGAGCCCCTGCTGGATTTACTCAGGAGAACACGTCACAAACTCATCGTCGGCGTTGTGCGCCGCATCAATTCCGGACGATTGGACATGAATTTAGGATTTTAAGATACAGATCATCCTGAAGAGTCGGTTTATAGATGTCTGCGATGTAGGAGACATAGATATGACGGACACAACTTTACAGCTCGATGAGCCAATCGGTGATTGTGAAGCGGTAGAAGACACCGCGTGGACAGCAGCGACCTGGCTTGCCGTGCTTTCCATGGCCGCTACCAGCTTTGCTCTGGTGTCTGCCGAGTTCTTGCCAGCCGGACTTTTAACACCGATGGCGCGCGATCTGGGAATAAGTGAAGGAACTGCGGGACAGGTTGTCACGGCCACCGCTTCCGTCGGTGCCGTAACGGCTTTGTTCAGTAACGTTCTGATCGGAAAAATTAACCGAAAAACGGTGCTGGTTGCCCTTACTGCGCTCGCGGTCGGCTCCAACATCCTTGCCGCCACAGCCGGCGAATTCTGGTTGTTGCTGGTAGGCAGAGCTGGACTTGGCATTGCGCTGAGCGGTTTCTGGGCACTTTCCGTCGCCGTTGTTGCAAGGCTGGTTGGTGCCAATGCAACAGGTCGCGGCATGGCCATCGTGACCCTCGGTGTCTCGCTGGCCACCATAGCAGCACCATCCATGGGCGCGTTGATCAGCGATTGGCTGGGTTGGCGAACCGCCATGGCCATGACGGCCGGGCTTGCGGTCATTGCCATGCTGATGCAGGCGGTCAGCCTGCCCACTCTGCCTGCAAGCACAAGCAACAGCTTGGCCGACGTGTTCAAGCTGACGCGACGGAGGGGCATTCAATTGGGCATGCTTGCCATCCTGTTGCTCATGACCGGACATTTCGCTGGTTCGATCTATGTACGGCCTTTCCTGGAGCAAGTGACGCTGCTTGATACGCAATCGATAGCCCTTGCCCTGCTTGGTTTCGGCATCGCCTCCGTCCTCGGCAATGTTGCTGGCGGTAAAATGGCCGATGCGAGTGTCAGGATGGCGCTTACGGTCACCGCTGCCCTGATGGCATTCGCGGCACTCATTCTGGTGATTGGGGGCGCGTATGCAGCCATTGCATTTACGCTCGTCGCACTCTGGGGCTTCGCCTTCGGCATGGCACCGGTCGTGCTGCCGACCAATTTGTCTCGCAGCGCGCCGGACGCCTTGGAAGCAACCGGCAGCCTGATGGTGGTCTCATTTCAGGTCGCCATCAGCATCGGCGCGGTGGTAGGAGGTTATGTCGTTGACAACTATGGTGCAGCAGGCCCACTAACCCTAACGGCCATACTGGCAGCCTCAACCGTCGCTTTGGCACTCCTCCAGCCTCGCAATTGAGGGCTTGAGCAGAAGCAATCAACCCACATCAGGACGAGTGTATCTTGTCCTGATGTGCTGCACGGTTTTGGCCCGTGGAACTGGAACTAAAATGTCAGATATAGTCCGATGCAGACGCGGGCTTGTCGGCGTGGAGGTAGACTTCCTCATATTTGATCGAACACCAGAGCCGTTCGACCAACACGCGCCGTAACTCTGGCCCAACGTCTAACCAGATTCTTCATAAACACTACGGATTTTACGGGTAAATTCATCACTCTTAAATTCATTTAACGTTCTATAGCGCAGACGATGCCAGCATAACTTATGAGCATTATGGAGCCATCGGCTATGCTTGCCCTTATAGACCGTTACGTAAAAGAGGCATGCTCGACAAACCGCTTCGAGACCCGTCGCGACGTGCTTTCGTTTGCGTGGTCTATAACGCTTTGCGTGACCATCGTAGCGGATGTTCTAAATGTGTTGGCCCATTACAGCCTGGATGCGCTCGGATGGCTCCCCTATGACGTTGTTGCAGCAGCAACCGTTGGCGTCATTATCTCCACATTGGTCGCGTCAACTCTGACTTTTTCCATCGTCTATGTTGTCGGCCTCGCTATCCACCATCTCACCATCTCGAGAGCCACCTTCGAACGGTTAAGCAGAACGGACATGTTGTCCGGGCTTCTCAACCGCAGGGCTTTTCTTGAGGAGGCGACGCGCGCGCCTGAGAATTCATCACTGATTTTGTTCGATATCGATAAGTTCAAATCGATCAACGATCAATATGGCCATGACATCGGCGATCAAGCCATCATCGCTGTGGCGGCCAACCTCTCGGAAAACTTTGCGCAATGCAAAGCCGTCGCTCGAATTGGCGGAGAGGAGTTCGCGGTTTTGGTGTCGGCGATGACACCTACGGAGCGTTTCGCGCTGGCTGAGCGGTGCCGGGAGCTTGTTGCCGCCCAACCATTTATCGCAGGAGCATCGCGTTTTCGCATGACGATTTCCGGTGGCGTGGCAGATCGGGAAGACCATTCCACATTTGAAGCGCTTTATACGGCCTGCGATAAGGCGCTTTATATTGCCAAAGCATCGGGAAGAAATCGCGTCGTTCACAGCAAGGACGTTGAACTGCTGGCAAGAGCCAAAGCCGCGAAAACACGCGTTGCAGTGAGAAAAACTTAGGTTCAAAGCCGCGCATAGTCCTTTCGTTTCCTGTTCAAAATGATGATATCGTCGATATCAAAGGAACAAGGTGGACATTATGAGCACGCACTATCCTCGAATTTTTCTGGTTCGACACGGAGAGACCGAGTGGTCACTTTCGGGACGGCACACAGGGCGTAGCGACATAGCTCTGACAGAAAACGGCGAGGCTGCCGCGAGACGTCTGGAAAAACGAATACCCGCAATTGGCTTCGACGCGATATTCTCCAGTCCGTCTCAACGGGCGCGAAGAACGTGTGAGTTGGCGGGCTTTGGTCCTGAGGTCGAGATAGACGATAATCTCGCCGAATGGGACTATGGCCGCTATGAGGGGATAACCACCAAGGAAATCCAGATGCACAATCCTGGTTGGAACGTCTTCCGCGACGGGTGCCCGGATGGAGAAATGGCTTTTGATGTCGCCGCGCGTGCTGATGCCATCATTAAGAAAATCAAGGCCGTTGACGGCAACGTCCTGATCTTCTCAAGCTCCCACTTTCTACGGGTTTTGGCGGCCAGATGGCTTGGTTTTGGGGCAGAAGCAGGGTCATTTTTTGTTTTGGACACGACGAGCATCAGTGTTCTCGGCTATGAACACAATCTGGGTGAACCGGTTGTTCGAAGCTGGAACGAGACATAGTCTGGTCTGAAACCTGATCTAGCGTTCTCACAGCTACATTTTACCCACAATGCCTCTCGCGACTGTTGGAGATCTGATTTTGGACGCTGCACCTGCCCCTCCGGTTACACTCGTCATCTTCGGTGCCACTGGCGACCTCACGCGCCGCCTCCTGATACCGTCATTGGTCAATCTCACACGCAGTGGACTGGTGGGTGACGATCTGCACATCCTCGGCGTAGGGATCGAGCCTGGCGACGAAACCATGCTTGTAGAACGGCTCGAAGCTTTTCTGGCGGGGCTTGGCGGGGCAGAAGCTGTTTCTGGCGATCAGGCTTGGCTTCGCTTGAAACAGCGTATTTCCTACATTAGCGGCGATTTCACGAAGGATGAGGTGTTCCTGGAAATCTCCAACCGTCTTGCCTTAACCACGGTTGGCAATGCCGCTTTCTATCTGGCCGTTCCACCACAATTCTTCGGAACGATTGTCGAGAAACTTGGGAAACACGGACTTGTAACGGAAAACGACGCTGCATTCAGGCGGATAGCGATCGAGAAACCTTTCGGAACCGATCTGGCCTCTGCACGCGCGCTGAATGCGCAAATCCTGAACACGGTGTCCGAGAAACAAGTGTACCGGCTGGATCACTTCCTTGGCAAAGAGACCGTCCAGAACATCATGACGGCGAGATTTGCCAATATGATGATCGAGGCTCTCTGGAACAGTAACTACATCGACCACGTACAGATAACGGCCGCAGAAGTGGTCGATGTCGGTTCGCGGGGCAAGTTCTATGATGCGACCGGCGCTTTGCGCGACATGATCCCCAACCATCTCTTCCAGCTTCTGGCCATGGTGGCCATGGAACCGCCAAACAGTTTCCACGCAGAGGCTATCCGCAATGAAAAAAGCAAGCTGCTGGAAGCGCTGCGGATTTACACGCCTCAGGAAGCGCAAACCCACTCGGCGCGAGGTGCATACACCGTCGGAACCATGAATGGCGCGACGATTCCAGCCTACAGGGAAACCAAGGACATCGCGCCTGAATCCAATACCGAAACCTTTGTGGCTCTGAAGCTTTACGCGGATACCTGGCGCTGGGCGGGCGTTCCGTTTTATCTTCGGACAGGCAAGGCAATGGCAGCCCGCGATACGGAGATCGTGGTTACCTTCAAACGGGTGCCATTTGCCCAGTTTCGTGAAACGGACGTATCGCGAAAGCTTCCTCCCAACCGCCTCGTCATTCAGGTTCAACCGGATGAAGGGCTCAGCATGGAGTTGTCGATCAAGTCACCGGGCCAGTCGGTCGATACCGTGCCTGTGTCGCTGGATTTTCGCTACGCAGACCAGTTCGACATCAGCAAGACCACCGGCTACGAGTCTTTATTGTACGAGCTGTTTGTCGGTGACCAGACGCTCTTTCAACGCGCCGATGGCATCGAGGCCGGATGGGCCGTTGTTCAGCCTTTCCTTGATCTTTGGGCGAAGGGCGGATCACCTGAAGACTATGAGCCGGGGAGCGACGGACCCAAATCTGCGCAGGACCTGATTGAGCGAGATGGGCGCACTTGGCGTCCGTTGGGGGAGACGCTCCGGCACAACGAACGGTGACGTCACGCAAACCCATCATCCAACAAAAAAGCCGCTACGAGAGCGGCTTTTCAAGACATCAAAATTTGGTTTTAGAACTGGCGTCTGAAACCGGCAACAACAGCGTGGCTGCTGAAATCCGTGCTGGATGCTGAACCATCGCGCGCCGTGAAGTTGAAGTCATCAGCTGCGGTGTAGCGATATCCGATGTCGAACGTCGTGTTGCTGAACAGCGTGCTGTCTCTGAAGAACGAGATCGTGTTGAGATCGATACCAACGCCTGCATCGAGATGGTAGGCAAATTTGGTGTCGTCATCATCCATGACTACGCCTGCAACACCTTGCTTATGCAGTTCGAGGTTCATCGCGCCGATACCACCACCGAAGTAAGGCGTGAACGCCGTGTTCGTGGGAATATCGAGGTAAGCGTTCACAAAACCTTGGATCGTGCGCGCGTCGCCGAACGAATCTGATCCGAAGTTTACACCGCCACTGCTGATCTCATTGACATCGGCTGTACCGTAACCAATTTCAAGTTCAAGGCGTGGAGAAACGAAGCCATATGAACCGAAGCTGTAGCCGGCGCGCAGGCCGCTATACATACCGAGATCATAATCCGTATCGAACGACGCTCCGCCGGAGGAGAAGCTTGTATTGTCCGGGAACGTCAGGCTGCTGATAGAGCCGAGATAAAAACCGCCTGGATTGGCAACGACGGCAGGCTCAGTTTGAGCAACCATGTCAGCAGCAGTTGCGGAGGATGCGAGGAGAGCTAGCAAGCCTGCCAACTTAACGACCTTTTGCATTTGGTAGACCTTTCGAAAGAATCGGCCCCCGCCGCCATTTGATTTAGCCAGTTGTCGGGTCTTCCGTCCAAAATATCGTAAGGAATTCGCCTTGGTGATCCAACGTTGCGTGAGTGCGTTGCGTATTAGCAACGGTGAAACAACCCCAAGCCCCAATCTCTTGCCACATGGGACCCGTCTAAAACGCGACCAAATTCAACATCGGTTTTGGTCAGCACATTCATATATTTGCGGTGCGCAAGCTCATCTGGCAGGTCGATAGCAACTGTATGGAGGCCACCGTCGACATCAGCGCGCATCGACAGACGTGGTGCTACAACGATAAGGGCATCGTCGACTGCGACCCGCGCATAGGCCACGATGCATTCTGCACCATTACCTATAACTTTCAGAGGCAAATAACGCCCTGCGCCAAACAGCTCGGGTGCTGCACGGCGTATATCGAGAGCGTTTGCGATAAGGCGCTGCTTCAGTTTTGCAGTCTCGTCTTTCTTGTCGCCAATTGCTGCAAGTTGCGCGTCAAGCGCTTCGAAAGCCGGTTCACGTCTGTTATCGGGGTCAACCAGACTGAGGTCGATGCCTTCGCTTCCCTGGTAGATGTCCGGCACCCCAGGAGCTGTGAGTTTGATGAGGGTTTGAGCGAGACTGTTTGATGATCCGGCTTTGATGAAGGGGACGAGCGTTCGGGCGAAGTCTTTCAGGAAGGTTTGGTTTTCCGATGAGAGCAGCTTGCGAGCGTAGCCAATGACGGCGTCTTCATAGACGTCGTTGCTATCGCCCCAATTTGTGCGCAGCTTGGCTTCGCGCAGCGCCTTTTCGACATAGGCGGCAAATCGGTCTTCGAGAGACTGCAAACCTCGCCGATCCGTCGTTTCCAGTTCGCGGGGCCAGGCACCAGCCAAGGCTTGATAGAGCATCCATTCGACGGCGGGCTCCGGGGCGGAGCCGTCGTCCAGCATCTGTTTGAAACCGGCATTCATGGACTGCCAGCGCTTAACGGCATCTGCCCAGAGTTCCGGTGCTTCGGTTATGGCGTAGAGCCGAGCACGCGCGTCCTCACCTCTCTTGGTATCGTGAGTTGAAGTGGCGGACAGAGCATCTGGCTGCTGCGCAAGTCGCTCCGCCATTTCGGCATGAAACCGTTCGACCGAATACGGGTGAGGGAGAGGTTCTGCGCCGACTTCGTTGAGGGCGAGTGCCATGTTGTGTCTGTAGAAGAGCGTGTCTTCTACAGACTTTGCCATGAGTGGGCCGGTAAGTTGTTGAAAGCGAGTTCTGAATTCCTGAGCGGTTTGGCCTTCGCCGCTGCGCAAAATGCGCTGCAAGCTGCTTAGGGCATCCGCATCCGGCGCGTTGGGGCCGGCGCTGATTGTGTTGACGACCTTGGCCAGCACCGCATCGCTTTGCGGCGGCAAGCCATCTTTAGTGCCATAGGTTCGGTAAACTGGAAACGACACGACAAGCTCGCGTAATGCAGTCCGTATTTTCTCTTCGTCGGGATGTGGCTTCCCCGTCTCCTCACCCAGAATTTTCATTGCCAGAGCGAGAAGCGTAGCAAACTCGCCTGCGAAGTTCTTGTCCGCCATCAGCAGTTTTGCTTCGCGCAATTGCGACGGCATATCAACGGGCTGGCCGGTGGTGGCTTCATAGGCTGCTTGCAATCGGGCGAGCTTGTCATGGTCCACGAAAAGATTGCTGAGGGAGGCAATGAATTCGTAACCGGTGGTTCCGGAGACAGGCCAATCGGCGGGCAATGACTCGCCTGCGCCAAGGATTTTTTCAACGGTAATATAGCAGTATGGCCCGGTTTCGCGACGCAGGCGCTCCAGATATTCCTTGGGGTTTGCCAGGCCATCGACATGATCGACGCGCAATCCATCCACAGCGCCATTGCGAACCAGCTCCAGCGTAAGGCCGTGAGTATCTTCAAAAATTTCGGGATCTTCGACCTTCACGCCAGCCAGACCGGTGACCTCGAAAAAACGCCGATAGGAGAGATCGTGGCTGGCATCACGCCAGCATGTGAGGCGGTAAGGCTGTCGACTATGGATATCTGCGATACACTTTTTGTCAGTCGTTTCGAGCAAATCCGCTTCTTGGTCAGCATAGGAGCAAGGGTTGAGCGGATAGTGGGCGTCATGGTAACAGAGCGAAGGTTTGCCAGTAGCCGGATCTGCCTTGATCTGGATTTCGTCTGCTTCAAGTGCGACTTCGAAATCGGTACCGAGGAAAGGCAGCGTCAGGCGGCGGGACCAATCAATATCGAAATGGTGGGCGTATCGGCTTTCCGCGCCGTGTTCGATCACATCCTTCCACCAGGAATTTTCCAGCGACGCCGCCATGTGGTTCGGCACGATATCCAGAATGAGCCCGAGCCGCTCCGCCTTCAAAGCCTGCACCAACCTGTCGAAACCTTCGCGACCACCAATAGCAGGGTCGATTTCGTTGGCATTGGTAATATCGTATCCGTGTGTCGAACCGGTCGTCGCCGTGAATATCGGCGATGCGTAGAGATGGCTGATCCCGAGCTTTTTGAGATAGGGGATTATCGCGGCGGCGCGATCGAAGTTCATGCCATTGCGGAATTGAATGCGGTAGGTCGCTGTCGGGATGGTCATTCGCGGCTCCAATGGGAGAGGAGCCGAAACCGGATGAGCGCCATCTGGTTCCACCGTCTTTGACGAAAGATGTCTGTTTACATCAAACGCGATCTTTTTCGGCCGTGCTGACCAAAAAGGCCGCTGCCGCATTTGCCTTGTGGAGAGCATCGATCATTGCTTTGCCGGACGCGAGTTCCGCTGCGAGAACGCCGATGAATTCATCTCCAGCACCGTGGGTGCTTTGAACCTCTACTTTTATCGCCGCAATCACAGTTTCATCGCCATTTCGACTTGCATAGGCGACGCCGGCTCCACCAGCGGTGACGACGACCTCTGGATAGGATTGCGCAAGGATTTTGGCAGCGGTCAAAGCGCCATCCAGCGTTTCCACAACGGGTGTATCTGCCAGCATTTCCGCTTCGATGGCGTTGACGACAAGAATGTCTATCAGCGGCTGGAGCCCCTGTGAAAGAACTCGCGCAGGGGCCGCATTGATCAAGACGCGGCCACCGGCAAGTTTTACGGCTTTTGCGCCGACAACGTTGGCGGCATCCGGGATTTCGTTTTGCAGGACAAGAAGCGTCGTTTTCGACAGCACGTCATGGGCAGCGGTGACATCGGCTTCCCCCAGTGTCAGATTGCTGCCTGACACGATGACAGCACCATAGTCTCCTCCGCCATCAAAGATGGCAACGCTCATGCCTGTGGATTGGGTGGCATCACGCCGGACAAAGGTATGATCGACGCCTTTACGTTCAAGATTTGCAAGCAAGAACCGCCCGAAATCATCATCGGCTACAGCACCGATCATCGACGTGGAAATGCCGGTGCGGGCCGACGACACCGCCTGATTGCCGCCCTTGCCGCCGCTCTTGGGATGCCACGACGTGCCTGTCACTGTCTCACCCTTGCGTGGGCGTGAAGGTCCCATGACCGCAATATCATAATGAAGGCTGCCGAAAACGGTGACGAGCGGCGATGATGTCATGAAAGTCTATCTTTCCGTTTGGATTTGACGGCGGACATGGTGCGATCAAGGTTTCGTTCGGCGGATTCGTAGTCGCGTTGCGCCACCGCCATGAAGACCGCATCGAGAATATTCAGTTGTGCGATGCGTGCGGCGGCGTTCTCACCCATCAGCGGAGAGCCTTGCGCGGTGGAACAGAGGACGACGTCGGCCGCCTGCGCGAGGGCTGACGAATTGTAGTTGGTCACCGCAATCGTCTGCGCGCCATTGCGCTTGGCGAGTTGCAGCGCTTCGATGATGGCAGTGGTGTTGCCGGAATGAGAAAAACCGATGGCGATATCCCCCTCTGTCAACAGCGCCGCAGACATCAGCATCATGTGCACATCATCGAATACGGATGCGCGCACGCCGATGCGCAGGAACTTGTGCGAGACGTCCCGGGCGATCTGCGCCGAGCCGCCGACGCCGTAGAAATCCCGGTGCTTTGCGCTGTGGATGAGGTCCGCCGCCTTGTCGAAGGCGACCATATCCAGAATGGAAAGCGTTTCTTCCAAGGCATTGATCGAGGTGCGGAAAACCTTCTGGACGATTTCCCGAGAGGTGTCTTCGACCGAGAGTTCCTGGTGCATTTCGGCAGTCGGCTGACGGTTATACTGGCTGACGGCGGTGCGGAAATCTCGGTAGCCGGAAAAACCGAGCTTCTTGGTGATTTTCACCACCATAGCTTCTGATACCCCTGCATCGTCGGCGATCTGTTTCAGCGACGTTTCATCGCTGAAATCACGCATGGCGAATACGGTATCGACGACCTTTGCTTCGAGCGGCGTCAGCAACGGCATCATCATGCGAATGCGCGGGCCGACGGCCTTTGTGTCGAAGCTTTCGGAATTCATTCTCTTCCCCTTGTCGCGCGATCAATCATCATTGCGACGAGGATTATAAGGCCAGTGGCGAGCAGTTGATAGAAGGCCTGAACATTCATCAACGTCAAACCGTTGCGCATTGCACCCAAGATGATGGCGCCCAGTATCGTGCCGAGAATGCTTCCCTTGCCGCCCATCAAAGACGCGCCGCCAATGGCCGCTGCCGCGATGGCATCAAGCTCCCAAAGATTGCCAAGGATGGGTTCAGCGGCACCAAGGCGACCGATGAGGATGAGCGAGGCCAGTGCGGCCAGTCCACCGGAAATCACATAGGCCGTGATCTTGGTGCGGGCGATTGGAACGCCAGCGACATAAGCGGCTTCTTCATTGCCACCGACAGCCATCAAATATTCGCCAATCGGCGTCTTCTTCAGGAGTGTCCAAGCCGCGATGGCGACGACAGCGACGATCAGCACAGGCGTTGGAATACCGAGGAGATTGCCGTTGAATAGAGACCTGAAACCGGGGGGAATGCCGAGAACGGGATTGCCGCCAGTATAGATGAGCGCGATGGCGCGGTAGGTGCTGAGCGTTCCCAATGTAACGATGAAGGGTTGCAAGCCGACATAGGCGACGAGCGCGCCATTGATGAAACCGCAGAGGACGCCCACGCCGAGGCCCGCCAGGATTGCCAGCGGGATCGGCGTGCCGGCCACGAGCAGGCTGGCGGTGACGACCGCAGAGATGGCAGCCGTTGGGCCAACCGACAAATCAATACCGCCGGAAATGATGACGAGCGTCATGCCAAGCGCCAGACACGCATTGATGCTGGACTGCTGCAGTATATTGACGAGGTTTCTCTCGGAAATGAAGCCCGGAACGAGTGCGGCAAACACCGCCATGATGACGATGAGACCGATCAACGTTCCCGCATCACGCAACGAAAACGAGAAACGGCGGAAGGCGGGGGCGGATTTGGCGGGTGCATGGGAAGTTGTGGTCATGAATTGTCCTGTCGGTTCACACGGGTCGCGCAATGCGCGCGTCGTCCGCGTCGGCATTCGCCCCTGGAATGGCATGCGCGACAATCGCGCTTTCGCTCAGTTGATCACGCGGAATGTCTGCCGCAATCCGCCCTTCCCGCATGACCAGCACGCGGTCGGAAAGGCGAATGACTTCCGGCAGCTCGGAGGATACGACGATAATGGAATGGCCCTCGCGGGCGAGGTCTTCGATCAGATGATAGATTTCCGACTTGGCACCGACATCGATGCCGCGTGTCGGCTCATCGAACAGCAGGATTTGCGACTTGGCCGCCAGCCAGCGCGCAATAATTGCCTTCTGCTGGTTGCCGCCGCTGAATAGCCGGATCGGACGATCCAGCTGGAAAGGCCGGAGATTGACGCGCTTCAACAAATCCTGCGCGGTGGCGCGTAGCTTGGAATTGTTGATCATACCGCCGGATGAGAAACTGCCGAGGGAGGCCAAAGCCATGTTGGTGGCGACAGGGCGCAGGGGGATGATGCCCTCGCGCTTTCGCTCTTCCGGCACCAGCCCGATCCCGGCGGCAATCGCATCACGCGGATTGGCGAAGCTTTGCTCCTTGCCGTCGATACTGATCGATCCTGCGCTCAAGCGATCGGCACCCGCCAGCAGGCGCAACAGTTCTGTGCGCCCGGAGCCCACCAGCCCGGCAATGCCGAGGACTTCGCCCTTGTGCAGGGTAAAGGACACATCGCGGATTCGCGTGGCCGACGACAGATTTCGGGCTTCGAGCTTGACGGTATCGGTGACGAAGGAATTATGCTCTTCCTGCATCAATTCGCGACCGACCATCTTGGCGATTACGTCTTTCTCCGAAACCTTGGCAAGGTCCACGATATCAACGAGCTTGCCATCGCGCATGATGCTGGAGCGTTGGCAAATACGGAATACCTCATCCATCTTGTGCGACACGTAGATGATCGAAACGCCGCTTGCCGACAGGCCGGCGATGACTTCGGCCAAACGGTCAAACTCGCTGGGCGTCAGGCTCGATGTCGGCTCGTCCATGGCGATGACCTTCGCCTTGTCGAGAAGTGCGCGACCGATCTCGACGATCTGGCGTTGCGCGACCTTGAGCGACGATATCGGCGCTGATGGATCGATGGTCTTGTCGATCATCGACAGCGCTTCGGCAGCGCGGGCTTCCTGCTCGCGGCGGGATACGAACATACCGCCCATATGCGTCAAGGAATGGCCAAGAAACATGTTCTGAGCAACACTGAGGTGTGGCACCTGCTGAAGTTCCTGATGGATCATCGCGATACCGGCAGCACGGGCATCCATCGGCTTCTTGAAGGCGACAGGCATGCCATCAACAAATACGGTGCCGGATGTCGGGCGAAACACGCCGGACAGGATGCGCAGAAGCGTGGACTTGCCAGCGCCGTTTTCGCCGAGGAGTCCGTGGATTTCACCGGGGGCCACGTCGAAGGAGACATCCGTCAGCGCGTTGACGCCGGGAAAGCTCTTGGAAATCGTTTCGAATCTCAGTCGTGGCGTCATCGTTCCACCTCTCAGGCTGATGGGGATGCCGGCGAAACCGGCCTCCCCTGAGCACTCATTACTTGGCCGTCTTGGCATCTTCCATCAGCACGGCGCGCAGATCGACGCCCTCGCCCTGATAGCGGCTGAGATTGTCAGCAGTGATCAGCGCCTGCGGGGTGGCGACCACGCGCGGCAATTTCTGACCGGCAACAAGGCGCAACGCGGTTTCGAGTGCGACTTCGCCCGTCAGAACCGGGAAGCTGTCCACGGTTCCGGTGAGTTCGCCAGCCTTGATGGACGCGTAGGCATCGGAAATGCCATCCGTGCCGAAAACCGCGACCTTGCCTGCAAGACCGGCAGCCTTGACCGCTTCGACAATACCGAGCGCCATGCCGTCATTGTTGGCGTAAAAGCCGATTAGATCAGGGTGCTGGTTGAGAATGTTGGTGGCGGCATCATAAGACGTCTGGCGATCCCAGTTACCGGGAACGCTGGCGACGACCTGGAACTTGCCGCCTTCGCTGATGGTCGACTTGAAGCCATCGGTACGCTGCACGGCGGCATAAACGCCAGCCTGGCCTTCAACGATGGCCACCTTGCCGCCTTCAGGGCGGTTTTGGATGAACCACTTGGCAACACGCACGCCGTTGTCGCGCTGGACGTTACCAACATAGTGTTCCGCCTGCGGAATGACCGCGTCGTTGACGTTGACGACAGGAATATTGGCGGCCTTGGCTTGTTCGATCACCGGCTGCAGATTGGCATCCGTCTGCGGCGATACCAGCAAGACATTGAAACCCTGCGTGATCATTCCTTCTGCAATCGTCAACTGGCCCAACTGGTCACCCTCGCTCTGGGCGGCCTGGTAAGCAACGGGAACGTTGACCTTCTTGCCGAAAGCCTCATATCCGAGACCGAGCGAGCGCCAGTATTCGTTGGTCAGCGTCTTGGAAACCGCGCCAGCTTTCGTACCTTCAGGCAGTTTCGGGAATGGGCCGAGCTTGGCTTCAAGCTGCGACCAGTCCATGCGGTCTTTTTCCGTGTCGGAATTAAGCGGCGCAAGTTCCTGCGCAAAAGCGGCGCTGAACAGGAAGCTGGCGGCAAGCCCGGCAGCCATCGTGGTTTTCAAAAAGGTCTTCATCGGTTTCCTCCCGGATGGTGTTGTTTTCGGCAAACCTTCGGCATGCCTTTGGTAAAAGGTTCAGATTTCGAGAATGTCAGCGGTCTTGCTTCAGCCGAGCATAAGCTCCTGAATGACGGCTTGGGCGGAAACGGCATCCTGCCGCTCCACGGCACCGGACAGGCGATTGTCCTGCTCGATGCGATCCACGATTTTCAACATCCGCTTGACGGTCTGGATATTGACCTCGCATTCGTGAACGGGGTCTAGGCCAGTCATATCCGGGAACGTGTCGAAGTAGATGGCGCCATCGTAGCCGTCTTTACGGATCTGACGCAGAAGCTCGATGGTTTGCTGCGTGTGGACAGCACCGACCATCAGGCCATCATCACGCTTGGCATAACCATCGTTCAAATGAACACCGAGGACGCGGCTGTAACGGGCGATCAGGGCCGCTGCAAAAGCGGGCTGCTCGTCGGCATAAAGCACATGCGCGAAGTCCAGCGTGACGCCGAGATTGGGCATATCGACGTCTTTGATTGCCAGAAGTGTCGTCGCACAATCGGGCATCAGGCTGTAGGAGCGAGGCTCGTTTGGCTTGTATTCGATGCTGACAAGGCAATCGGGATCATGCGCACACACTTCACGAATACCATCAATTTCGTGTTGCCACAGAGTGTGGTAATCAGCCTGGAAGGCATAATCGAAACCATCCTGGCCAAGCCACAGGGTCATCAGATTGCTGCCAGCGGCACGCGCGGCATCAATGCCCTTTTTCGTCAAGTCGATCGCTTCGCGTCTGACAGCAGCATCCGGGTTGGTAAAGGCACCAATCTTAAAGGCAGGATTGGTGTAGTAGCGCATGGCAAAACCGTTAATTGCCAAGCCCAAATCTCCGATCTGACGCGCGAGAAGTGCAGGATCTTCGGCTACATGGTCAGGGTAGTTAAGGTCGAGATCAGTCAGACCCTGCACCTTTGCAGCGCGCTTTGCCATCTGCAGCATTGTCGGCTTGCCGGATAGGTCAGGCCACTCGGCAGCCGGCTTCGAGGCGAAGGAATTCAGTCGGGTGGCGAATTTCAATTGGGTCACAGATCTAGCTCACTTCCGTCGTTGTGAACGTAACTTCACAAATTAATTTTATTTTGTAAAGCTATATATGTTGTGCGACGCATCAAATCGGTGTTTTTTCGAGTCCGCTGCACAACACAGAGGCATGCGGAGAAGGGCCGCCGAGGTTCCAGCAGCTATTGATGACAAGATGTGAAATGAGCCTCGAGTCTTGCCGTCAGAACAGACGACAATCCCATGGCGTCAGCGCGCCATGACGGCCTCTATTTCGGCAAGCATCGGCATTGCAGGCGCTGTACCACGTCGTGTCACGGCGATACCGGCTGTCGCACAGCCAAACCGCGCGGCTTGGCACGGCCCGGTTCCTCGTGACAATGCTGCTGCAAAGCCACCCACGAAAGCATCGCCAGCGCCCGTCGTGTCCAAGGTAGGACCGCATGAGAAAGCAGGCAAATGAACGGACTGCCCTCGCGCATGAAACAACACACCGCGACCACCTAGCGTGATGATTGCGACGCCGACACCGCGAGACAGGAACTCATCACCGGCGCGCTGGGCATCGTCAATGGTATCTATGGGAAAGCCGACCAGGGCTGCGGCCTCCGTCTCGTTCGGAATGATAAAGTCGCAGAGGCGATAGATTTCCGCCGGAAAGGGCTCGGCTGGCGCGGGGTTGAATATCGTTTTGACACCGGCGTTGCGGGCGATTTGAAGCGCGTGCTGTGCCGCCTGCGCGGGCTGCTCCAACTGAGTCACGAACACCGCCGATTTCTCGATGGTCTCCCGCGCCGCCTCGACATCGCTGACATCGATCGTGCCTGCGGCCCCCGCATAGACGATGATGGCATTATCGCCCGTGCTGTCATTGACGTATATGAAGGCTGCGCCTGTCGGCTGATCATCCATGATCGTCAGATTGGTCGTTACACCAGCCTGCTCATATGTTTTCAGCGCGAGGTCACCGAATGTGTCACGACCAATCTTGGAGATGAAGGAAACCTCGGCACCAGCGCGCGCAGCAGCGACCGCCTGATTGGAACCCTTGCCTCCTGGCCCAACGGAAAAGCCGCTTCCGGTAATCGTCTCGCCGACGGCTGGCATGCGCGGAGCAAGATAGGCGGTATCGGCAACGAAAATTCCGAGAATGGAAACTCCAGACTTCATGGTAAACCTCAAACTTTTCAACCAGGCAAAATGCTGGCGTTCAACGCTGTATCGAGCATTGTCTTCTCATTAACGTCGTTTATTTGACCGCCCCGGCCGTCAGACCCTTCACGATGTAACGTTCAAGGAAGATGCCGACCAGCACCAGCGGCATGATGGCTGCGGTTGCGATGGCCGCCATGGACCACCAGTTGATGCCTTGCGAGCCTGTCTGGCTTGCTACCATCACCGGCAATGTCTTCGCATTCGAACTCGTAAGGAGTGCTGCGAAGAAATACTCGTTCCAGCATAGAATCACCGAGAGGATGAAGGCCGCGACCATACCTGGGAGCGCGATGGGCAGAACGATACGCATGAATGCACCCCAGATCGAGCAACCATCAACCAGCGCCGCCTGCTCCAGTTCCACGGGAATAGTGTCGAACTGGTCACGCATGATCCAGATGACGATGGGAAGCACCATCAGCGTATAAACGAGGATGAGGCCGACCAGAGTATCGAGCAACATGAGGTGCTTGTAGAGTACTAGAAATGGCATGGCCAAAACGACGGGTGGCAGGATAAGCTGCGACAGAAAGAAGAAGGAGATATCCTTGTTCTTCATCCAGAGGAATTTATAGGAGAAGCGGCTAAGGCCGTAAGCTGCAAGAGAGCCGATGACAACGGCGAGGAACGAAGCGCCGGCAGAAGCGACGATGCTGTTGAAAAAACGCCGGACGAACTCGTCACGGACAGTCGATTGAACAAAAATCGTATCCGGCGATAGCCCCAGCGAGCGCCAACCCTTCCAGTCCGGTGTGAAGTCAACGAAGGGAATAAGATGTCCCTGGGTGACGTTGACAGCCGTCTTGAAGGACGTCGTGATCGTCCAGTAAATCGGAAACAGCGAGACAAAGGCCCAGAATACCAGCGCCGCATAGATCAGCAGGCTTTTGGTCAGAAACTGCGGACGGCGGGACCACAAGCTTGGCTGCGTGGTGGATATCTCAACATGTGTTGCCATTGGGTCCAGCCTCAATTGTCGCGTTGCATCCATCGGCTCGCCCCTTTGAGGATGAGCGCGACGAAAATGATGATGATGACGAGATAAAACTCCGCCAGCATGGTGCCGTAACCGACATTCGAGCGGTCCCGGTATTCGCGGAAGATGAAGCTGGACACCGTGTCCGTCGCGCCCCCTGGCCCGCCAGCGGTAACGTTGATCACGATATCGGCGAGTTTCAGCTGAAAGATGATGCGCAGGATGATGACGGTGATGCTGACAGGCAGCATGAGCGGAAAAGTGATTTCCTTGAAGCTCTGCCAGCCCGAAGCACCATCCACTTTCGCGGCTTCCTTGATTTCGGAAGGCAAAGCCTGAAGGCCTGCAAGCAGCAGGATCATCATGAAGGGAATGGACACCCAGGCATCCATCGCAATGATCGATGAACGGGCAAGCCATGGTGTCGAGAAGAATGCCGGATTGTCCCAGCCGAGATAACGCGCAAGCGTAGCCGCCGGGCCGAAGCGATACTCCATCAACGACTTGCCGATCATCCAGCTCACGGCCACCGGGCTGAGCATCAGCGGTAACAGGAAGGCGACGCGGAAGAATTTGCGCGCCTTGATCTCAGCGTTGAGAAGCAATGCCAGCCCGAAGGCAATGGCGTATTGCACCAGCACCGACAGAACGTAATAGACCATGTTCAGCAATGCGTTCCAGAAATAACGATCTGCAAAGAGGGTGCGCAGATTATCCAGACCGTTGAAACGACGACCGGCAGCGGCGCTGAGGTTCCAGTCAGTAAAGGCGATATAGAGGCCAAATACCGTGGGAAACACGACCATGGCGACGGTGAAGAGAACGGCGGGGAGCACGAAGGCCGCGCGCTGGCCCGCTTCCCCTCGGATCATCACCTGTGCGGCGCATAGCGCCACAGCCCATATGACATAGGCAAACAGCAGCGGCCGCCAACTGATGAAACCAAACGCGGTAAAGCCCGCCGCATCCGATATCTGGAGAGCAAGGACAACAAACATAAGAACGGTCGCGGCCAACAGCAAAAGCTTGCCGCGCTTGGCGGCGCTCCGTTGAACGGTGGTCTGTTCGACGGGCTGCAAAGTTGGCGTGATCGTATGCGACATGGGCAACCTCGAGGCTGGAAAGCCGTATTCAAACGGTCGTTGCTCAGGCGGTACAATGCTGGACCGCCTGAGACTATCGGTTTAGGCATCAAGCTCCGAGTGAAGCCTTGTAAAGCGCGATCTGCTTTTCGCGACCAAGCTGGTCGGTGACCTTTTCCCAGGCTGCGGCGATAGCATCTGCCCCTTCCTGCGCACTGGCCTGTCCGGCAAACACCTTGGCCAGTTCATCTTCCGCCACACTGTAATACTGGAAGATACCCGGTATGCGTGGCTCGATGGCGGCATTGGGGTGGTTGTAGGAGTTGGACTGGGAAGCGAGATAGCTCGAGATAAACGCCTCGTCATACCCGGCCGTTACCCATTCCTTGATATCGAACTGGCTTTTGCGATAGCACTGGAAGCCGGATGGATAGGCAGCAGTCCACAACGCCAAATCCTTGCCGCCGAGATGGGCTGCAGCACTCCAGGCCGCTTTCTTCTTTTTCTCGTCGCTGTCGACACGGGCCATGACATAAACACCCCAACCGAGATAGGCCATGTTGGGCGCAAAGTTGGGGCCGCTGGCAAGTTTGTCCCATGTGCCGGTCTTGGAATTGTAGACATCGTCAGAGCCAGGCAAAATATCAAAGCCGATGCTGTCGCCGATAACAGAGGTATCGCTGGTGCGTGCAGCTGCACCGACATCACCCCACCACGACACCATCGATCCGGTGCCAGCCAGAAATTGCTGGAAAGCTGCCGTGCCGGGATCGGCGTTCAGCTGGTCGCCCGCTTCAGATGGCAGCGCGTCGATCACATCCTGAATGGCACGAACCCAGGCTGGGTTGTTGATTCGTGGCTTCATGGTGTCGGTATCGAACAACCAGGCCTTGTCGTCGGGGTGCTTGGCATAAGCCGTTGCGCGGCTGCCGAGGAAGTAGAACCCGAAACCACCCCATGCCTTTGGCGAATCGAGATAGCCGATGGCATCGGTGCCACCAATTTTCTTACCCTTGAGGAACTTAGTGACTTCCTGCACCTTCTGCCAAGTTCTCGGCACGGCCCAATCGCCTTCATGGCCTTCGTCCTTCCAGGCCTTCGCCAAATCGGCATCGGTGAAGTAATCGGTACGATAGTTGAAGTTGTGGCAATCGCCATCGACGGACACACGGTAGGTCTTGCCATCCCAGGTACCGACGGGCGCTTTCAGGTAATCGACGTAATCGTCCATATCGATCTGGGTCTTGACCCAATCCGGCATTTCCGATGCCAGCCCCTTGCCGCAAACATCGCCTTCGAATGGCGCGCCCATTTCGAGAAGGTCGAAATCGACTGTGCCGGTGGCGATTGCCTGCTGGAGGCGCGGATTGTAGTCGGCCTGCGCCAGATCGATCCAGGTGATCTTGGCGCCGGTGTAGTCTTCCCAAGGCTTGAGGAAGCCGCGGAACAGGACGTTGTGGAGGTTCTGGTTGTTTAGGCCCATGAAGGAAAGTTCGACACCAGCAAACTCGCCCTGCTTCACGCTCTTCTTGGTGGCCTCAAGGCACATCTCACCGACTTTTTGCCAGTCGGCATCCGTTGGTGAGCCCTTGCCCACACCCGGCACCTGCAAAATCTGGGTACGCAAGGATGCATCCTGAGCGAAGGCCGATCCAATCGGGCCGAGCATGCTACCGGACGCAGCCACTGCACCGAGGCTCGCGCCGGTTTTCAAAATGGCGCGGCGGCTCAGCCCAATCGCCATCATTCTTTCGAAATCACTGACTTTCATGTGGTTCTCCTCCCGTTATTGATACGCCACTTTTGTGGTTGCTGACGCTATCTCCTCAAAGCGTCAGGTAGAATTCATTCCAGCCGCTGCCCGCTTTCGCCATCGAACAGATGGACCAATTCGGCATTCGGCGTCATTGCAATGGTGCCACCCGAGGGTTCTTCCACCCGGTCACGAAACACGCCGATGATCTTCTGCTGCCCGAGTTTCGCAAAGACCTGTGTTTCCGAGCCGGTCGATTCCACGACAGTGACTTGCGCGTTGACGGGACCGCCGAGCGCGAAATGCTCTGGCCTGATGCCGTAAAATGCGGATTGACCATCGGAACCAGCAGGTGCGCGGACAAGCGGCAGACGGATGCCCTCATCGGTTTCGAAATAAGGCTCTCCGCCGCTACGGATATGACCCTTGATGAGGTTCATGGATGGAGATCCGATGAAACCGGCAACGAATGTGTTGGCGGGCTTATCGTAGAGCGTCAGAGGCGAGCCAATCTGCTCGACCCGTCCATCGCGCAACACAACGATACGGTCCGCCATGGTCATGGCTTCGACCTGATCATGCGTTACGTAAATCATGGTCGTGGCCAGCCGCCGCTGCAATTCCTTGATTTCCGCGCGCATCTGTACACGCAGCTTGGCATCGAGATTGGAGAGCGGTTCATCGAACAGGAAGACCTTGGGATCACGCACGATGGCGCGTCCCATCGCCACGCGCTGGCGCTGGCCGCCCGAGAGCTGGCGAGGGTAGCGGGCAAGATAGGGAACGAGATCGAGAATTTCGGCGGCTTTGCGGACCCGGGCATCGATATCGGCTTTCGTCTCGCCCCGCATTTTGAGCGCGAAACCCATATTTTCCGCCACCGTCTTATGCGGATAAAGGGCATAGCTCTGGAAGACCATCGCTATATCACGGTCCTTCGGTGGCAGGTCGTTGACCACCTTGCCGTCGATCTGGATATCACCAAAAGTAATCGGTTCGAGACCCGCGACCATGCGCAGCAGCGTCGATTTTCCGCAGCCCGACGGGCCGACCAGAACGACGAATTCGCCGTCGGGTATCTCAACGGAAACGCCATGGATAACCGTCAGGCTGCCATAGGCTTTTCCGACATTGACGATATTCATCGATGCCAAAAGTTCTTCTCCTCCCAGAGCGTCGCATACTCCTCGCGACACGGACATCACCCCCGTTTATGCGGCGGATACAACAACTTGCTGCACCCGCCGCCATGTCGTTATCCCGGGAGGATATCGTCCGATACCCGAACTTCACACAATTATATCTTATTGTAAATTACATCTTCCCGAGTTTGTTAAATATTTTGGACCCTCGCTCTCCCATCTCGGAATAATCGCGATTTTACGAATAAAAACAGTTGAAATAGAGCGGCGGCCATCTAAGATGTGGCCTCTCTGTTGCGCAAGGATCCACTACATTACAAAAAGTTCACAATTCGTGAAGAAAAATTGGGAAGGCATGTGAGATGCTTAAAGGAATAGATCCGGCCTTAAATGCAGAGCTTCTTTATGCCCTTATGTTGATGGGCCATGGCGATCAATTGGTCTTGTGCGACATCAACCATCCCGCCCAGACCATTGCCAAACAAACGACATACGGTCGCCTGATCGATGTTTCCGGCTGCGGGCTTACGCGTGCAGCGGAAGCGATACTGACGCTTTTTCCGCTAGACACATTCGTCGATGCACCGGTTAAACGCATGCAGGTGGTCGGCGACCCCGAAGGTCAGGTTCCGATTTTTGCGGCTATGCAAGCCGTGGTCGATCGTTCCGAAGGCCGCGCGGTACTGATAGAGCCGCTGGAACGGTTTGCGTTTTACGAGGCCGCCAAGAAGTCCTTCGCAATCGTCAGAACATCAGACCCCGGGCCGTATGGGTGCTTCATTTTCAGCAAAGGCGTTTGCTAGGAAAAACAAAGCAAAACCCGGCAAAAAGATTACCGGGTTAAAAGATATCGCTTTTAGTATTCTGTTGAAGGTCAGATGGCTGCAACGGTAGACATGGTGTCGCCCATGTGGTTGGCGAGAAAATGCTTGGCCCGGTTAACACGGCTCTTGACGGTTCCAACCGAGATTTTGCATTCACTTGCAGCATCGTCATAAGCTTTGCCATCCTCGATAACGAGATGAAAGACGTGACGATAAACGGTCGGCATTGCTTTCAACGCACGATCATATTCGATCTTGCGCACGGCCCACTCCTGTGGAAATGGCGCTGCGGGAATGCGATGCTCCATGTTGTCAGTCCCAACCGTCGTGCGCTTGCTTTTCTGGTAGGCGGTGTGATGCGCATTGCGCATGATCGTAAACATCCAGGATTTTAGACTGGTACCGGGCGTAAAGGAGTGCATCGCTTTGAGAGCCTTGAGCAGCGTTTCCTGAACAAGGTCATCCACATCGGTCTGCGTGCGATGAAAACGCCATGCGAACTTTTGAAGTGCTGGGATAAGAGCGACAATTTCCTGCTGAATCTTTAAGTCTGAGGACATGCTTGATCTCCTTGCTAGAGGTAGATCAAGTCGTAGAAACCGTCATCGTTCCGATAAAAGGCACAACAGTACGCTAGCGTACGATCTGTCTAATATACTTGCATCCACGGTGATTTAGAGTAAGTGCCGCCAAGAGAATGGGGTATTTTTGGTATGGAAAATCCTTGGATTACAAAGGTAATAAGCAGGTTGCTCTTTATTTTTCTCGCAGACCCTTTTCCTCATCCCATTCTCACGGCCGTCCGGAATGGAACGGTTCCGACGATATCACCGTTTTCGGTGGTAATCTCAAAGATTTCTCCGTCGATAACCTCGCCCTGTGCCAAACGTTCAGCCAGAATTTCACGGGCAGCATGAAAGGCCTCATCACATGCCGCTTCGAGTGTTTCGAACTCCGCGCCTTCTGGATCTCTTGCCAGTTTTCCATGGGTACGGACGTGAAAGTAATAGCGCATCTCAAATCTCCGATTTCACTTCGAACCATCGGCACTTGCTAAAGTTTCATCGAATTCTGACATGCCGCGGAAATGAGAGGTCGCTTTGAACTCTGCTTTGCCGCCGCATCATGCCTTACCGACATCAAGAAAGGGTGCCCCATTGACCTGGACCAATAATGGTTTGCTTAAAACTCTGTCCGCAGAAGACATCGATCTTGTGCGACCCCATCTCGAACCTGTTGCTTTGGAGCAGGAAGCGTCGTTGTTCGAAAGCTACGAGCCAATCAAGCATGTCTACTTTTTCGAGAGTGGGCTTTCCTCAGAGGTCGTCGTAGCCAGCAAATCAATCGAGGTGGGGTGTATAGGTAACGACGGCTGTTCTGGCGTGCCTGTATTACTGGGTGTAGACTCCAGCCCTCACAAGGCGTTCATGCAGGCTGGAGGTAAAGCACTCAGGATCGCTTCGCCTGACCTTGTCGGGCTCATGGATGACAGTCGCACGCTTCGCGAGCTTCTTCTGCGATACGCACATGTGTTCATGATCCAGATCGCAGCGACGGCGCTGGCAGACGGGCGATACGGCGTGGAGCAGCGGCTCGCCCGCTGGCTTCTGATGTGCCAGGACCGTCTCGGTGACGAACTTCCCCTGACACATGATTTTCTGGCTGTTATGCTGGGTGTAAGACGGCCGAGCGTCACAGATGCCCTGCATAAGCTGGAGGGTAATCTGGCCATTAAGGCAGAACGTGCGCTGATTACCGTCAGAGACCGCAGGATTCTCGAGGAAACAGCCGGGGATTCTTACGGAATACCGGAAGCGGAATATCGACGCTTGATCTCGCATCGCTAACGGGGGGCTCTGGCCTGACCGCATTCTGCGATCGGGTCACGTGCGTTTTCAATATCCGGTCATTTCCAGATAGCCAACGCCGGTGGTGCTTCCTGTGAAGGAGATCGGCCCCTCCCAATAGGATGTGGAGGTCGCCATCCATGCCTGATCATTCAGCGCATTGGTGGTGATATCCAGCCCCTTGCTGGGAATTCGAACTCGCCAGGTTACAGGTATGTCTTTGCCATCGACCTTTGCTTGTCGCAACGGCTCAAGAGAGACGTCATCTCCAGAGAGCGGCGTCGTTTTTCCGTCGTTCGATATCCAGTTTGCCGAGATATAGCCTCCGCCGCTGTCTCGGAGGCGAAAAGCCATTAGCTTTTCTCCAGAGGCAAGATGCAGTGAAAACCAGTCCCAGCCCGTCTGATCTGACGCGAGCGGCTGCGAAGACCATTCCCTATCAAGCCAGGCTTTACCGCTGACCTTGACCGGTGCCCCGCCCATGGTGACCGTTCCGCTCACCTTATAAAACGGCTGGGAATAGTAATAACTCGCCTGCCCCGCCAATGATTTCACCGAATATCCACGATCACCCTGCAAGACCAGCGGCCCGCTAGCGGATAGATTCAACTGATAGCCGAAGTCCTGGCCGCTAGCGCCCAGCTCGACATTATCCAGTTGGTCTCCTCTATCGGGTGGCAAGGACGTCATGCGCCAATCATCGACCCATGCTTCGAAAGGGCTGGCGGTAACGCCAGCCTGCCCCACCCCGCCTCTAGCCAGCCGTTCCGCTACGTAATGATGCTGTGCAGTTGTGATCGCCGCATGTCCCAGCCATATCTGTCGGCTGGACCAGCCGCTTTCTTCACCCGGCGCAAGCGCCGAACGAAACAGGGTCCATTGAGCACCCAAAGGGGTGCCATCCTCCGTTTGAAGATTTGCAGTGACGTACCACCACTCAATCCTGAAATCGGAGTGCGGTCCATGGTCCCGGGGAAAGGACAGCATCGTGCCGCGTTTGGGTATCTGAAACCCTTCGGCATCCGACCCCAGACCTGCAAATCCCTGAGCCCGAACGCCGCCGGGAAGACAGATCAGCATCGATAACAGAGCGAGAGAAGCGAAGTGCCTAGCGTTCATTGGCAAATACCCGAAGCAAGTCGGAGGGATTGATCGTCGCCAGCCTGATGACAGGCAGCAAAACGGAAAGTGTCGCCGCGACCAGCGCTATTGCGCCAAGTCTCAACCAGTCACTAGGGAAGATCATCATCGGCAATCTCCAACCGAAGGCCTCAACATTGACGATGACAAGCAACACCCAGGCGAGCGCAAGCCCGACTGGAACGGCAAAGACGAAGGTCAGGAACCAGAGAGCGAGCGTTCTCAAAATCTCCATCAAAGCAAGATTTCTGCGACGTATACCCATGGCCCACACGGGGGCAAGCTGCGGCAGCCTGATACCGGAAAGGGTCAAAAGGCTGGCGAACATTGCAAAGCCTGCCACAGCAAGGGTGAGCACATTCAGGGCGGCAGTGACGGTGAAAGTCTGCTCGAACACGGCGCGTGATTGTTGCTTGATGGAAGCCTGATCCACGACATTGCTTGCCGGAATAGCCAGTTCTTCCACGATCTGACGTTTGAGCTCTGGTGCTCGCCGTGGGTCCACGCGCACTCCATATCTAAGTTTAGGAATGTCGGGATAATGACGGAGAAGGGCATCCGCGCCAACCATCACCTGTCCTTTTGGATTTCCATAATCGGAGTAAACGCCTGATACGGTAACCATCCATCCATCGGGCAATGTGATGTTCTGGCCGAGTTGGACGCCTTTTTCGCGCCATAGCTGCTCGTTGATCAAAGCACCTCGCCCCTGCGCGACCATATCCCAGGTGTCGGGCGACCGTTCTATGAGTGGCCAATGATCCCGGTAGGTCGAATGATCGGCCACACCTGTGATCTGCAGTTCGTTTCCCAGGATATTACCCTGCGTACTCCAGATTGGCAGCACGGCATCAGCGTGGGAGGGCAACCATTGCCGGAGCCGGGCAGCTTCCGTCTCGTCACGCGCGGTGACGTAGAGTTCCGCAACCAGGCGCTGATCGAGCCAACCAACGAAGGTGGTGCGGAAACTCGACACCATCGTGCCGACCCCGACATTGGCCGATAACGCCAGAAGAAGGGCCATGAGCGCGAGCGACAGCCCGGGCAATTGCAGCCGCGTATCCGCCCAGAACCATTCCGTCATGGCGCCTCCCGCCCGCCGCTCAGCGAGACGCAGAATTGTGGACAGGACGGCTGGAAGCAGAAGGGCAAAACCGAGCAGAAGAGTGCCCAACACGATGAAGCCGGACACCAGACCAGTACCTGCCAGAGCCAGAGCAACGGACATAATCAACAGCGCGGCCCCGGCAAGAGACTGAACCTTCAATCCTGTTTTCGATGCCAGTGCCCAGGCCTGGGGTTGAGCGCCAGCCAGAATGGGCATCTGACGTACCCGCCAGAGGCTCTGCGCCGAAGATATTGCTGTTCCCGCCAACGCCATACTCATTCCGGCCAGCCACCATTGTGGCCTGAGAGACAGGCTGCCTGTGACCTCTGCGCCGTAAAGCCCACGGAGCGTCGCCGCAACACCCGGCAGCAGCATCGATGCCATGACGTAGCCGAGGACCACGCCGATGACGCCGGAGATGAAAGCAAGAGCCATGATTTCAACGACCAACATTATCGTCAGCGCCCGCAGTGAAACACCTAGACAGCGCACAGTGCGGAATGTGGCTCGGCGCTGCTCGAACGAAAGGCCCGTTGCAGAGTAGACGATGAACAGGCCGACGATAAATGCGAGGAAACCGAAGGCCGTCAGATTAAGGTGGAAACTGTCCGTGAGCCGCGCCATATCTGGCCGTTCTGTGGTTACCAACTGGAGTTCAGGCGCAATCGTTTCCAGCGATGACAGGCCTTGCCTTTGTGTGGACGCTATCACAAGTCTGCTGAGAACTCCGTTTTTCTCCAGCAATCGATCCGCAACACCGATATCTGCAAATGCAGCACCATCCGGAATATCATCTGAAATTTTCAATCGTATTCCGTCCACACCGGCCAGACGAGTCGCTGTGGCTGGTGAGACGACAAGCAGATTCGTCCCGCCGATAAAATCCACCAGCTCGGACGAACCTGAAATCGTCACCACTCGGCCTTCACTGGGCATGGACAGGAGATCAATCCCGACAAGCCTGATGCGGACCGAACCGAAACGGTGATCGCCCTCAATCACCGGTGAAACATTCCACCCGGCGCGTCGCAGTCTGGCGAAGCTCGCCAGCGGTATTCCATCACCATTTTTCGCGACGAGTTGTGAAAGGCCGCTTTGTTCCAGAATGGCAGCGGAGCGCGCATAACTTGCCCGCGCTTCGGCATTGATAGCCTGAACGCCGGACCACAAGGCAGTCGCCAGAGCGATGCCAAGGACCAATGTTACAAGCTGAAGCGGGCGATATCGCCAGTAGGAAATCAGGACGAGAAAAGTCGCCCTGTTCATGCGACGATTTTTCCGTTGCGCAAAAGGACCTTACGATCCAGCTTATCCGCGAGCCGCATGGAATGCGTGACCAGCAGAAGTGCGCAGCCCGCAGTTCGGCTTAGCGACAACATCAGATCAAGCACAGCATCACCCGTGGACTCATCCAGATTACCGGTAGGCTCATCTGCCAATACGAGCGGCGGCGTTGCTGCCAGCGTCCGAGCGATGGCAACACGTTGCTGCTGCCCGCCTGACAACTGCTCGGGATATCTGTGCGTCAGTGCGTCGAGACCAAGTTGCCCGATCAACTCTCTTTGCCAGGCAGCATCGAACCGACCAGCGAGTTTTGCGTGAAATGCAACATTGGCTGCCACATCCAGTGAGGGAATAAGGTTGAATTGCTGAAAAATTAATCCCACCTCGGTGCGCCGATATTCCGCGCGCCCGAGCTCATCCAGAGCGGTGATATCGCGGTCGTTCATCAGAATGCGACCACGGTCCGGCCTGTCGAGACCACCTGCGAGATGGAGAAGCGTGCTTTTTCCGCTACCCGACTCGCCCGTCAAAGCAACACTCTGGCCACTCGTTACAGACAGGTCGATGTCCTTCAAGACTTCGACCTGTCCCTCCGGTGTAGTGTAAGACTTGGCTATGTTGGAAAGGGATATCAGCATCAGGTCCAGTTTCGCACTCTACACATCGATCGGCAAGCTGTGACTGATGCCACCGGATGCGCGGACAATTGTATGAAACGCTCCGGTAAAACCCATAAAATTCCTGGAACGCTATTCTGCTAATGTATCATCAACCACGTCTGTTTGGGGCCGATCACCACCGCGTACGTGCTGCGTTAGCCATTGGCCGTCCGCCAGTTGAAAGGAGATATCAAGTTCTTCCCCACCAATCTGCTGACGACGCGCCGCATCC